>NZ_CP067396.1:1230625-1538281 GCF_023617245.1 Lysobacter enzymogenes
GCTGGCGCGGGCTGTTCAAGCCCAAGCCGTTCACCGGCGCGCGCCTGGTCCAGTTCACCCAGCAATTGTCGACCTTGCTCGGCGCCGGCCAGCCGCTCGATCGAGCGCTGACCATCCTGCTCGACCTGCCCGAGGACGAGGCGGCCAAGAGCACGGTCGCCGACATCCGCGACGCGGTGCGCGGTGGCACGTCGCTGTCGGTGGCGCTGGAGCGCCAGCACGGCACGTTCTCGCGCCTGTACATCAACATGGTCCGCGCCGGCGAGGCCGGCGGCAACCTGCACGACACGCTGGCGCGGCTCGACGACTACCTCGAACGCAGCCGGCAGATGCAGGGGCGGGTGATCAACGCGCTGATCTATCCGGCGATCCTGCTGCTGATGGTCGGCGCGAGCCTGCTGTTCCTGCTCGGCTACGTGGTGCCGCAGTTCGGCGCGATGTACGAAAGCCTCGACGCCGAGCTGCCGATGTTCACCCAGGTGGTGCTGTGGGCCGGCACCTTCGTGCGCGACTGGTGGATCGTGCTGATCGCGGTGCCGGCGCTGGCGCTGCTGTGGTTCGACCGCAAGCGCCGCGACCCGGCGTTCCGCGAGGCGCTCGACGAGTGGCTGCTCAAGCGCAAGTTCGTCGGCCCGCTGATCGGCAAGATCGAGACCGCGCGGCTGGCGCGCACGCTCGGCACCCTGGTGCGCAACGGCGTGCCGCTGATGACCGCGATCGGCATCGGCCGCAACGTGCTCAACAACCGCGTGCTCGCCGCCGACGTCGACGCCGCCGCCGAAGAGGTCAAGAACGGTGTGGCGCTGTCGACCGCGCTGGCCAAGGGCAAGCGCTTCCCGCGCCTGGCCCTGCAGATGATCCAGGTCGGCGAGGAATCCGGCGCGCTCGACGCGATGCTGATGAAGACCGCCGAGACCTTCGAGCAGGACACCGGCATGGCCCTGGACCGCATGCTGGCCGCGCTGGTTCCGGTGGTGACCGTGGCCCTGGCCGGCATCGTCGGCACGGTGGTGATGGCGGTGCTGTTGCCGCTGTACGACCTCACCAACGCGATCGGTTGAGCATGCCCGCCGCTCCGGTCGCCGTGCCCGCGTCCGTCCGCCGCCGCGTCCCGCGCGGCACGCCCGCGCGCCGGTTTGCCGCGCTGCGTCACACCGATGCGCCTGTTCATGCGCGCGGATTGAACGCAGCCTGTACCGCGGTGTCCAAACCGCGAACTTTGCAAATGCGCGCGGAACAGAATCCTAGCGACCCCGTCCGCATGCGCGAGACGTTCGCAGGCGAACCTGGACGCGACGGCTCCGCCGGCGCTGTCCGGCCGCACGACCCTTTGCACCACCACCCCATTCGACCGCAGCCCCGGCAGGACCCCTCTGCCGCCAACAACGGATGACGACGACGATGCGCAACCTCCGCTCCATGACCCGCTCCCCGTCCCCGGCCCGCCAGCAGCAGGGCATGAGCCTGATCGAGATCATCATCGTGATCGTGCTGATCGGCGCGGTGCTCGCCTTCGTCGGCAACCGCGTGCTCGGCGGCAAGGACCGCGGCGACTACAACCTGGCCAAGGGCCAGATCCAGACGTTGGCCGGCAAGGTCGATTCGTTCCAGATGGACACCGGCCGCCTGCCGGGCACGCTGGACGAACTGGTCAAGCAGCCGGCCGACGCCAGCGGCTGGCTCGGTCCGTACGCCAAGGAAACCGAGCTGAAGGACCCGTGGGGCCATCCGATCGAATACCGCCAGCCGGGCGAGAACGGTCCCTACGACCTGGTCAGCTACGGCAAGGACGGCAAGCCGGGCGGCAGCAGCGTCGACGGCGACATCAAGAATAACTGAGCCGGCGATAGATGCACGGCGCGCGGCACAGTCCCTCCGCCCGCGGAGGGCGTCGGGGACCGGCCGCGCCAGCGGCCGGCGGCGCCGTTCGCGGTCTCGCGCCGTCGTCGCCGGACGCGCCGCGCCGCGGCGCGAACCCGCCGCGCGCGCGCCTGGACGGACTGTCGCCGCGCGCGCGCCAGCGCGGCATGTCCCTGCTCGAAATCCTGCTGGTGATCGCCTTGATCGGCGCCATCGGCGTGCTGACCGTGGCCGCGCTCAACGGCGGCATCGCCGGCATGCAGCTGCGCTCGGCGTCCAAGCAGGTCGCCGCGCAGCTGCGCTACACCCGCAGCCAGGCCATCGCCAGCGGGCGCTCGCAGAAGTTCCTCATCGATCCGGCCGCGCACACCTGGAGCGCGCCGAACGGCCGCAGCGGTGAGATTCCCAAGGGCGTCGGCATCGTCTTCACCGGCGCGCGCGACGTGCAGCCGCGCCGCGGCGAAGGCGCGATCGTGTTCTTCCCCGACGGCGCCTCCACCGGCGGCCGGGTCAAGCTGCACGCCAAGCAGGCGGCCTGGAACGTCGATGTCGCCTGGCTGACGGGCGAGGTCAAGCTCAAGCGCGGCGAGGCGCCGCGATGAGCGCGCGCGCCTTCGCTGCGCATTCGCCGCGCCGCGCGCGCGGCTGCGTCCGCGGGGCGCGCCAGCGCGGCTACACCCTGCTCGAGGTGATCGTCGCCTTCGCCCTGCTGGCGATGGCGCTGACCCTGCTGCTGGGCTCGCTGTCGGGCGCGGCCAAGCAGGTGCGCTGGTCGTCCGACGCCGGCCGCGCCGCGCTGTACGCGCAATCGTTGATGGACCAGGTCGGCGTCGGCCAGCCGGTGCGTCCGGGCCAGCGCAGCGGCGAGTTCGAGAACGGCCGCTACCGCTGGACACTGGGCATCGCGCCGTGGCGCGATGCGCAGTTGCCGGCGTCGAACCAGCCCATCGATCCCAACGCCATGCGCCTGTTCGAAGTGCAGCTGGCGGTGGAGTGGGGCGAGGGCGGCGGCGGCCGTCGTTTGCTGCTGCGCACCTTGCGCAGCGGCAACGCCGGCAACGAGGCGCAGCTGTGAGCGGCGTCGGCGCGGGCCGCGCAGTCGCGCCGCGCCGTCGCGCGCCGTCGCGCCGCGCGTCCGCGCGCGGCTTCACCCTGATCGAAGTGCTGCTGGCGATGGTGCTGCTGGTAGCCGGACTGGCGCTGGCGTTCGCGACCCTGTCGGCGGCGACCAAGACCGCCTCGCGCGGCGAGGCCCTGGCCCAGCGCAGCGAGCGCGAGCGCGCGGTCGAGAACTTCCTGCGCCGGCGCATCGCCGCGACCCGGCCGATCCCGTTCGCGTTCGACCAGAGCACGGCGGTGCCGCAGCGCTTCGTCGGCGAGCCCGACCGCCTGCGCTTCGTCGCCGACCTGCCCGATTACCTCGGCCAGGGCGGGCCGTACCTGCACGACTTCGCGATCGAGAGCGACGGCGACCAGGCCCGGATCGTGCTGAACCTGTCGATGGTGCTGGCCGGCGAAACCATCAAGGACGAGCGCCCGCGCAAGCCCGAAGTGCTGGTGGAGGGGCTGAAATCGGCGCGTTTCCGCTACCGCACCCTGGACCCGCAGCGCGGCGAGCTCGGCGAATGGCAGGAACAATGGCAGCAGCCGGAGCAATTGCCGCTGCTGGTGGAAGTCACCCTCACCGACCGCGACGGCCGCGCCTGGCCGCCGCTGGTGGTGTCGCTGCCCCTGGCCTCGGCCGCGGGCGGCGGTTTCGTGCCGGAGTTGTGATGGAGACCGGCATCGGCGATCGGGAGACGACGAAGCGGCTGCGCGGCGCGGGCATGGTTGCGCGGCCGCGCGTGGATCGCGATGTCGCTTTTGTCGGACCTTCGAGAACCCGCGGTGCGGCGCTTCTGTTGGTGATGTGGCTGGTCGCCCTGCTGACCGCGCTGATCGGCGCGTTCGCGCTGACCGCGCGCACCGAGAACCTGCAGGGCCGGGTGCAGGTGCGCGGGCTGGTCGCGCACAACGCCGCGCGCGCTGGGGTCGAGTACGCCCTGACCCGGGTGGCGATGAGCGACCAGAAGCTGCAGTGGCTGCCCGACGGCCGCCCGAATCGCTGGCGTTACGGCGATGCGCAGCTGGAGATCAAGATCGTCGACGAGAACGGCAAGGTCGACCTCAATCAGGCCGACGCGCAGCTGCTCACCGCCTTGCTGCAGGCGACCGGAAAGATGGAGCAGTCCGAAGCGGCGCGACTGGCCGGCGCGATCATCGACTGGCGCGACGCCGACACCCTCACGCAACCGGCCGGCGGCGCCGAAGATGCCGATTACGCGTCCGCCGGGCGTCCCTATGGCGCCAAGGATGCGGAATTCGAAAGCGTGGCCGAACTCCAGCAGGTGCTGGGGATCAGCCCGGAGCTGTATGCGCGGATCGAGCCCCTGGTCACGGTTTACAGCGGCCGTACGCGTCCCGAGCAGGCCTTCGCGGCGAAGGAAGTGCTCGATGCTATGGGGTTGAACGGCGCCGACCTGGTGCGTCAACGAGAAAGAAACCAGCCGGGGTCACAATTGCAGGGTGCCGGGGCGGGCGGCGTCGGCGGCGGTCTCGTCGGCGAACGCAGCGGCACCTATAGTATCGAGAGCCGTGCACGGCTGACGGATGGCCGCGAATCGGTGTTGCGGGTGGTCGTGCGAGCGGGAGGGGGAGCGGTGCCGGGAATGCCTTATACCCCGCTGCGTTGGGAGGAGGGAGCTTCAACACGATGAACTCGCAAGTAGCCGAAGGCCGGTTGGCCGCCAACCGGTTGCGAAGTCTGAGCGCGCGCCTGGCGCCCGGCGCGGGCGGCTTTTTCTCTTGGTGGGGCCGGACCCTGGCCTCGTGGCTGCCGCTGCGCACGCGCCAGGCCCTGGGCGTGGACCGCGGCCGGCTGCTGTTGCAGGTCGACGGCGGCGCCCAGGGCGGCTCGATCCGCTTGCGCCTGCAGCAGGCCGATCAGGTCCAGGAACTGGCCACGCTGCCCGATTTGTCCGCCTGGAATTCCGGCGCGCCGGCCGATGCCGCCGCCGATCCGCTGGCGCCGCTGCTGCCGCCGCGCATCGGCGAGCTGCCGCGCTGGCTGCTGCTGCCGCCGGCGACCAGCCTGCGCCGGCGCCTGAACTTGCCCGCCGCCGCCGCCGACCGGTTGCGCGACGTGGTCGGCTTCGAGATCGACCGGCAGACCCCGTTCACCGCCGAGGCGGTCGCGTTCGACGCGCGCGTGCTGGCGCGGCGCGACGGCGACGGCCAGATCGAGGCCGAACTGGTCGCGGTGCCGCGCCAGGCGCTGGACCCGCAGTTGCACGCGATCGGCCCGCTGGCCGCGACCCTGGCCGGCATCGACGTGGCCGGCGCCGACGGCGTCCCGCTCGGCGTCAACCTGTTGCCGCCGGCGCAGCGCCGCGCCCGTCGCGACCCGTTCCGCTACTGGAACCTGGCCCTGGCCGCGGTCGCGCTGCTGGCCCTGGCCGCGGGCATGTGGCAGGTGCTCGACAACCGCCGCGCCGCGATCAAGGACCTGCAGCAGACCATCGCCCGCAACGCCAACGCCGCGCGCCAGGCCGCCAGCCAGCGCCAGGAAGTGGTCGACCTGATCGAAGGCCAGGCCTTCCTCGACCGCACCCGCGCCGCGCGCCCGAGCACGGTGCAGATCATCGACGAACTGAGCCGGCGCATGCCCGACAGCACCTACCTGGAAAAACTCGCGATCGAGGACGAGAGCCTGCTGATGATCGGCCTCAGCCGCGAGGCCTCGTCGCTGATCGGCAAGCTGCAGGGCACGCCGCTGTGGCGTTCGCCGGCGCTGACCGGCGCGGTCCAGCCCGATCCGGCCACCGGCCGCGACCGTTTCACCCTGACCGCCGAGATCGGCCCGCCCAAGGCGCAGAACGCGGAGGGCGCGCGTGGCCCTTAACGCTACCGGCTCCCGCCTGCGCCAACTCACCGCCGACCGCGAACGCTGGCTCGCCCTGGGCCTGCTGGTCGCCGCGCTCGGCATCGCCTATGCGGTGCTGATCCACCCGTGGTGGACGGTGCCGATGATGGAGGCCGACGACACCCTGCACGGCCTGCAGGAGCGCGAACTGCGCCAGCGCATGGAGCTGCAGCAGGCGCCGCAGGTCGCGCAGCTGCTCCAGCGCGTGCGCCAGCAGCAGTCCAGCCGGCCGGGCTTCCTGCCCGAGGCCACCGCCGAACTGGCCACCGCCGGCCTGGTCCAGCGCCTGGAAACCGTGGTCCAGCAGGCCAGCCCGGGCAACCGCAGCTGCGGCATCGTCAACCGTTCGCCGCTGGCCGAACCGCGCCGCGACCGCTACGCGCGCGTGGTCGTGCAGGTGCGCCTGCGCTGCGGCGCGCCGGAGACCGCGGCGGTGCTGCACTCGCTGGAAAGCGGCTCGCCGCGGCTGTTCGTCGGCAACCTCAACCTGCTGTCGACGCGCGGCTACTTCGTGCCCGGCAGCGCCGGCCCGGCCAACGACGGCGGCCTGGACGTGAGCTTCGACCTGTACGGCTACCTGCGTCCCAACCCCAGCGCCGCGCCGGCCAACGCGCGCGGCGGCAACAACGCCAACGCCCCCGCCGGAGCCGCCGATGCGCTTTGACGACGCCAGCCCGCGTACCTGGCTGCTGGCCACCGCGGCCGGCTGGGCGCTGCTGACCTGGGTGCTGGCGCTGGCCGGCATGGGCCGCCATGTCGACCCGTTGCCGCCCGACCCGTCGCTGGTCAAGCCGCTGCCGCAGGCGCGCAAGAGCCCGCCGGACACGCTCGGCCCGCTGACCCAGTACGGCGAAATCGCCGCGCGCCCGTTGTTCGTCGACGACCGCCGGCCCAAGCCGTTCTTCATGCAGGGCAAGGGCGAAGGCGAGAACCAGCAGGCCGCGTTCGACTACCTGCTGACCAGCGTGCTGATCACTCCGCAATTGTCGATGGCGATCCTGCAGCCGGCCGACGGCAGCGAGTCGGTGCCGGTCAAGCTCGGCGAGGTGCCCGAGTCGCATCCGGCCTGGCGCCTGACCTCGCTGGAGCCGCGCCGGGCCGTGTTCGAAGGGCCGGAAGGGCGGCGCGAACTCGACCTGCGCGTGTACAACGGCCAGGGCGGGCAGCCGCCGACGGCGATCGCCGCGCCGCCGACCGCCGGCCGCCCGGTGCCGCAGCCGCAACCCGCGCCGCCGAACCGACCGCCGCCGGCCAACGCCGCGCCGGTGCAACAACCGCAACCCCAGCCTCAACCGCAACCGGCCGAAGCCTCGGCGCCGCTGACCGAGCAGGCGCAAATGGAAGCCATCCGAAAGCGCATCGAAGCGCGACGTCAGCAACTGCGGCAGCAGCAACAGCAAGCCGCCCAACCCCCGGCCAATTCGCCTTAAGACTGGCACGCAGAGTGGAACGCATGAAGCAACGAACCCAGCAATTCGCCACCCACGCCCTGGCCGCAGCGATCATCGCCACGCAACTGGCGTCGTGCGCCAGCGTGGTTTCCCCGAGGATCAAGCGCGAAGGCGATCCGCAGGCCATGAACGGGACAGGCGGGGAGCAGGCCGGCGTGCGCATGGTCCGCAACGGCGTCGAGCAGGAGCCGCTGCCGGTCCAGGCCGAGGACGCGGACGGTCCCAAGGCGCAGATCCGCCGCGGCACCGGCCGGGTCATCAACAACTCGGTCGCGGCCAAGCCGCCGCCGGGCCTGCCCGGCACCACCGGCACCGCCTCGTTCAACTTCGAGGGCGAATCGCTGCACGCGGTGGTCAAGGCCATCCTCGGCGAGATGCTGGGCCAGAACTACGTGATCGCCCCGGGCGTGCAGGGCACCGTGACCCTGGCCACGCCCAAGCAGGTCAACGCCGCCGAGGCGATGAACCTGCTGGAGATGGTGCTGAGCTGGAACAACGCGCGCCTGATCTACAGCGGCGGCCGCTACAACATCGTGCCGGCCGACCAGGCCCTGCCGGGCAACGTGTCGCCGCGCACCGGCGGCGCCGAGAACGCGCGCGGCTTCGAGGTGCGCACGGTGCCGCTGAAGTACGTCTCGGCGACCGAGATGGAGAAGATCCTCAAGCCGTACGCGCGCCCCAACGCCATCGTCAACGTCGACAACGCGCGCAACGTCATCACCGTCGGCGGCACCCGCCAGGAACTCGAGCACTACCTGCGCACGGTCGAGGTGTTCGACGTCGACTGGCTGTCGGGCATGTCGGTGGGCGTGTTCCCGCTGCAGTCGGGCAAGGCCACCAAGGTCGTGGCCGACCTGGAAAAAGTGTTCGGCGAACAGGGCAAGTCGCCGGTGTCGGGCATGTTCCGCTTCATGCCGATCGAGGGCGCCAACGCGGTGATGGTGATCACCCCGCAGGCCGAGTACCTGGACGACATCAAGGACTGGCTCGACCGCATCGACAGCGCCGGCGACGGCATCCAGCTCTATACCCAGGAGCTCAAGTACATCAAGGCCAAGGACCTGGCCGACCGGCTGGCCGAAGTGTTCGGCGCCGGCCGTAGCGGCGGTGGCGGCGGGGAAGGCGCGCCTTCGCTGATGCCGGGCCTGGAATCCACCGAACTGCGCGACGGCGGCAACGGCACCTCCAGCGCCGACATCGGCAAGAGCGACGACAGCGGCAGCGGCCTGGGGTCGAGCGGCAGCAGCGGCGGCGGGCTCGGCAGCGGCGCCTCGCTCGGCCAGCGCCGCGCCGGCAACGGCGCGGTCACGCTGGAAGTCGACGGCGCCAAGGTCGGCGTGGCCGCGGTCGAGGAAACCAACTCGATCCTGGTGCGCTCCACCCCGCAGGCGTGGCGCTCGATCCGCAACGTGATCGACAAGCTCGACGTCATGCCGATGCAGGTGCACATCGAAGCGCAGGTGGTCGAGGTCAACCTGGCCGGCGAGTTGAGCTACGGCGTGAACTGGTTCCTGGAGCAGGCCGCCACCGACAACGGCTTCCCCAACCTCGACCGCCGCACCAATCCGAACGTGCCGCTGAAGTGGAGCACGATCGCCGCCAGCATCGGCGGGGTGAAGGGCCCGGGCATGTCCTGGTCGCTGGTCAAGAACGGCGCCGCCGCGGTGATCAGCGCGCTGGATTCGGTGACCGACGTGCACGTGCTGCAGACGCCGTCGGTGTTCGTGCGCAACAACGCCGAGGCCTCGTTCAACGTCGGCACGCGCATCCCGATCGAGTCGGTCTCGGTCAACACCGGCACCAGCAACAACAACACCTACAGCCAGGTGCAGTACCTCGACACCGGCGTGATCCTCAAGGTGCGCCCGCGGGTGAGCCGCGACGGCATGGTGTTCATGGACATCGTGCAGGAGGTCAGCGCGGCGGTGCCGCGCGCGGCCGGCGACGCCTCGACCAACGTCTCCATCGACACGCGCAAGCTCAAGACCGAGGCGGCGGTGCAGAGCGGCGAGACCGTGCTGCTGGCCGGCCTGATCAAGGACGAGAGCAACCGCACCGGCAGCGGCCTGCCGGGGCTGAGCCGGATTCCGGTGGTCGGCGCGCTGTTCGGCCGGCAGGGTTCGGCGACGCGCCGCACCGAGACGGTGATCCTGTTGACCCCGACGCTGGTGCGCAACCCGCAGGAATCGCGCGGCCTGACCGACGAGTACACCCGTCGTTTCCGCGCGATGGAACCGCTGAATCCGAAGCCGAAGAAGAAGTAAGCGCCGCGCACGCGCGCGCACGCCGCAACCGGGGCCGGCATCGCCGGCCCCGTTTTTTTTGCGCTGCCGCACGGCGCCGGCGGGGCGCTGCCGCCGCTCGGATCGCGCACCGGCGCGCGCGGCAGGTCGCCTTGCGCATCGCGCCGCATCGCCCCGCGCCGCATCGCCGCCGCACCGCGCGCCGCGCGCTCTGACGCCGCCATCACCCGCGGGCGGCTGCGATCGCGCACACTATGGGCCGCCCCATACCGACGCCCCGATGGCCGATCGCCGCACGCTCCCGCCGACGCACCGCCGCGCCGCCGCTTCCGCGGCCAGCGCCGGCCGCGTCCCGGCGGCGCCGCGCAACGGCCCGGCGCAGGCCGCTGGCACGCAGGCCGCTGGCACGCAGGCCGCCGGGCGCGGCCGCGCGGAGCCGGGACGATGAGCGACCTGCCGATCGTCGTGGTCCCGGTCGGCGTCGACGACGACGCGCTCGACGCCTGCCTGGCCGCGCTCGACGCCTGCACCCCGCCCGGCGCGCGGGTGTGGCTGGCCGACGACGCCCAGTCCGGGCCGCGCGGCTACGCCATCGTCGAGCGCTGGCTGCGCAGCACCCGCTTGCGCGCCGACTACAGCCGGCGCCAGCGCGGCATCGGCGAAGTCGCGCACCTGGACGAAATCCTCAAGGCCTGCGGCGACAGCGACGTGGCCGTGCTCGCGGCCGACGCGGTGCCCGCGCCGGGCTGGCTCAGCCGGCTGCAGGCCAGCTTCGCCGCCGACGGCGCGATCGCCACGGCCACGCCGTGGTGCAACGCCGGCGAGGCCGCGGCGTGGCCGCGCATCGGCGAAATCGAACCGATGCCCGACGCCGGCGACGCCGAGCGGCTGGCGCGCGCGCTGGCGCAGATGCCGGCCGCGCACCCGGAACTTCCGGCCGCGGTCGGCCACGCGGTGCTGCTGCGCGGCGGCGCGCGCCGCCGCGCCGGCGGCCTCGACGCGGAAAGCTACGGCTCGTGGTACGCCGCGCTGACCGATCTTTCGCTGCGCCTGTCCGGCCTGGGCTGGCGCAACGTGTTGTGCGATACCGCCTTCGTCGCGCGCGCCGGCGAGGGCCGGCCGCACGACGGCGACATGGACGCGCTGGCCGCGCGCTGGCCCGACTGGCATTCGCGCCTGGCCCATTTCCTCATGCAGGACCCGCTGCGCGACCTGCGCCAACGACTCGCCGACCGCCTCAGCGAGGTCGGCCCACCGGACATGCAACGTGATCTCTTCCTCTGACCCGGCCGTGTCCGCGCCGGGCGCATCCGCGCGCGCCGGCGCCGCCGCGCCGTTCAAGGCCGTGGTGGTCAGCTACCGCAGCGCCGCCACCATCGAGGACTGCCTGGAGCGCCTGCGCGCCTGCGACGGCGTCGGCGCGATCCGCGTGGTCGACAACCAGTCCGACGACGGCACCCTCGACATCGTCCAGCGCCAGGCCTCGCTGGACCCGCGCCTGCGCTTCATCGCCAATCCCGACAATCCCGGCTTCTCGGTCGGCTGCAACCAGGGCGCGGCCGACCTGGAGCCGGCGGCGGACGGCGACGACTGGCTGGCCTTCGTCAATCCCGACTGCATGGTCGAAACCGACACCCTGCGCCGCCTGCACGCGCTCGGCGCAGGGCTCGGCGATTGCCTGCTCAGCGCGGACTTGGTCAACGAACAGGGCGAGCGCGACGCCGCCGTGCGCCGGCGCGATCCGGACTTCGCCGCGATGCTGGCCGGCATCGCCCGGCCGTGGGCGGCGCCGAAAATGGCGGTCGCGCCCGACGATGCGCTGGCGCTGCAGCACGTGCAGGCCACTTCGGGCGCGCTGATGCTGATGCCGCGGTCGCTGTTCGCGCGCATCGGCGGCTTCGACGAAGGCTACCGCCTGCACGCCGAAGACCTCGACCTGTGCCGGCGCGTGCGCGAGGCCGGCGGGGTCGTCGCGGTCGCCAACGGCGTGCGCGTGGTGCATGTGCGCGGCGTGTCGAGCCGCTCGCGGCCGTTCTTCGTGGAATGGAACAAGCACCGCGGGCTGTGGCGCTATTTCCGCAAGTTCGAAGCGCCGCGGCGCGGCGCGCTGGTGCGCGCGGGCGTGTTCGCGGCGATCTGGCTGCGGTTCCCGATCGCGGCGCTGCGCGCGGCGTTGCGTTGATGACGATGTCGTAGGCGGAGTTTTTTGTGGGAGGGACTTCAGTCCCGACGCTTTCGTGCCAGATCGCTACGACCTGACCGAAGGGCGTCGGGACTGAAGTCCCTCCCACAAAAGCATCAAGAGCATCGCGGCCGACGCCGCCACAAGCCGCCGCGCCTACAACTCCAGCAAGTCCCGCCCGATCACCAGTTCGCCCTTGAAATGCGGCGCCACCGCCGCGCGCCACACGTCGTCGGTCAGCGCCGGATCGCCGCCCGGGACGAAGTGATTGAGCACCAGCGTCTTCACTCCCGCCTCGCTCGCCACCCGCCCGACCTGTTCGGCGGTGGTGTGGCTGTCGAGCAAGTGCTGGCGCAGCCGCGCGGCTTGCGCTTCGCTGGCGATCAGCTTTTCCAGCGCCGGCAGGTACATGACCTCGTGCACCAGCACGTCGGCGCCGCGCGCCAGTTCGATCAGCGCCGCGTTCGGGCGGGTGTCGCCGGAGAACACGATCGAGCGGTCGGCGGTGTCGAAGCGATAGGCGAACGCCGGTGTCAGCGGCGGATGCTCGACCACCGCCGCGCGCACCCGCACGCGTTCGTCGCGCACGACCTCGCCGCCGGCGCGCAGCTCGTGCGCGCGGATCAGCGTGGCCGGATCGACCCGGCCCTCGTCGGCGATGCGGGTGCGGATGTCGGTGGCGTTGAGGCGCAGGAACTGCCGGGTCATGCGCTTGAGCGGCGGCGGCCCCCACGCGTCCACCGGCGTGCGCAAGTCCGCGGCCCAGGCGAGCAGCAGCAGGTTGCCGTAATCGGCGTTGTGGTCGGAATGGTGATGGGTGACGAACACGCCGCGCAGCGCGCCCAGGCGCAGCCCGGCCAGGGCCAGCTGGCGCGCCACGCCGTTGCCGCAATCGACCACGTAGACCGCGCCGTCGACCACCACCGCGCTGGCCGGCGCGGCGCGCAACGCCTTGGGCGTGGGGCCGCCGGCGGTGCCGAGCAGGATCAGCCGGGTGCCGGCTCGCGCCGGCGCGCCTGCGTCCGCCGGTGAGGCCGAGGCGGACGGCGCGGCCGCGGCCAGCGCGGGCAGGGCGGCGGCGCCGAGCGCGGCCAGCGAAGCGGCGAGGATGCGGCGGCGGGCGGGATCGTCGGGCGTATGCATGCGCGCCAGCTTAACCGCCGGGCCGCCGCGACGGTCCGGCGCGAAAGCGACGCGCTTCGCGTTCGCCGCGTGCCGGCGGCGTGACGCGCGCCATCACGAACGCGTTCGTATAGTCGGCCGCGACGGGCCCGGCGCCCGGAGCAGGGGGCGGGATGCCGATGTCGTTGCTCAGCAAGCTGTTCCGCGGACGCCGCCTGGCGCGCGCCGATGCCGGGGTTTGCCCGGCGCCGCTCGACCTGCACGCGTTCACCGAACGCTATGCGCAGGCCTTGCGCGCGCTATGGCCGCAAGCCCGCCTGCGCGTCGGCCACGGCGCGCGGCTGGCCGATACGCGCATCGACTGGAGCCTGCCGGACGGCTTCGCCGCGACCCAGTTCGTCGCCTCCGGCTACCGGCGTTATCTCGATGCGCCCGAAGCGCTGGAGCGGGTGCTCGCCGAACAGGTCGAGGCCGCGCGCGAGCTGCAGCGGCGCCACGCGCTCGGCGCGCAAGCCGGCGACGACGACGCGATCCTGCCGGTGCTCAAGACCCGTGGCTGGCACGAGGTGGCGTTGCAGCAGGCGCGCGCGATCGGCGGCGGCGCCGGGATCGCGTTCGTGGTCGAAGCGCTGGCCGGCGACCTGGTGTTGAGCTTCGTCGAAGACCGGGCCGACTCGATGGATTACCTGTCGCCGAGCGAGGCCGAGCGCCGCGGCCTGGCCCCGGACGCGTTGCGCGCGCGCGCCTTGCGCAACCTGCAGCGGTTCCTGCCCGAGCTGGAGATCGAGGGCGGCGACGGCCGCTATGTGCTGCGGCTGGACCGCAACTACGACGCGAGCATGGCGCTGCTGTTCGAGCACTGGCGCGAGCGCGCGCCGGTGCGCGGCGAGCCGGTGTTCGCGATCGCCGCGCGCGACGAGCTGTGGCTGTGCGGCCGCGACGACGACGAAGGCGTGCAACGCCTGGGCGAAGCCGCCGCGGAGATTTCGCGCACCTCGGCCTACGGCCTGTCGTCGGCGCTGTTCGTCTGGCGCGACGGCGCGCTGCGCGTGCTGGAGGACTGAACGGGGCGCGCGCCGCTGCGCGCGGACGGCCGGCGCGGCCGTGGCGTTGCCGCATTGCGATGCGGCGCTATAGTCGGGCCACCCCTGACCACAAGGAACCGGTCGTGTCTTTCTTCAGCAAGCTGTTCGGCCGCAAGCCGGCCGCGCCCGCGGCGGCGCAGGTCCTGGACCTGCAGGCGTTCTCCCAGCGCTTCGCCGGCGCCCTGCGCGACGCCTTTCCCGACGCCCACATCCGCATTCATCCCGGCGCGCAGCACGAAGCGCGCATCGAGTTGGCGTTGGCCGACGGCATCCGCGCCAACCTGCAGGTCGGCAACGCCTACCAGCGTTATCTGAATGCGCCGGAAGACCTGGAGGCGACGCTCGCCGACCAAATCGCCTCGGCGCGCGAGGTGCAGCGCCAGCTGTCGGCCGAGGACGCGCAGGCCGGCGAGGGCGTGGTGCTGCCGGTGATCAAGACCCGCGCCTGGCACGAGGTGGCGATACGCCAACTGAGCGCGTCGCAGCCGCAGGCGGCGTCGCCGTTCGTGATCGAGCCGCTGGCCGGCGACCTGGTCGTGACCTACGTGCTCGACACCCCGGCGTCGATGAGTTTCCTCTCGCCCGAGCAAGCCGCGCAGCGCGAACTGCACGGACCGGCGCTGCGCGCGCACGCGCTGGACAACCTGGCCCGCCGGCTGCCGGAACTGGAGATCAAGGGCGGCGATGGCCGTTACGCCGCGCGCCTGGACCGCAATTACGACGCCGGCATGGCGCTGCTGTTCGAGCGCTGGCGCGAGCGGGTATCGCTGCGCGGCGAGCCGGTGTTCGCGATCGCCGCGCGCGACGAACTGCTGATGTGCGGCAGCGACGACGGCGAAAACCTGGCCTCGCTGCGCGGCATCGCGCAGGAGATCGCCGGCAGTTCGGCGTACGGCCTGTCGGCCGGTCTGTTCGTATGGCGCGACGGCGGCCTGCGCGCGTTCGAGGATTGACGGCGGCTTCGATCCAGAGCGCTCTTGTGGGAGGGCCTTCAGGCCCGACGCTGTTCTTTCAGATCGCGATCCGCTCGCCCCATTCGCCCGCGCCGCGGCGCCTTCAGCGGTACCGGTTGATCTCGTCGCGCAACTCGCGCGCCGCGTTCGCCGCCGCTTCGGCGTAATCGGCGCCATTGGACGCGTAGAGGATCGCGCGCGAACTGCTGATCATCAGCCCGGTGCCGTCGGCGCTCTTGGCGTTGCTGACCACCGCGCCGGCGTCGCCGCCCTGCGCGCCGACGCCGGGCACCAGGAACGGCACGTCGCCGACGATCGCGCGCACCTCGCGCAGCTGCTCCGGCCAGGTCGCGCCGACCACCAGCGCGCAGTTGCCGTGGCCGTTCCAGTCGCGCGCGACTTTCTCGGCGACGTGCTGGTACAGCGGCCGCCCGCCGACGTCGAGATCCTGCAGGTCGCCGGCGCCCGGATTGGAGGTGCGGCACAGGATCACCACGCCGCGGTCGGCGCGGTCGAGGAAGGGCTGGACCGAATCGCGGCCAAGATACGGATTCACCGTCACCGCGTCGGCGCGGTAGCGCTCGAACGCCTCGCCGACGTAATGCTGGGCGGTGCTGCCGATATCGCCGCGCTTGCTGTCCAGGATCACCGGCACGTCGGGATGATTCGCGTGGATGTGGGCGATCAGGCGGGTCAGCGCGTCTTCGGCGCGCAGCGCGGCGAAGTGGGCGATCTGCGGCTTGAACGCGCAGGCGTACTGCGCGGTGGCGTCGACGATGTCGCGATTGAACGCGAACACGGCATCGGCATCGGAGGCGAACGCCGCCGGGAACTTGGCCGGCTCCGGGTCCAGTCCCACGCAGACCAGGGTGTCGGCCTGTTGCCAGCGGCGGCGCAATGCCTGCATGAAGCTCATGGGGGATTCCTTGGTGGTGCGGTGGGGGGCGCGAAGCGGGGGTGGAACGGCAAGAAGGTAAAGCCGAGGTGTCTGAAGCGGAATCGCCTAAAGCGGAAGCGGCTAAAGCCGAGATGCCTGAGCGCAACTTCCGATTCCGTCATTCCGGCGAAAGCCGGAACCCATTTTGATCTTGCCGTTGCGGCATCAGAAATAAAGAGCAAGAACAAAATCAAAATGGGTTCCGGCTTTCGCCGGAATGACGGGGTGGGGAGTATTCGATCTTTCGCCGGAATGACGGGGTGGGGGGTATTCGATCTTTCGCCGGAACGACGGGGTGGGGGGTATTCGATGTTGGGGCGCTACGGTGCGGCTATGCCGCTCGATCAAGTCACCACGATCGGCTCGCCCGAGGTCACCACCACCGTGTGCTCGAACTGCGCCGCGAACCCGCGCCGGCAGATCATCGCCCAGCCGTCCTTGCCTTCATCGGTCTGGGTGCAGTGGGTGGCCAGGAACGGTTCGACCGTGATCACCATGCCTTCGTGCAGGCGGCGGGTGTCGCGCGCGTCGTAGTAGCCGGGAATGTTGCCGGGCGCTTCGTGCAGGGCGCGGCCGACGCCGTGGCTGCCGAGGTTGCGGATCACCCGCAGCCCGTGGCGCGCGGCCACCGCTTCGACGGTACGGCCGATGCTGTTGATCAGGTTGCCGGCGCGCAATTGGGCGATGGCGGCGTCGCGCGCCTCCAAGGTCGCGTCGAGCAGTTTGCGCTGCGCCGCGGTCGGCTCGCCGACCACGAAACTGCCGCCGGTGTCGGCGAAGTAGCCGTCGAGTTCGGCCGACACGTCGATGTTGACCAGGTCGCCCGCGCGCAGCACGCTGCCGTCGGGGATGCCGTGGGCGGCGACCTGGTTGATGCTGATGCAGGTCGCGCCGGGGAAGTCGTAGGTCAGCTGCGGCGCCGAACGCGCGCCGGCCTCGCGCAGCATCGCCGCGCCGATCGCGTCGAGATCGCGCGAGACCGCGCCGGGCACCGCGGCCTCGCGCATGGTGGTGAGGATCGAAGACACCAGCGCGCCGGCGCGGCGCAGGCCTTCGAGTTCGAATGCGTGCATCAGGGTCATGGCGACACCTCGGGCTGCGGTGCGGACACGCAGGCGTTCAGGGCTACGGTCGAAGCGGCGTTCGCGATCGCCATCGCACTCGTCTTCGCCGCGGCGCGGTTCAGGCCTGGCCGCGCTCGTCCAGCGCCTTGCGGATCTTGACGTCGGTCTTGTACTGGCTCAAGGCGTACACCGCCCAGATCGCCGCCGGCAGCCAGCCGATCAGGGTGATCTGCAGGATCAGGCAGACGATGCCGGCCAGCGGACGGCCGATGGTGAAGAACACCAGGAACGGCAGGAAGATGGCAATGATCAGTCGCATGCGTCGAGTCCTTTTGTCGGGCGGCGGCGCCGGCGTTCGTGCGGGGGGGCGCGCGCTACAAAAAAAACCGGCCGCGCCCGTCGTGATGGGAGCGCGGCCGGCCGTCTTACTTTACCGCAACCCGGCAAGCTGCCGGGAGGCGCTCACTTCAGCGCCTTGAAGCGCAGGCGGTGCGGCTTGGCGCCTTCCTCGCCGAGGCGGCGCTTCTTGTCTTCTTCGTACTCGCGGTAGTTGCCCTGGAAGAACTCCACGTGCGAGTCGCCTTCGAACGCCAGGATGTGGGTCGCGATGCGGTCCAGGAACCAGCGGTCGTGCGAGATCACGAAGGTGTTGCCCGGGAACTCGAGCAGGGCGTCTTCGAGCGCGCGCAAGGTTTCCACGTCGAGGTCGTTGGACGGTTCGTCGAGCAGCAGCACGTTGCCGCCCTGCAGCAGGGTCTTGGCCAGGTGCAGGCGGCCGCGTTCGCCGCCGGACAGGCTGCCGACCATCTTCTGCTGGTCCTGGCCCTTGAAGTTGAAGCGGCCGATGTAGGCGCGCGACTGGATCTCGATGCCGTTGATGTTGAGGATGTCGAGGCCGCCGGAGACTTCGTGGAAGACGTTGTGGTTGCCTTCCAGCTTGTCGCGGCTCTGGTCCACGTAGGCCAGCTTGACGGTCGGGCCCATGTCGATCTCGCCCGAGTCGGGCTTTTCCTGGCCGATGATCATCTTGAACAGGGTCGACTTGCCGGCGCCGTTCGGGCCGATGATGCCGACGATCGCGCCCGGCGGCACGACGAAGCTCAGGTTGTCGATCAGCAGGCGCTCGCCGAACTTCTTGGAGACGTTCTTGAACTCCATCACCTTGTTGCCCAGGCGCTCGCCCGGCGGGATGAAGATCTCGTTGGTTTCCTGGCGGCGCTGGTAGTCCACCGCCTGCAGCTCTTCGATGCGCGCCAGACGCGCCTTGCCCTTGGAGCGGCCGCCCTTGGCGTTCTGGCGGGCCCACTCCAGTTCCTTCTGGATCGCCTTCTGGCGGGCCTTTTCCTGGTTGTCTTCCTGCTTCAGGCGCTCGTCCTTCTGCACCAGCCAGTCGGTGTAGTTGCCCTTCCACGGAATGCCGCGGCCGCGGTCGAGTTCGAGAATCCACTCGGCGGCGTTGTCGAGGAAGTAGCGATCGTGGGTGACCGCCACCACGGTGCCGGTGTAGCGGGCCAGGAACTGCTCCAGCCATTCGACGGATTCGGCGTCGAGGTGGTTGGTCGGTTCGTCGAGCAGCAGCATGTCGGGCTTCTGCAGCAGCAGGCGGCACAGCGCGACGCGGCGCTTCTCGCCGCCGGACAGCTTGCCGACGACGGCGTCCCACGGCGGCAGGCGCAGCGCGTCGGCGGCGACTTCGAGCTGGTTTTCCAGGGTGTGGGCGTCGCCGGCGGCGAGGATCGCCTCCAGCCGCTCCTGTTCCTTGGCCAGCGCGTCGAAATCGGCGCCGTCCTCGGCGTAGGCGGCGTAGATCGCGTCGAGCGCGGCCTGGGCGTTGAGGACCTCGCCGACGCCTTCCTCGACCGCTTCGCGCACGGTCTTTTCCGGGTCGATCTGCGGTTCCTGCGGCAGGTAGCCGACCTTGATGCCGGTGGCCGGGCGCGCCTCGCCGGTGAAGTCGGTGTCGACGCCGGCCATGATCTTGAGCACGGTCGACTTGCCCGCGCCGTTCAGGCCCAGCAGGCCGATCTTGGCGCCGGGGAAGAACGACAGCGAGATGTCCTTGATGATCTGACGCTTCGGCGGCACGGTCTTGCTGACGCCGTTCATGGTGTAGATGTATTGCATGCGGACTCCGAAGCAGAGGCGCGCCTGGCCGGGCCCGGAAGGGGCCGCGGGGCGGGGCGGGGGGCGTTGCGAACAGCCGATTATCCCGCAGCCGGGTGACGGGTTCCAGCGCGGGGGCGCCGGGCGGGGGTGAATCCGGGGGCGCCGGCCCGCCTGGACAGGCCGGGGCCGGCTTCTGTGGGAGGGCCTTCAGGCCCGATGCCTTTCGCTCAGATCGCCGCGACCTGAGACAAGAGCATCGGGCCTGAAGGCCCTCCCACAAGAGCCGGCCCCGCCGCCGGGCTTACAGCCAGACGATCAGGGCGATCACCGCGGCCACCGCGGCGTACTTGAAGAAGTAATAGGCGCCCTTGCTGCGTTCCTTCAGCGCCTTGGACTTGAGCCGCAGGGCGTAGAAGTACTTGAAGATCTTGTTGATCGCGCCGGTCTTGTCGCCTTCGCTGTTCGGCGAGGCGCCCGCGGCGATCAGGCGCTTGGCGATGAAGCGGTTGAGCCCGCGCGCCCAGGCGAAGCGCATCGGCCGCTCGATGTCGCAGAACAGGATGATGCGGTTGTGCTGCGAGCCGTTCTGCGCCCAGTGGATGTAGGTCTCGTCGAACATGGTCCATTCGCCGTCGCGCCAGCTGTAGCGCTGGCCGTCGACGTCGATGAAGCAGGCGTCGTCGTTCGGCGTTTCCAGGCCCAGGTGCAGGCGCAAGGAGCCGGCGTAGGGGTCGCGGTGCGGGCGCAGTTCGCTGCCCGGCGGCAGTTCGGTGAACATCGCCGCCTTGACGCTGGGGACCTCGCGCAGCAGCTGGGTGGTGACCGGGCACAGCTCGGCGGCCGAGGGATGGGCCTCGTCGTACCACTTCAGGTAGAAGCGCTTCCAGCCGCGGCGGAAGAACGAATTGAAGCCGACGTCGTTGTACTGGTCGGCGGCCTTGATCTGCTGCATCTCGCGCAGGTGCAGGGCCTCGGCGCGGACCTCGCGCCAGCGCGCGCGCAGCGGCTCGAGCTCGGGGAAGTGCTCGTCGGGCTTGAGGTACGGGGTGGTCGGCACCTTCGAGCAGGCGTACATCAGCACGTTGATGGGGGCCATGAACGTGGAGTGGTCCAGCAGCTGCCGGCCGAGGCGGTGACGGACCCGGCCGCGGAAATGCACGTAGACCGCGGCGGCCAGGAACAGGAAGACGAAGACCCATTTCACGGTCGGGACATCCAGGGTGCGGGCGGGCCGGCCGGGCGGCGGCGGGCCGTGGGTGGGGAAGGGCGGGGCCATTGTCCGCCCCGGGCGGGGCCGGCGGGAGCCGCGCTTTGGCGGTTGGCCGCCATACGCCCCTAGGCTAACATTTCAAGTCTTACGTCAAGCCGCCCGGGCAGGTTTCCTCGGGCCGCGCCGCACAGATGGGGCCGCCCGGCCCGAGATTTCAAGCCCGGGCGGGCCCGCGCCGGCGCTGTCCGGGCCCGTGGGCGCCCTGGCGCGAGTCCTCCCCCCTCCCGTCCGCTCAATCTCCCGAGGCCCGCGAATGTTCCCCAGCACCACCCGTATTGCCGGATTCGACGACGAACTCGCCCAGGCCATCGCCGACGAGGCCCGCCGCCAGGAAGACCACGTCGAACTGATCGCCTCGGAGAACTACGCCAGCCCGCGCGTCCTGGAAGCCCAGGGCAGCGTGCTGACCAACAAGTACGCCGAGGGCTACCCGGGCAAGCGCTATTACGGCGGCTGCGAATACGTCGACATCGCCGAGCAGCTGGCGATCGACCGGGTCAAGCAGCTCTACGGCGCGGACTATGCCAACGTGCAGCCGCATTCGGGCTCGCAGGCCAACCAGGCGGTGTACTTCGCCCTGCTCAACCCGGGCGACACCATCCTCGGCATGAGCCTGGCCCACGGCGGCCACCTCACCCACGGCGCCAAGGTCAACGCCTCGGGCAAGCTGTTCAACGCGGTGCAGTACGGCGTCAACGATCAGGGCCTGATCGATTACGACGAAGTCGAGCGCCTGGCGCTGGAACACAAGCCGAAGATGATCGTCGGCGGTTTCAGCGCTTACTCGCAGGTGGTCGACTGGGCGCGCTTCCGCGCCATCGCCGACAAGGTCGGCGCGTTCCTGTTCGTCGACATGGCCCACGTCGCCGGCCTGATCGCCGCCGGCGTCTACCCGAGCCCGGTGCCGCACGCGCACGTGGTCACCTCGACCACCCACAAGACCCTGCGCGGGCCGCGCGGCGGCATCGTCGTGGCCAAGCGCTGGGACGGCGCGGTCGGCGACGGCGAGGGCGCGGTGGGCTTCGACGACATGCAGAAGAAGCTGCAGAGCATCGTCTTCCCGGGCATCCAGGGCGGCCCGCTGATGCACGTGATCGCGGCCAAGGCGGTGGCGTTCAAGGAAGCGCTGGAGCCGGAGTTCAAGGCCTACCAGGCGCAGGTGATCAAGAACGCCCAGGCGATGGCCAAGACCATCATCGCGCGCGGCTACAAGATCGTGTCCGGCGGCACCGAGAACCACTTGATGCTGGTCGACATGATCGGCAAGGGCATCACCGGCAAGGACGCGGAAGCCGCGCTCGGCCGCGCCCACATCACGGTCAACAAGAACGCGGTGCCGAACGACCCGCAGAAGCCGTTCGTGACCTCGGGCCTGCGCATCGGCACCCCGGCCGTCACCACCCGCGGCTACAAGGAAGCCGACTGCGTGGCGCTGGCGGAGTGGATCTGCGACGTGCTCGACAACCCGAAGGACGAGAAGGTCATCGCCGGGGTGCGCGAGAACGTGACCAAGCAGTGCGCGCAGTTCCCGGTGTATGGCTAAAGCCGTTCTCCGGGCGGCGGCGCTCGGCTGGCTTGCGTGCGTGAGCGCGCAAGCCGCCGAAGCTCCGCCGGGCGGAGACGCCGCGCCGTCCGCGGTCGTATCCAGGACGCTGACGCCGGCGAAGGCGAGGGCGAACGCGGCGAGCGTGGTCGCCCCACCGTCGCCGCCGTCGAACAGTCCGGACTTCAGCCAAGACATCGGCATGACCGAGACCTACTACATCCCGGCCTGCCGCATGGGCATGCCGGGCGGCGCGTACCGGGCGAGTTGGCGCGAGATTTCGGATTTCCACGACAAAAACGGCGTTGCGTGGTTGTCCGAGCTCGACCGCCATGGGGCGCCAGACTGGTATGCGCGACCCGGCAGCCGCGCGCCGGAGCCCGACAATCGTCCCGACGCGGTGTATCCCGCGGCGGCCGGCGGCAAGGTCGGCGAGGTCGTGGTGAAGGTCGTCATCGACGCCAAGGGGCGCACCCGCGACGCGATGGTGATCTGCAGCAACGACACCGTCTTCGACGCGCCCGCGCTCGCGTTCGCCAGGAAAGTCGTGTTCAAGCCGGCGCTGCGCGATGGCCGGGCGGTCGCCGACTATGGCAATGTGTCCATGCGTTTTTATCCGGACGGGCCGCAATACGGGTTCCGGCGGCACAAATGACCGGTCCCGGACGCCGCGGCTGTCCACTTGCGTATCGACCTACGGTGTCTTGATGCATTGCCCTTTCTGCCAGCACCACGACACCCGCGTGATCGACTCGCGCGTGTCCGACGACGGCGCCACCATCCGCCGTCGCCGCGTCTGCGAGGCGTGCGGCGAGCGCTTCAGCACGATCGAGACGATCGAGTTGAAGTTGCCGGTCATCATCAAGGGCGACGGCCGCCGCGAGGCGTTCGACGCGCGCAAGCTGCGCGCCGGCTTCGACCGCGCGCTGCAGAAGCGGCCGGTGTCGGAAGAACAGATCGAGGCGGCGGTGCGCGCGGTGGTGCACCAGCTGCGCATGACCGCCGAGCGCGAGCTGGTCTCGCGCCGGGTCGGCGAGTTCGTCATGGCCGAGCTGCGCAAGCTCGATCATGTGGGGTATGTGCGTTTCGCCTCGGTGTACCGCTCGTTCGAGGACGTGGCCGATTTCCGCGAAGAGCTCGACCGGCTCGAGCGCGACGCGCCCGGCGACGGGCAGTTGCCGTTGCTGGGCGGGGACGATCCGCGCCCGGACAAGAAGAAGCGCTGAGCGCGATGAGGACGTCGCGCCGCTTCCGCTACGAGCGCAAGGCCCTGGCGAAGCATTACGGCAGCGGCGCCGAATGGCTGCTGGCGCTGTGGGCGGCGTTCGCCGCGTTCGTCTGGGCGATCGACGGGCTGGTCGAGCCGGGGATGCTCGCCATCGTCCTGACTACGGGCGCGGTGGCGGCGTTCGCCTGCGCGGCGGCGCGTTGGCAGTCGACCAGGCTATGGCGCGAATACGGCGACGCGAGGGTCTGGCTCGAAGCCGGCCACCTCGGCGTGGAGCGCAGCGGCGAGCGCCTGTCGTTCGTGTCGCTGGCGGACGTCGAGCGCGTGCGCCTGTACGCGCGCTCGGGCCGGGCCGTGCGGCTGGTCGCCGAACGTGCGGGGCCGAGCTATCAGATCGTGACCGGCCTGGACAATATGGACGAGTTCGTCGCCCAGTTCCGCCGACACGCCCCGCAGGCCAGATACGAGCCGATGGTGAACGAATGAACGCGAACGATTTCACCGCCACCGACCACGCCCACATGGCCCGCGCCCTGCGCCTGGCCGAGAAGGGCGCCTACACCACCAAGCCCAATCCGCTGGTCGGCTGCGTGATCGCCCATGGCGAGGACGTCGTCGGCGAAGGCTGGCACGAGCGCGCCGGCGAGCCGCACGCGGAAGTGCACGCGCTGCGCGGCGCCGGCGAACGCGCGCGCGGCGCCACCGCTTACGTGACCCTGGAACCGTGCGCGCACACCGGCCGCACCGGGCCGTGCAGCGAGGCCTTGATCGTGGCCGGCGTGGCGCGGGTGGTCGCGGCGATGCGCGATCCGTTCCCGCAGGTCGACGGCGCCGGCTTCGCCAAGCTGCAGGCCGCCGGCATCGCGGTGAGCAGCGGGCTGATGGAGGCGCAGGCGCGCGCGCTCAACCGCGGCTTCCTGTCGCGGGTGGAACGCGGCCGGCCGTGGCTGCGGGTCAAGCTGGCGGCGAGCCTGGACGGACGCAGCGCGCTGGCCAGCGGCGAATCCAAGTGGATCAGCGGCGAGGCCTCGCGCCAGGACGTGCAGCACTGGCGCGCGCGCGCCGGCGCCATCGTCACCGGCGCCGGCACGGTGCTGGCCGACGACCCGTCGCTGACCGTGCGCCTGGGCGACGCCACGCCGTTCGTGGCGCCGCTGCGGGTGGTGCTCGATCCGGGCCTGGCGACGGTCGCGCGCGGCCGCGTGCGCGAGGGCGACGCGCCGACGCTGTACCTGCACGCGCCCGACGCCAAGCCGCCGCGCGGCCTCGACGCCCAGCTCGCGGCGGTGCCGGTGCGCGAAGGCCGCATCGACCTGGAAGCGGTGCTGCGGCTGCTCGCGCAGCGCGAGGTCAACGAGATCCAGCTCGAAGCCGGCGCGACCCTGGCCGGCGCGTTCCTGGCCCAGGGCCTGGTCGACGAAGTGCTGCTGTACGTCGCGCCGGTGCTGCTCGGCGAAACCGCGCGACCGCTGTTCGACGGCCTCGGCATCGATGCGATGAGCCGCAAGTTCCAGCTCGACGTGATCGATGTGCGGCGCTTGGGCGAGGATACGCGGGTGCTGTTGAAGCCCAGGGGCCAGGAGTGAGCGCAGAGGAGTGAGGAGTGAGCGAAAGCGCCGCGCATCAGCGCATCCTGCTTTCGCTCACTCCTCACTCCTCTGCGCTCACTCCTCGCCCCATGAGCCGAAACGACTTCAAAGACCACTTCTCCGCCATCGCCGAGGCCTACGCGGTCGCGCGGCCGGAGTACCCGGACGCCTTGTTCGACGCGATCGCCGCGCACGTGCCGGCGCAGGCGCAGGTCTGGGAACCCGGCTGCGGCAGCGGCCAGGCCACGCGCGGCCTAGCCGCGCGCTGGGCGCGGGTGCATGCCTGCGATCCCAGCGCGCAGCAGGTCGAGCGGCATTGGGCGCATGCGGCCGCGTTGCGCGGCGAAGGCAATGTGCGTTTGAGCGTCGCGCCGGGCGAGCGCTGCGATCTCGACGACGGCGGCGTCGGCCTGGTCGCGGTGGCGCAGGCGCTGCACTGGTTCGAGCGCGAGCGCTTCTTCGCGCAGTGCTCGCGGGTGCTGGCGCCGGGCGGCGTGCTGGCGGCGTGGTGCTACGGCGATTTCGAGATCCCGGAGGGCATGGACGCGGCGGTGTCGGCGTTCCGTGCCGACATCGACGGCTATTGGCAGCGCGAGAACCATGAGGTGCGCGAAGGCTACGCCGGCTACGACTGGCCGTTCGAGCCGGTGCCGGCGCCGGAGTTGTGGTTGAGCGCGCGCTGGGGGCTGGCGCGGTTCCTGGGGTATCTCAATTCGCTGTCGGCCAGCGAGCGCTGCAAGAACGCGACCGGCGAAGACCCGGTCTACGCCCACCGCGCCGCGCTGAGCCGCGCCTGGGGCCCGCCGGACGCCGAGCGAGAACTGCGCTGGCCATTGGTGCTGCATTTGCGCCACAAGCCGGCGTAATCGGCTGTTGTGGGAGGGCCTTCAGGCCCGGTGCTTTTGTCTCAATTCGCAGCGATTTGAAACGAGAGCATCGGGCCTGAAGGCCCTCCCACAACAGCGGGCCCTCCCACAACAACCCGGCGCCCGCCAAAACAGCGGGCCGGCCCGCGGAACACAGCATCCGACCGCCCCGGACAACCGGCCGGCCGGCCGCCGGGTGCTAAACTGCACCCCGCCGGCCCAGGCCGGCACCACCAGTAACGTCTTCAGGGCGGGGCGAAATTCCCCACCGGCGGTAGGCGCCTTGCGCGCGAGCCCGCGAGCGCCCGGGCGGTCCGGTTTCCTGTCAGGAAGCCGCGCCGCGCGGGGTCAGCAGATCCGGTCGAATGCCGGAGCCGACGGTCACAGTCCGGATGAAAGAAGACGACTGCGCGCGAGCCCGTCCGCCAGGCCGGGCGAGAACGGTTCCCGCGGCCCCGCGCCGCGCGTCGTGCGTTGTCCTTCGCGCCTTGAGGCGTTTTTCGCTCACCACTTGCGGGAAACGTTTCATGATCACTCTTCACAGCACTGCCGCGTCGGCGCTCCGCCAGGAGGTCCGCTGATGTTCACCGGCATCATCGAAGGCGTAGGCCGCCTCGTGTCCACCCAGCCCATCGGCGGCGACGTGCGCCTGCGCATCGCCACCGGCAGCCTGGATTTCTCCGAACCCAAGCTCGGCGAGAGCATCGCGGTCAACGGCGTCTGCCTGACCGTGATCGAGTTCGGCGCGGATTGGTACGACGCCGACGCGTCGACCGAAACCCTCGCCCTGACCACGCTCGGCGCGCTGCAGGCCGGCGCCAAGGTCAACCTGGAACGCGCGATGCGGCCCAGCGACCGGCTCGGCGGCCATTTGGTCAGCGGCCACGTCGACGGCGTCGGCGCGGTCGAATCCGTGCGCGAGGACGCGCGCGCGCAGCGCTGGCGCTTCCGCGCACCGGCGCCGCTGCTGCGCTACATCGCCAAGAAGGGCTCGATCTGCGTCGACGGCGTCAGCCTGACCGTCAACGAAGTCGACAGCGAAGGGTTCGAGGTCGCGCTGATCCCGCACACCGTCGCCAACACCGCGTTCTCCGACAGCGCCGTCGGCGCGCCGGTGAACCTGGAGATCGACCTGGTCGCGCGCTACGTCGAGCGCCTGCTCGGCGAGCGCCCCGGCGCCGGCGGCGCGGAGGTGTCGGCATGAGCTTCGCTACCGTTCCCGAACTGCTCGAGGAAATCCGCGCCGGCCGCATGGTCGTCATCGTCGACGACGAAGACCGCGAGAACGAAGGCGACCTGATCATGGCCGCCGAACTGGTGCGCCCGGCCGACATCAACTTCATGGTCACCCACGCCCGCGGGCTGGTGTGCCTGTCGCTGATGCGCGAGCGCTGCCTGCAGCTCGGCCTCGGCCCGATGGTGCGCGACAACACTTCGCCGCACCACACCAACTTCACCGTCAGCATCGAGGCGGCCGAGGGCGTCACCACCGGCATCTCCGCCTACGACCGCGCCCACACCGTGCGCACCGCGGTGCGGCCCGACGCCAAGCCGTCGGATCTCGCCCAGCCCGGCCACATCTTCCCGCTGATGTCGCAGCCCGGCGGCGTGCTCAGCCGCGCCGGCCACACCGAGGCGGCGAGCGACCTGGCGATGCTGGCGGGCCTGGAGCCGGCCGGCGTGCTGGTCGAGGTGCTCAATCCCGACGGCAGCATGGCGCGGCGCCCGGAGTTGGAGAAGTTCGCCGCCGAGCACGGCTTGAAGATCGGTTCGATCGAGGAACTGATCCGTTATCGGCTCGCCACCGAGCACACGGTCGAGCGGGTGGACGCGCGCGAGATCGAGACCGAGCACGGCCCGTTCCAGTTGCTGAGCTATCGCGACCGCCTGACCCGCGCGGTGCACTTCGCCCTGCAGCGCGGCGAAGCCGACGCGGACGCGCCGACTCTGGTGCGCGTGCACGTACAGAACCCGTTGGCCGACGCGCTGCACTGGCGCCGGCCCGACTTCGGCCCGGCGGTGGGCGACGTGCTCGCCGCGATCGCACGCGAGGGCCGCGGCGCGCTGGTGCTGCTGTCCGACCACGCCGACCCCGACGCGCTGCTGGCGCGGGTGCGCGAGCAGCCCGGCGCGCACGAGCCGCATGCCGGGGAGCACGACGAAACGCCGGCCGCGGCCGCGCCGCCGCCGACCCGCGGCCACGCCCTGGCCGAATGGCGGCGCAACGGCGCCGGCGGCCAGATCCTGGCCGACCTGGGCCTGGGCAAGCTGCGCGTGCTCGGCACCCCGCGCAGGCAGATCGGCCTGGCCGGGTTCGGGCTCGAGGTGGTCGAGTACGTGGACATCGCCCGCCTGGGCTGAGGCCCGCGACGCCGCCCGCGCGCCCCCGGCGCGCGGGCGGCGATGCCCCGTGGGCCGCGCCCCGGCCCCGGCGCGGCCCGCCATCGCCCCCCAACCGGTAGACTAAGCCCCCTTACGTCCGCCCCCCGCACAGCGAATCCCGCCATGCCCCATTACGAAGGCGACCTGCGCAGCCCGCCGGGCGCGCGCTACGCCATCATCGCCAGCCGCTGGAATCCGCGCATCACCGATACCCTGGTGGCCGGCGCGCGCAAGACCTTCGCCGAGCACGGCATCGCCGAGGACGCCATCGACGTGGTCCGCGTCCCCGGCGCCTGGGAATTGCCGGTGCTCGCGCGCCGCCTCGCCGCCGCCGGCCAGCACGCCGCGGTGGTCGCGCTGGGCTGCGTGGTGCGCGGCGACACCCGCCACTACGAACAGGTCGCCGACGGTTGTTCCGACGGCCTGATGCGCGTCTCGCTCGACTACGGCCTGCCGATCGCCAACGGCGTGCTCGCGGTGGAACGCCACGAGGACGCGGAGAACCGCGCCGGCGGCAGCCACGGCAACAAGGGCGAGGAAGCGGCGCTGGCCGCGTTGGAAATGAGTCATCTGCTGGAGCAACTGCCATGAATCGCCGCCGTCCGGATGGCATCGACCCCGTCGCGCGCTCGCGCGCCCGCCGCCGCGCCCTGCAGGCGATCTACGCCTGGCAGATGACCGGCACCCGCGCCGACGAGGTGATCGCCCAGTTCGCCCACGAACAGGCCCACGAAGTCGCCGACCTGGCCTACTTCGAAGACCTCGTGCGCGGCGTCGCCCGCCACCAGGAGGACGACCTCGACCCGGCGCTGGCCCCGTTCCTCGACCGCGAGATCGAACAGGTCGACCCGATCGAGCGCGCCGGCCTGCGCATCGCCGCCTACGAACTGCGCCACCGCCTCGACGTGCCCTACCGCGTGGTCATCAACGAGGCCATCGAGTCGGTCAAGCGCTTCGGCGCCGAGCACGGCCACACCTACGTCAACGGCGTGCTCGACCGCGCGGCCGCGCAGTGGCGCGCGGCCGAAGCGGCCGCCGCGGCCAAGAAACGCTGACGCGGTTGGAAGGGGGGAGCGTAGAAGTGAGCGTAGAGAAGTGAGGAGTGAGCGAAAGCGGAGCCGCTCTTGCTGGATTCGCGCCCGTTTGCTTCTTGCTCACTCCTCACTCCTCTCCGCTCGCTTGTAGCCTGATGGCCGAATTCGATCTGATCGCCGCGATCCGCGCTCGCGCCGCCGCGCTCGCGGAGGCGCGCGGCGACGTCGCGCTGGGCATCGGCGACGATGCCGCGCTGTTGGCGCCGCCGGCGGGACGGCAGTTGGTCGTCGCCACCGATACCCTCAATCGCGGCGTGCATTTCGCCGCCGACGCGGCGGCCGGCGACATCGGCTGGAAGTCGCTGGCGGTCAATCTGTCCGACCTGGCCGCGATGGGCGCCGAGCCTGCGTGGTGCACCTTGTCGCTGTCGCTGCCCGACGGCGATGCGCGCGCGCGCGCCGCCTTCGTCGAGGGCTTCGCCGACGGCTTCCTGGAACTGGCCGCGCGGCATCGCGTGGCCCTGGTCGGCGGCGACACCACGCGCGGGCCGCTGTCGGTGTGCGTGACCGCGATCGGCTTCGTCGAACCCGGTTGGGCGCTGCGCCGCGATGCGGCCGGCGTAGGCGACGAGATCTGGGTGACCGGCACGCTCGGCGATGCCGGCGCCGCATTGGCGTTGGACGGGATCGAGGGCTATCGCGATTTCGCCGTGCGCCGCATCGACGGCGCCGATGCGGGCGCTGGCGTCGACAGCGAAGCGGACGCCGCCAGCGCGTGGCTGTACCAGCGCCTGCGCCGGCCGCAGCCGCGCGTCGCCGCCGGTCGCGCGCTGCGCGGCTTGGCGCGCGCGGGCATCGATGTGTCCGACGGATTGCTCGCCGACCTGGGGCATGTCTGCGTCGCGTCCGGCGTCGGCGCTTGCCTCGATGCGGCGGCGTTGCCGGCTTCGCCCGCCTTGCTCGCGGCCTGCGCCGAGGACGCGCGCCGCGCGCTGCAACTCGGCGGCGGCGACGATTACGAACTGTGCTTCACCGCGCCGGCGCGCCAACGCGACTCCATCGCCCGCGCGCTGGCCGCCGCGGACACGCCGGCCGCGGTGATCGGTCGGATCGAGGCCGAGCCCGGCGTGCGCGTGCGGCTGGCCGACGGCGCGATGTGGACGCCGTCGAAGCGCGGCTACCAGCATTTCGGTTGAAGCGAGGCCCGGAAGCGGCTTCGGGCCGTGCGCGCGGCTCTTACGGGAGCGGCTTCAGCCCCGGCGCTTTTTGTGCCCGTTCGTGGTGAACTGAGCGGAAAGCGTCGGGACTGAAGTCCCTCCCACGAAAGCTTCGAGACGACGCCTCGTCGTTGGGTCGCTTGGCGATGGATCGGGCGCAAGCGCGCCGCGTCGCGTCCGGCTCTTGTGGGAGGGGCTTCAGCCCCGACGCTTTTGTGCCCGTTCGCGGCGATCTGAGCGGAAAGCGTCGGGACTGAAGTCCCTCCCACGAAAGCTTCGAGACCACGAAGGTTTCGAGACGATGCCTCGCCGTCGGGTCGCCTGGCGCAGGCGCAGGCGCAAGCCCGCCGCGTCGCGTCCGGCTCTTGTGGGAGGGGCTTGAGCCCCGACGCTTTTGTGCCAACTCGCGGCGACCTGAGCGGACGGCATCGGGACTGAAGTCCCTCCCACGAGAGTCAAGGCACTGACTTTGTCATCGAGCCATGGAGCCGCGACCTCGGCGCGGCGCGAGGAACCGCACGCCGCCTTGCCTACTTTGCCGAAACCGATTTCCGCTCGCGCACCCTGCCATCAGTTGGGTCGGCGCGGCGAAAAAGTTCAGACCGTTTTCATCGCGCCGATGCAAGCCTGAACGCCTCTCTCCACGGATCGCCCGCATGCGCCGGATCGCGCCGACTTCTCCTCGTTCGCGTCGGCGCCGGATCGCGTCGGCCTGCGCCTGCGCCGCGCTCGCGCTCGGCCTGGGCGGCTGCGGCGCGGTGCGCACCATCGTCGGCATCAACACCGTCCATCTGGAGCAGGCGCGGGTCGATTCGATGCAGGTCGATCTGGCCTCCGGCGCGGCCACGGTCTGCCCGCGCGAGCGCGTGCAGATGCACGTCGTCGTCGGCGCGCAGTTGCCGTCGCAGGCCGCGCCGTTGCTCTACGAAACCTGGCGCGGCAGCAACGGCACCCGCCGCAACGGCATGCTCGATTTCCGCAACTTCGCGTTCAACAGCGAACAGGGCCGGTTCGACGAACTGGGCTGGTTCGCGCCCAATCCGGACGTGCTGGCGACCGTCGACAGCGGCTTCGCGATCGGCGCGAACCTGATCCACCCGAGCGCGCAGTTCGCCCGGACCGCGCACTATCCGCCCAGCTACGACTGCATCGCCGCCGTCGGCGCGCCCGGCGGCGGCGGCGCGCAGGGCCGCGACGGCGGTTACGGCGACAGCGGCCACGACGGCCACGACGGCGGCCACGGCGGTCGCGGCGGCTATGGCCGCAACGGCGGCGACGGCGAGCCCGGCGGCGGCGGTTACGACGGCCCGCACCTGCGCGCGTACGCGACTTACATCGCCACCGGCCGCTACCCGAAACTGCTCGCGGTGCGGGTGGAAGGCGACTTGCAGGACCTGGTGCTGGCGCCGGCCATGCGCGCCTTCACCGTGATCGCTAGCGGCGGCCGCGGCGGTGCGGGCGGCGACGGCGGCAGCGGCGGCGCGGGCGGCGACGGCGGTCGCGGCAGCGACGACAAGGACCGCCCGGGCCATGGCGGCGATGGCGGCGACGGCGGCGATGGCGGGTACGGCGCGCCGGGCGGCCACGGCGGCGACGGCGGCGAGATCGAACTGATCTACGACCGGCGTTTTCCGGAACTCGCCGAACTGCTGCGCTTCGATGTCTCCGGTGGGGGCGGCGGCAGCGGCGGCAGCGCCGGTTCCGGCGGCAGCGGCGGCGATGGCGGCCGCGGCGGCCTGGGCAAGGGCCGCGACGGGCACTCGGGCGACTACGGCAGCAGCGGGCCGGTCGGTCCCAGCGGACGCCCGGGCCTGGCGCGGATGCGGGCGGGCGATGTGTCGGCGCAGTTTCGCGGCTTGCCGGGCGTGAAGCCGTTGTAGCGCCACCGCGGCGCGCGCGCCGTCGGTTGCGGACGCGGCGTCGGCACGTGTGCGCCCGCGCGGGACAGAGGCGGCGCTGCGCTGCGTTCGCGATTGCGCGAGCGCTCTCGCCACGGCGACATGCGTTGCGCAAAACACAAGCGACCGCCGCGACCGCCGCGCCGGCCGTGGGCTTAAGAACGTTTTAACCGCGACAATGCGAGTCTGATCGCCGACCGTCGCCATCGCACCCGCCGAGAAGGATTTCATGCGCCGTGCCGTCCGTTCGTCGCTCGTTTCTTCATTCGCATCGTCGCGCGTTTCTGCGCGCGCGATCGCGCCCGCGTGGCCGCTCGCGATCGTCGCGGCGCTCGCACTGAGCGGCTGCGGCGCGGTGCGCACGCTCGCAGGCGTCAACACCTTGCGCCTGCACGATGCGCGGGTCGATGCGATGGAAGTCGAGATCGGCGGCGGAGCGCGGGTGATCTGTCCGCGCCAGCCGATGCAGATGCACGTGGCGGTGTCGGCGCAATGGCCCGGGCAAGCGGCGCCGGCGACGTACGACACCTGGCGCGGCGCGCCGGGCATGCGCCGCAACGGCAAGCTGGATTTCGCCGATTTCGCGTTCGCCAGCGAGCAGGGACGGTTCGACGAATGGGGCTGGTTCGAGCCCAATCCCGATGTGCTGGCGACGGTGGACAGCGGCTTCACGATCGCCACGCAGCTGCTGCATCCCGATGCGCCGTTGCGCCAGACCCAGCACTACGACGCCGACTACAGCTGCATCGTCAGCGTGGGCGCGCCCGGTGCGCCCGGCCGTGCCGGCGCCGACGGGTCCGACGGCGCTTCCGGCGGCAGCGGCGGCAGCGGCCAGCGCGGCGGCGAAGGCGGTTGGGGCGACAGCGGCGGTCCCGGCGGCAACGGTTACGACGGCCCGCAACTGCAGGTCTATGCGACCTATGTGCGCACCAAGCGCCATCCGAAATTACTCGCGGTGCGCGTACGCGGCGATATGAACGACTTCGTGCTCGCGCCGGCCGACCGTCCGTTGGCGTTGGTCGCGCGCGGCGGGCAGGGCGGCCGGGGCGGCAGCGGCGGGGCCGGCGGCGAAGGCGGCAGCGGCGGTAGCGGCGCCAGCGCCAGCGACGACCGCAACGGCAACCAGGGCGGCAGCGGCGGCGATGGCGGCCACGGCGGTTCCGGCGGCGATGGCGGCGTCGGCGGCAACGGCGGCGCGATCGAGCTGGTCTACGACGCGCGCTATCCGGAGCTGGCCGGGCAGCTGCTGCTCGATGTCGACGGCGGCCTGCCGGGCGAAGGCGGCACGGCCGGCTCGTCCGGGCGCGGCGGTTCCGGCGGTTCCGGCAGCGGCGGCTCGGGCGGCAGCGGAAACTCGGGCAATTCGGGCAACTACGGCCGCTACGGTTCGGCCGGGCAGGCCGGCCGCGCGCATGCCAGCGCCGGCGAGGTCGCGCGCTATTTCCGTTCGGTTCCCGGGATCGAACTGCTGCCCGATCCGCGGCGCTGACGCGCGCGCGGCTCAGGCGTCGGGCAGCAGCTTGCCCGGATTGAGGATCGCATCGGGATCGAACACGGTTTTGAGCTGGCGCATCAACGCCAGCGTCTGCGCGCCCACCGCCTGCGGCATGAAATCGCGCTTGGCCAGGCCGATGCCGTGTTCGCCCGACAAGGTGCCGCCCAGCGCCAGCGCCAGTTCGAACACGCGCCCCATCGCGGCGTGGGCGCGCGCGCTCTGATCCGCGTCGGCCGGATCGAACAACAGGTTGACGTGCAGGTTGCCGTTGCCGGCGTGGCCGAAGCACACGATCGGCAGGTCGAACTCGCGCGCCAGCTCCTGCACGCCGTCGACCAGTTCGGGAATGCGCGAGACCGGCACCACCACGTCTTCGTTGATCTTGCCCGGCGCCAGCGTGCGCAGCGACGGCGACAGCGCCTTGCGCGCGGCCCACAAAGTCTCGCGCGCGGCTTCGTCGGCGGCGTCGTCGAGCGACAGCAGGCCGTCGCCCGCGGCCGCGCGCTTGAGCGCGTCGATGGCGTGGGGCAGGGTGTGGGCGTCGCCGTCGGCTTCGATCATCAACAGCGCGCCGGCATCCAGCGGCAGATCGGCGCCGCCGACGTCGCGCGCCAGGCGCACGCATTGGCCATCCATGAATTCCAGCATCGACGGCGTCACCGGTTGCGCCATCAGCCGCGCCACCGCCTGCGCCGCCGAGGACACGTCGCGATAGACCGCGCGCAGCGCCGCGCGCGCCGGCGCCGACGGGGTCAGGCGTAGGCTGGCCTCGACGATCAGCGCCAGCGTGCCTTCGCTGCCGACCAGCAAACGATGCAGGTCGTAGCCGGTCGAACCCTTGGTGGTCGCGGTGCCGCAGACGATCAACTCGCCCGCGCCGGTGATCGCGGTCAACGCCAGCACGTTGTCGCGGCTGGCGCCGTACTTCACCGCGCGCGGGCCGCCTGCGTTGCAGGCGAGGTTGCCGCCGACGCTGCTGTAGGCGGCGCTGGTCGGATCCGGCGGCCAGAACAGGCCGTGCGGCTTGAGCGCGGTCTGCAGGTCGCCGTTGAGCACGCCCGGCTCGACCACCGCGCAGCGGTCGCCGGGACGGATGTCGACGATGCGGTTCATGCGTTCGAACGAGACCACCACGCCGCCGGCGACCGGCACCGAGGCGCCGGTGGTGTTGGTGCCGCGGCCGCGCGCGATCACCGGCACGCGCTCGCGCCGGCACGCGCGCACCAGCGCCTGCACCTGCTCGCGCGTGCGCGGCAGCGCGACCGCGTCGGGCAGGGCGAGACGGCGCGAGTTGTCGTAGGCGTAGGCCAAACGCTCGCCCGGATCGGTCAGCCAGGCCTCGCCGAGCAGCTGCGCCAGTTCGGCCTGCAGCGCCGGCGGCAGCGGCGCGCCGGCGTTCACTGCGCCGGCTCCTGTCCAGCAGACTCCTGTCCAGCAGACCCCTGTCCAGCAGGCTCCTGTCCAGCACGTCCCCGCCGCGGCGCCGCCGTGGCCGGCGCGCGCATCAGCTTGCGCAGCAGCGCGCCGACGATGCCGAGCGACAGCGCGGGCAACACCACCCATTGCGCCTCCGACCACAACACTTCCAATCCGCGCGCGCTGAAGAAGCGCGCGCCGATCGGCGAGACCTCGATCGGCCGCCACGGCGCGAAGATGCGCGCGTCCGACCACGGCCAGTACAGGGCCACGCCGAGGCCGCCGTCGGTGAGCGCGTCCAGCAGCGGATGCGAGGCCGCGCACAGGAACAGCCACCACGCCGCGCGCCAGCGCGGTGCGCGCAGCCATGGCGCGGCCAGCGCGCCGAGCGCGGCCAGGGCCGCGGCGAACGCGAAGGAATGGCTGGCGCCGCGATGGCCGAAGTCGTCGGCGTAGGCGATGCCGAGCTTGAACGCGACCACGTCGGCGTCCGGCAGCATCGCCGCGAGCGCGCCGGCGGCGAGCAGGCGCGGGGAAATGCGCTGGCGTCCGAGCGCCAGGCCCAAGGCCAGCGGGACTACGGCGTGGGTCATCACGGTCGGCATGCGGTCGGGTCCGGGAGCGAGTGTGAGCGCGGGTGCGGCGGGAATGCGGGCGATCGCGCGCGGGAGCGGATCGCGGCGATATCAATCGTCGGCGCGGAAGGCGTCGCGCAGCCAATTCAGTCGCGGCCGCTCCGGATCGCCTTGCGCTTCGACCACATCGAAACGGCAGGCGCGGTCGGCAAGCGCGCGATGGCGCTGCAGGAACGCCAGCGCGGCGAGCACCAGCTTGCGCCGCTTGCGCGCGTCCACCGAGACCGCGCCGCCGCCGTAGCGGTCGTCGCGGCGATAGCGCACTTCGACGAAGACCACGGTGTCGCCGTCGAGCATCACCAGATCCAGCTCGCCGACGCGGAAGCCGGCGTTGCTGGCCAGCGGGCGCAGGCCGTAGCCGAGCAGGTGGTCGCGCGCCGCGGCTTCCACCGCGGCGCCGCGCCCGCGCGTGCCGGGGTCAGCGGCGCGAGGCATCCGCCAGCGGCACCGCGACGCCGCTGCTGAAGGTCGACCACGCCGGGGTGCGCAGCACGTTGCCGAAGCCGTCGATGCGCAGCACGCCGGTGGCGCCGGCGACGTAGGCGTCGGAGCGGCCGGCCAGGCGTTCGAGATACGCGCTGAGCTGCCAGGCGTCGTAGCCGAAGGCGAACAGGCGCGCGGCCGGGCCGCGCGCGGTCGGCAGCTGCTGGGCGGTGCCCACCGCCGGCGGCAGGCCGCGGATGCCGCCGCTGATCCAGGATTCGGACGGGAAGGCGATGCCGTCGAGGACGCGGTCCTGCTCCGGCTTGCCGGTGCCCAGCAACAGCTGCGAGGTCGCCGCGCGCGGCTTGTCGGCCAGTCCGGACAGGGCCAGCTTCGGCACCAGGGTGCGGCCGACGCTGCCCTTGACCGCCAGGAACACGGCGTCGACGCCGCCTTCCTTGGTCACGAACGGGGTGAGGTCGGCGGTGCCTTCGCCGATGGCGTCGGTGACCGCCGCGCCGCGGCCGGCCAGGCGTTCCTTGAACGCGGCGACCGCGCGGCGCTGGCTGTCGTCGTCGCCGGCGATGACCAGCACGCGCTTGGCCTTGCGCTCGACCAGGTAGTCGGCGGCGGCAGTGCCTTCGTCTTCCGGGGTCAGCGAGAAGCTGACGTTGCCGCTCGGCGGCGGCGTGTTGCCGCGGTTGAGCGCCAGCACCGGCACCGGCAACGCGTTCTTGCCGAACAGCGCGCTGACTTCGTCGCGGCCGAGCGGGCCGATCACGAAGTCGTTGCCCTCGGCGGCGGCCTTGTCGTAGGCCGACAGCGCGCCGGCCGGGGTGCCGGCGGTGTCGTAGAAGTGGATCTCCGGGCGGCGCCGGCTTTCGCCGTAATAGGCGGCGAGCAGGCCGTCGCGCACCGCGGCGGCGGCGGCCGCGGCCGGGCCGGTGCTCGGCAGCAGCACCGCCAGCTTGACCGGCGGGCGATAGCCGTCGGCCTCGGCCGGCGGGCGCTGGGCGGAGTGGAAGCTCCAGTCGGAGGTGCGGTCGAACGGGCGCGGCAGCGGCAGGCCGCGCTTCATCAGCGCGCGGCCGACGAAGTTGTACAGCGGGTCGCCTTCGATCAGCGCGTTGGCTTCGCGGCTGAGGGTGGCGTCGTCGAGCTGGCCGAGCAGGCGCTCGATCTGGCGCTCGTTTTCGCTGCGTTCGGTGCCGCTGAGCGAGGCGTGGTTGCGCGCCAGGTGCTGGGCCTGGGCGACGATGGGATTGGAGGCGGCGACGGTCGCGACCGGACGGGTCTCGACGCTGGCACAGCCGCCGAGCACGGCGGTGGCGGCCAGGGCGCAGAACATCCATGTGAGAGCGGGCCGGTTCTTGCTTCGATTCATCGGCTTGCGTGCGCCGCGGGCGGCGTTCCTGTGGGACCGGGTAGGATTCTACCCGGCCCGGGCGACGCGGATGCGTGCCGGGGCCGCGCCGTTCAGTCAGATTCCCGCCCGCTTCCGAGTCGGTCCCGCCCTACGATGCAAACTCCCGGCACCCTGCACATCGTCGCCACCCCGATCGGCAACCTCGGCGACCTGTCGCCGCGCGCGCTGGAGACCCTGCGCACGGTCGCGGCGATCTGTGCCGAGGACACCCGCCACACCCGCCAGCTGCTGTCCCACTTCGGCCTGGAGCGGCCGCTGCTGGCGCTGCACCAGCACAACGAGGAGCAGCAGGCGGCGCAGCTGGTGGCGCGGCTGCAGGCGGGCGATTCGCTGGCGCTGGTGTCGGACGCGGGCACGCCGCTGGTCAGCGACCCGGGTTTCCGCCTGGTCCGCGCCGCGCGCGCGGCCGCGATCAAGGTCTCGCCGGTGCCCGGCGCCTGCGCCGCGATCGCCGCGCTGAGCGTGGCCGGCCTGGCCTCCGACCGCTTCGCCTTCGAGGGCTTCCTGCCGGCCAAGGCCAGCGCCCGCCGCGAGCGCCTGGGCAAGCTCGCGGCCGAGCCGCGCACCTTGTTGTTCTACGAATCGGCGCACCGGATCGAGGAAGCCCTCGACGACATGGCCGCCGCGTTCGGCGGCGCGCGCGCGGCGGTGCTGGCGCGCGAGCTGACCAAGCTGTTCGAGACCGTGCTCGACGGTCCGCTGGAGGCGCTGGCGGCGCAGGTCAAGGCCGATCCGAACCAGCGCAAGGGCGAGTTCGTGATGATCGTCGAAGGCGCCGGCGACGATGCCGACGCCAAGGTGATCGAAGGCAAGCGGCTGTACGCCAAGCTCAGCGAGCATCTGCCGCCGTCGACCGCGGCCAAGCTCGCCGCGGAATTGAGCGGGGCGCCGCGCAAGGCCTTGTACGGCAGCGGCGGCGACTGAGCCGGCTCAGGAACGGCGCTTGCGCAGCGCGCGCATCGCTTCGGCCAGCGGCCGCAGCAGCTCCGGCGGGGCCAGCACCTGGAAGTTCCAGAGGTCGTCCGACAGCAGCAGCGGCAGGCCGTGCACGCGCAGCACGGTCTCGCCGCCGTCCAGGCCCAGGTTCTGCTCCAGGACGAATTCGGCCGAGCCGCCGATCGCGTCCAGGCCGCGCCTGAAATCCTCGCGCAACTGCGTTTCGCTCCAATCGGGCAGATAGTCGGCGAGGTCGTGCGCGTCCAGCAGGCCGTGCCGGCGCAGCATGCCGCGCGGATACAGCGGGTAGTGGTCTTCGGGATCGACGGGGTCGCTCATCGCGGTCGCGCGGCCGGTACGGGGGCGGCGTTCACTTTAGCGCTGCGGGGCCGGCGCGCTCGTGCGACAATGCGCGCCGCAAAGTGGGCCAGGCAGTCGCGTCATCGGGTCGCAAGATCCGGTGCCGAGGAAAGTCCGGGCTCCATAGGGCACGGTGCCAGGTAACGCCTGGGCGGCGCGAGCCGACGGAAAGTGCAACAGAGAGCAGACCGCCGAACGGCTTCTTCGGAAGCGCGTGGTAAGGGTGAAACGGTGCGGTAAGAGCGCACCGCGAGTCCGGCAACGGACCGGCACGGCAAACCCCACCGGGAGCAAAACCAAATAGGGAGGTCATGACGCGGCCCGCGTCGCCTCCGGGTAGGTTGCTTGAGCGTAGCGGCGACGCTGCGCCTAGAGGAATGACTGTCCACGACAGAACCCGGCTTACAGGCCCACTTTGCGGCTTTTTTAGGCGAAGCCCCAAAACCCAAGTTTGCTGCGCAAACTTCGGGCGCCGGCTATGAGCTTCCAAATCCCCGCCCCTTCGGGGCGCCCCCTTTACCAAAGGGGGCTCTCCTGTAGGTAGGGGCGTTGTGATTTGGAGAGAGGGCTGAATGCAGAATCAAAATGGGTTCCGGCTTTCGCCGGAATGACGGTGGTGGAGGTTCGGCGCACTCCCCACTCTGTCATTCCGGCGAAAGCCGGAACCCATTTTGATTCTGCCGCTCGATTGCGCTTCGTCCCGCTCACGCCTCAAGGCGAACCGGTCGCCCGCGCCCGACGCACCTCACTGCGCAGCGCCGATCTGCTGCATGAAGGCCTGGTTGTCCCAGAACAGCCACTCCTCGACCATCACTCCGTTTTCCCAGCGGCCGAAGGTGGCCATGTCGAGCTTGAACGGTTTGTTGGTCGGCGCCAGGGTCTTGCCGTTGGCCAGCGCCATCGGGCGGGTGAAGGTGCCTTCCATCACTCCGGTCACCGCGGTCAGGTTGCCCTGGGCGACCTTGATCGGATGGACCTTGATCCGGGTGTCGGGGGCGAATTCGAACTGCGGCTTGAGCGCGGCGAGGTGCGCGTCCAGGCCGGTCGTGGTGCTGCCGTCGGGGTAATGGACGAGGATGTTCTGGGCGTGGCTGCGGTGGAAGTGGTCCCATTGCTGGCCGCTGTAGTGGACGAAGTCGAGTTCGTCGAAGGTCTGCAGGTTGCGGTCCTGCTGGGCCTGCTCGGCCTGCAGGCGCTTGAGCACGGCGGCGTCGGCGCGGGCCGCCGTCAGCGGAACCTGGGCCGGCTGCGGGCGCGCGCAGCCCGCGACGGCCGCGGCGATCAGGACGACAAGGGGCAGGGCGGCGCCCCGCGGGACGGGTCGAAAGGGGCCGATCGCGCGCATTGTGGATAACTCCGGGACAAGTCGTCGCCACGCTAGGGCGAGGCACGTCAAATGAATGTCGAGTCCACCCTACGCCGGCGAATTGGACGCCGCACGTCCAGCCCCATAGCCGAGGCCGATCATCCTTTGCATTCCGATGCTTAGCGCCGATTCGCGCAAACCGCCGCAATTTCAGCAGGGTGAAGAAAATGTGACGGCGCTCGCGCCAGGGTCACTTTGTGACGTTAATAGTCTCAAAACCTGAGACGAAACAACGCTTAGTGGATAAGTCTTGAATAAGACTCTGAAGTTCTTCGCAAGCCATTGATGCGCCTAGCGAAATTGAGTCAGGAAAGTTGTTGACAACCCGTTGCGCCCTGCTAATGTGGGCATCCGAGGGAAAACCGGGGTTTTTGTGGTTTTCGGAGGCCAGTCGTCCCGGTCGGTAGGGACGAATGAACGAGGCGACCCGTCCGGTAGAGACGGGAGCCCACAAGGTGCGCAATGTTCCAGGGCGAGACCGCCATCACGATCGACGACAAGGGCCGGCTGGCGGTGCCCACCGCCTACCGCGAACTCGTCGCGCGCGAATGCGACAACCGCCTGGTCATCACCTACAACCCGTTCGAGTCCGGCTCTCTCTATCTCTATCCGCTGACGATCTGGGAGCGCGTGCGCGATCAGGTCAACAAGCTGCCCAAGGCCAAGGCGGTCAACCGCACGATGCAGCTCAAGCTGGTCGGCGCCGCCGCGTTCGTCGAACTCGACAGCAACGGCCGCATCACCGTGCCCCCCAGCCACCGCGCCGCGGTCGGCATCGAGAAGAAGGCGGTGCTGCTGGGCATGGGCGACAAGTTCGAACTTTGGAGCGAGCAGGCGCATCACGCGCAGATCCGTCAGACCATCAGCGACGACGATCTGAGCGACGAGCTGCTCGACCTGCAGCTATGACGGACGGTGGCATGGAACGCACTCACGCGCGATCCGGCCACCTTCCCGTGATGTATCGGCAGGCGCTGGAAGGCCTGCGGGTGCACGGGAACGGAGCCTATCTGGACGGCACGTTCGGACGCGGCGGGCATGCCCGCGGCGTGCTCTCCCAATTGCAGGCCGGAGGACGGTTGCTGGTGATGGACAAGGATCCCGAAGCGATCGCCGTGGCCGAACGCGAGTTCGGCGCCGATCCGCGCGTGTCCATCCATCGCGGCAGCTTCGCCGAGCTCGCTCATTGGGACGCCACCGCCGGCGGCCTCGACGGCGTGCTGCTCGACCTGGGCGTGTCCTCGCCGCAGCTCGACGTGGCCGAGCGCGGTTTCAGCTTCGGCAAGGACGGCCCGCTGGACATGCGCATGGATCCCGACAGCGGGCAGAGCGCGGCGCAGTGGCTCAACAGCGCCGCCGAGAAGGACATCGCCGACGTGCTGTGGACCTACGGCGAGGAGCGCCAGAGCCGCCGCATCGCCCGCGCGATCCTCGCTCGCCGCGCCGCCCAGCCGCTGGCGCGCACCGCCGAGCTGGCCGAAGTGATCGCCCAGGCGATGCCGCGCGGCGACCAGAAGATCCATCCGGCCACGCGCAGCTTCCAGGCGATCCGCATCTTCATCAACCGCGAGCTGGCCGACCTGGAAGCCGGGCTCGACGCCGCGCTGGCGCGGCTGAAGCCGGGCGGGCGGCTGGCGGTGATCAGCTTCCATTCGCTGGAAGACCGCATCGTCAAGCAGTTCATCGTCCGCCATTCCAAGGCCCCGCCGAGCAACCGCCGGTTGCCGGTCGAGATCGCGTTCACCCCGACCCTGCTCGCCGTCGGCGGCGCGCAGAAGGCCGACGAGGACGAACTCGCGACCAATCCGCGCGCGCGCAGCGCGGTGCTGCGCGTGGCCGAAAAGCTGGGCGCTGCGGGACCAGGGACCGGGGACCGGGGACCCGGCAAGGCCGAGGCGGACGTTTCTGGGCATTCGCGGGTTCCGGGTCCCGGGTCCCCGGTCCCGAGCGCAGGAGGCGCGGCATGATGCGCCTGCTGCTGATCCTGCTGATCGTCGCCAACGTCGCCTCGGCGCTGCTGGTGGTGTTCGCGCGCCACGAGCACCGCCAGCTGTTCGTGCAGCTCAACAAGCTGCAGCGCGAGCGCGACGAGCTCAACATCGAATTCGGCCGGCTGCAGCTGGAACAGGCGACCTGGGCCGAGAGCAACCGCATCGACCAGGTCGCGCGCGAGCGCATCGGGATGCGGTTCCCCGAGGGCGCCGAAACCGTGGTGATCCGGCCATGAGCGGCGCGCGCAAGAATCGCGGCAACGGCCGCAGCGGACCGCTCGACCGCGTGCTCGGCGCGCGCGCCGGCCGCGGCGGCCTGGACCGCCTGGTCGAGAACCTCGGCGACGGCTTCGCCCGCCTGCGCGAGGAGCGCGGCCGCGGCAACAAGCCGCGCGGCCGCAACCTGCAGTTCAACCTGCGCAACCGGCTGATGCTGGTCGGCGGCGCGCTCGGCCTGTGCGCGGTCGCGCTGGTCGCCCGCGCGCTCGACCTGCAGGTGATCAGCAACGACTTCTACCGCCAGCAGGGCGATGCGCGCTCGCTGCGCGAGATCCCGATCCCGACCTCGCGCGGCATGATCACCGACCGCAACGGCGAGCCGCTGGCGGTGTCCACGCCGGTGGAGTCGGTGTGGGCGAACCCGAAGGAACTGGCCAAGAACACCGAGCGCCTGCCGGAGCTAGCCAAGGCGCTGGACGTGGCCCCGGACGAACTGGCGCGCAAGCTGGCGCAGCGTTCGGGCAAGGAGTTCATGTACCTCAAGCGCCGCATCAACCCCGACGAGGCGCGGCAGATCCTGGCGCTGAAGGTGCCGGGCGTGTTCTCGCAGCGCGAGTTCCGCCGCTTCTACCCGCAGGGCGAGGCGATGGCGCACGTGCTGGGCTACACCAACATCGACGACCGCGGCCAGGAAGGCCTGGAACTCGCGTTCGACCACGAGCTGCGCGGCAAGCCCGGGACCAAGCGGGTGATCCGCGACGGCGCCGGCCGCATCGTCGAGAACGTCGACCTGGTGCGCAGCGCCGAGCCGGGCAAGGACCTGACCCTGACCCTGGACCGCCGCATCCAGTACCTGACCTACCGCGAGCTGCGCCGCGCGCTCAACGACACCGGTGCGTCCAGCGCCTCGGCGGTGGTGCTCGACATCGAGACCGGCGAAGTGCTGGCGATGGCCAACCTGCCGACCTACAACCCGAACCTGCCGGGCGCCGGCAACCGCGACACCCACCGCAACCGCGCCGTCACCGACGTGGTCGAGCCGGGTTCGACGATGAAGCCGGTTACCGTCGCCGCCGCGCTGAGCAAGGGCTCGGTGACGCCGCAGACCCTGGTCAACACCACCCCGGGCTGGATGCCCAACGGCCGCTACCGCATCACCGACACCCACAACAACGGCGTGCTGACCGTCACCGGCGTCATCACCAAGAGCTCGAACGTCGGCGCGGCCAAGCTCGCGCTGCCGCTGCCGAACGACTACTACTACAACTTCATCCACAGCTTCGGCTATGGCAGCAAGCCGGGCAGCGGCTTCCCGGGCGAGTCCTCGGGCCTGCTCGCGCCGCCGCAGCGCTGGAGCGGGACGACCAAAGCCACCATGTCCTACGGCTACGGCCTGTCGGCCACGCCGCTGCAGATCGCGATGGTGTACGCGGCGATGGCCAACGGCGGCAAGCTGATCGCGCCGACCTTCGTCAAGGGCCAGCGCAACGAGGGCAAGCAGGTGCTCGAACCGGTCGTGGCCGGCGAGATCATGCGCATGATGCAGACCGTGACCGAGCCCGGCGGCACCGCCAAGCAAGCGGCGATCCTGGGCTATCACGTCGCCGGCAAGACCGGCACCACGCGCAAGTTCAGCGCCACCGGCGGCTATTCCAAGAAGTACGTGTCGCTGTTCGCCGGCGTGGTGCCGGTGGAGAAGCCGCGCTTCTCGATGGTGGTGGTGGTCAGCGAACCCGATCCGACCAAGAAGGGCTACTACGGCGGTTCGGTGTCCGGCCCGGTGTTCCGCAACGTCATGGACGGCGCGCTGCGGCTGATGGACGTGGCGCCGGACGACATCGAGACCTGGATGGCGGTGCAGGCCGCGGCCGAGGCCAAGCGGCAGAAGCAAAACGGCGGCAAGCCGGTGGGGCCGGTGGTGCCGGCGTCCACGCGCTCGGCCGCCAAGCCGCCGCTCAGGCCCGACAACGCGCCGATCGCCGCGGGCCTGCCGGCGACGGTGGCCCAGGCCTCCACGCACGGAGGCGCGCAATGAGCCGCTCGATGCTCCTGTCAGAGCTGCTGCCCGACGTCGCCGGTATCCCCGGCGATCTGCGCATCGGTGGGTTGGTGATGGACAGCCGCGCGGTACGCGCGGGCGACGCCTTCGTCGCCATCGCCGGTTTCGGCGCGCACGGACTCAAGTTCGTCGAGCAGGCGCGCGCGTCCGGCGCGGCCGCGATCCTGTTCGAGCCGCCGGCGCCGGACGACCTGCCAGCGCCGGCCGACGCCATCGCCGTGCCTGGGCTGCGTTCGCGTCTGGGCGAGATGGGCGACGCCTTCCATGGCCGTCCCAGCGCGTCGATGCGCGTGGTCGGGGTTACCGGCACCAACGGCAAGACCTCGACCGTGCAGCTGATCGCGCAGGCCTGGCACCTGCTCGGCCTGTCCTGCGGGACTATCGGCACGCTCGGCGCCGGCCTGTACGGACAGGTCGTGCCGAACGGCTTCACCACCCCGCTGGTGCTGCCGTTGCACGAGCTGCTGGCCGGCATGCGCGACGCCGGTGCGCAGGCGGTGGCGATGGAAGTCTCCTCGCACGCGCTCGACCAGGGCCGCGTGGCCGGCGTGCATTTCGACGTCGGCGTGTTCACCAACCTCACCCGCGACCACCTGGACTACCACGGCGACATGGCCAGCTACGGCGCGGCCAAGGCGCGGCTGTTCGGCTGGGACGGGCTGAAGGCGGCGGCGATCAACCTCGACGACGAGTTCGGCCGCGAACTGCTCGCGCAGCTGCCCAAGCGCGTACGCGGCATCGGCCTGAGCTCGCGCGGCCAGGCCGGCGCGAGCGTGCGCGCGGACCGGCTGAGCTTCGACAGCCGCGGCATCGGTTTCGACCTGGTCGTCGGCGGCAAGGCCCACCCGGTGGCCTCGCGCCTGCTCGGCCGCTTCAACGTCGACAACCTGCTGGCGGTGGCCGGCGCGCTGTATGCGTTGGAGCAGGAGCCGGCGACCATCGCGCGGGTGCTGTCGCAGCTCGAACCGATCCACGGCCGCATGAACCGGCTCGGCGGCGACGGCCGCCTGCCGCTGGTGGTGATCGACTACGCCCACACCCCCGACGCGCTGGAGCAGGCGCTGGCCTCGCTGCGCGCGCACGCGCAGGCGCGGCTGATCTGCGTGTTCGGCTGCGGCGGCGAGCGCGACCGCGGCAAGCGTCCGCAGATGGCGGCGATCGCCGAGCACGGCGCGGACCTGGCCATCGTCACCGACGACAACCCCCGCGGCGAGGACGGCGACGTCATCGTCGCCGACATCCTCGAAGGCTTTCGCGACCCGCAGCGCGCGCTGGTGCTGCGCGACCGCCGCGCCGCGATCGAGCGCGCGATCGCCGAAGCCGGCCCCGACGACATCGTGCTGGTGGCCGGCAAGGGCCACGAGCCTTACCAGGAAATCCACGGCGTGCGGCATCCCTTCGACGACACCTTGATCGCGCGCGCCGCGCTGGAGGCGCGGGCGCCGCACATGGATGTGCAAGTGCCGCGCGCCCAGGATGGGCAGGAGCGGCCATGAAGCGCTTGAGCCTCAGCGAGATCGCGCGCCTCACCGGCGGCCGCCTGCGCGGCGGCGACGGCGGTCGAGAGAGCACGATCGACGTCGTATGCACCGACACCCGCGCGCTGCCGGCCGAAGGCGCGGCGCTGTTCGTCGCGCTCAAGGGCGAGCGCTTCGACGGCCACGACCACGTCGCCGGGCTGGCCCACACCGCGGTCGCCGCGGCGCTGGTGTCGCGCGAGATCGACGCGCCGATCGCCCAGGTGGTGGTCGCCGACACCCAGCAGGCGCTGGCCGACCTCGCCGCCGGCGTGCAGGCGCAGCGCGCCGGCAACACCGTGGTCGCGATCACCGGCAGCAACGGCAAGACCAGCGTCAAGGCGCTGACCGCGGCGATCCTGGAGCGCGCCGGCAAGACCTACGCGACCCCGGGCAACCGCAACAACGAGATCGGCCTGCCGCTGGCGGTGCTCGACGCGCCGGAAGACGCGCGCTACTCGATCTACGAGATGGGCGCCGGCAAGCCCGGCGACATCGCCTATCTGGTGCGGGTGGCGCGTCCCGACGTGTCGCTGGTCAACAACATCGCGCCGGCGCACCTGGAGCGCATGGGCAGCCTGCTCGGCATCGCCGACACCAAGGCGGCGATCTACGACGCGCTGGCGGACGGCGGCGTCGCGGCGATCAATGCCGACGACGCGTTCGCGCCTTATTTCGAGCAGCGCGTGGCCGGTCGCCGCGTCATCCGCTTCGGTCTGGACGCCAGCGCCGAGGTCACCGCGCGCGACGTGCGAGTGGCGCCAGAAGGTTCGACCTTCACCTTGGTTGCGCCGCAAGGCGAGGCGCAGGTCGCGCTGAAGCTGGTGGGCCGCCACAACGTGCGCAACGCCCTGGCCGCCGCGTCGCTGGCGCTGGGCGCGGGCGTGTCGCTGCAGCACATCGCCGACGGCCTCAACGCCGCGCAGCCGGTCGACGGCCGTTTGATCACCCACCGCTTGCCGAGCGGTGCGGTGCTGATCGACGACAGCTACAACGCCAACCCGGGCTCGACCGGCGCGGCGATCGACACGCTCGCGGAAATGGGCGGCGAAAACTGGCTGGTGCTCGGCGCGATGCGCGAGATCGGCGACGAAGAAATCGCCATGCACGCCGAGATCGGCCGCCGCGCCAAGGCCGCCGGCCTGCGCCGGCTGTACGCGCTGGGCGAGCTGCCGGCCGCGGCCGCGGCCGCGTTCGGCGACGGCGCGCGCACGTTCGCCAGCCACGACGAACTGGCCGCGGCGCTGGCCGCGGAGCTCGCCGCCGGCGTGCGGGTGTTGGTGAAAGGTTCGCACAGCAGTGCGATGGACAAGATCGTGACGGCGTTGTTGTCGGCACACCGGCCGGGGGAGGGCACGACGCATGTTGCTTGAATTGACTCGATGGCTCGAACAGCTGCAAAGCCTGTTCAACATCTTCGGGTACCTGACGTTCCGCGGCATCCTCAGCGCGCTGACCTCGCTGGCGCTGTCGCTGTGGTGGGGCCCGGCGGTGATCCGCAAGCTCGGCCAGCTCAAGGGCGGCCAGCCGATCCGCAAGGACGGCCCGCAGTCGCACTTCTCCAAGGCCGGCACGCCGACCATGGGCGGTGCGCTGATCCTGTTCACGGTGATGGCCTCGGTCCTGCTGTGGGGCGACCTGCGCAACAAGTACGTGTGGATCGTGTTGCTGGTGATGCTGGCGTTCGGCGCGATCGGCTGGTACGACGACTGGATCAAGATCGTCAAGCGCGATCCCAACGGCCTGAAGTCGCGCTGGAAGTACCTGTTGCAGTCGATCTTCGGCCTCGCCGCCGGCCTGTACCTGTGGCTGTACGCCGACGTGCCGGCGGCGACTACCTTCTACGTGCCGCTGTTCAAGTCGGTGGCGCTGCCGCTGGCCGGTGTCAGCTTCGTGGCGCTGGCGTATCTGTGGATCGTCGGCTTCTCCAACGCGGTCAACCTCACCGACGGCCTCGACGGCCTGGCGATCATGCCGACCGTGCTGGTGGCCTGCGCGCTGGGCATCTTCGCCTACGCCTCCGGCCATGCCGAGTTCTCCAAGTACCTGCAGATCCCGGCGGTGCCCGGCGCGGGCGAACTGGTGATCATCTGCGCGGCCATCGCCGGCGCCGGCCTGGGCTTTCTGTGGTTCAACACCTACCCGGCGATGGTGTTCATGGGCGACATCGGCGCGCTGGCGCTCGGCGCGGTGCTCGGCACCATCGCCATCATCGTGCGCCAGGAACTGGTGCTGGTGATCATGGGCGGCATCTTCGTCATCGAGACGCTGTCGGTGATGATCCAGGTCGCTTCGTTCAAGCTGACCGGCAAGCGCGTGTTCCGCATGGCGCCGATCCACCACCACTTCGAGCTCAAGGGCTGGCCGGAGCCGCGCGTGATCGTGCGCTTCTGGATCATCTCGGTGGTGCTGGTGCTGGTCGGCCTGGCCACCCTCAAGGTCCGCTGATGGAAAACACCGCGCGCCAGGCGACCCGACTCGAAGCGATCCACGGTCGTTACGACCCGTGGCTGCTCGCCGCGTCCGCGGCGCTGGCGTGCGTGGGCGTGATCATGGTCGGCTCGGCCTCGCTGGGCGTGGCCAACACCCACGAAGTCGATCCGTTCTATTTCCTGACCCGCCACCTGATGTTCCTGGCCATCGGCCTGGGCCTGGCGTTCTGGCTGATGCGCACCGAGCTCAAGACCATCGAGCAGCACAACCAGTGGCTGCTGCTGGTGTGCGTGGTGCTGCTGGTGGCGGTGTTCATCCCCGGCATCGGCCGCCAGGTCAACGGCGCCAAGCGCTGGATCAACCTGGCGGTGATCGGCTTCCAGGCGGTGGAAGCGGTGAAGCTGCTCTACATCGTCTGGCTCGCCAGCTACCTCAAGCGTTTCAGCGAGGACATCTCGGCCACCTGGGGCGCGATGCTCAAGCCGATCGGCGTGGCGGTGGTGCTGGTCGGCCTGCTGCTGATGCAGCCGGACTTCGGCTCGTCCTCGCTGCTGCTGGCGATCACCGCCGGCATGCTGGTGCTGGGCGGCGTCAACATGCCGCGCATGTTCGGACCGGTGCTGATCGGCCTGCCGGTGCTGGCGGTGATCGCCATCGCCGAGCCGTACCGGGTGATCCGCCTGACCTCGTTCATGAATCCCTGGAGCGATCCGTTCGGCACCGGCTACCAGCTGACCAATGCGTTGATGGCGGTCGGCCGCGGCGAGTGGACCGGCGTCGGCCTCGGCGCCTCGGTACAGAAGCTGCAGTACCTGCCCGAAGCGCACACCGACTTCATCATGGCGGTGATCGCCGAGGAATTCGGCTTCGCCGGCGTGTGCGCCGTGGTCGGCCTGTACGCGCTGCTGGCCGGCCGCGCGCTGTGGACCGGGTTGAAGTGCGTGGAGATGCGCCGCCACTTCTCCGGCTATGTCGCGTTCGGCATCGCCCTGTGGATGAGCCTGCAGAGCTTCGTCTCCATCGGCGTGAACCTGGGCCTGCTGCCGACCAAGGGCCTGACCCTGCCGATGATTTCCTACGGCGGCTCCAGCATCCTGATGAGCTGCGCCGCGCTCGGCGTGCTGCTGCGCGTGTCCTACGAGCTCGACCGCGCCCAGCGCCAGGTCGCGCGCCTGCGCGGCGAAGCCGCCGGCAGCGCGCCGGCGACGGCGAGCCCGGCGCCGGCCGCGGCCGCCGCGGGCGCCGCGCGCGGCACCAGCCGCCTGCGCGACCGGGTCGAGCCTTCGCTCGGGAGGACCGCATGAGCGAGCGTCCCGTGTTGATCCTGGCCGGCGGCACCGGCGGGCATATCTTTCCGGGCCTGGCCGTGGCCAAGGCGCTGCGGGCGAGGGGCGTTGCGGTCGCATGGCTCGGCGCCGACGGCGGCATGGAAACCAGGCTGGTGCCGCAACACGGCATCGAGATCGACACGCTCGCGATCGGCGGCGTGCGCGGCAAGGGCGTCGCCACGCTGTTGCGCGCGCCGTTCCGGCTCGCCGCTTCGGTGCGCGCGGCCGGCCGCGTGCTGCGCCAGCGCCAGCCGCGCGCGGTGGTCAGCTTCGGCGGTTACGCCGCCGGCCCCGGCGGCCTGGCCGCGCGCCTGGCCGGCTTGCCGCTGGTCGTGCACGAACAGAACCGCGCGCCGGGCCTGACCAATCGCGTGCTGTCGCGCTTCGCCCGCCGCGTGCTGACCGGTTTCCCGGACACCTTCGGCGACCACGACGACGTGGCCGGCAATCCGGTGCGCGCCGAGATCGCCGCGATCGCGCCGCCAGCGCAGCGTTTCGCCGAGCGCAGCGGCCCGCTCAAGCTGCTGGTGCTCGGCGGCAGCCAGGGCGCGCGCGCCTTGAACCGCGCGGTGCCCGAAGCGGTCGCCGGCTTGCGCGGGCGGGTGCCGTGCGAGGTTCGCCACCAATGCGGCGAGAAGATGCTGGCCGATGCGCAGGAGGCTTATGCGAAGGCCGGCGTCGCCGCTTCGCTGGAGCCGTTCATCGCCGACATGGCGGCCGCTTACGCCTGGGCCGACCTGGTCGTCTGCCGCGCCGGCGCGCTGACCCTGGCCGAGCTGTGCGCGGCCGGTGTCGGCAGCGTGCTGGTGCCGTTCCCGCAGGCGGTCGACGACCACCAGACCAAGAACGCGCGCTATCTGGTCGACCGCGGCGCGGCGCAGCTGCTGCCGCAGGCCGGCGACGACCTCGGCGCGCGGCTGTCGGCGACCATCGAGATCCTGGCCGAACGCGGCGTGCTGCTGCAGATGGCCGAGGCCGCGCGCGCCATCGCCAAGCCCGACGCGGCCGAGCGCGTCGCCGATGCGGTGCTGGAGGTGGCGCGATGAAGCGTACGCATTGCGGAAACGCCGCGGGCGTTCGCGCGATCGAAGGCCGCGCCTTCTTCGCGGCTTCACGCGCTGTGCGTACCCTGCGCGCCCCTTCAGGCCTTCGCGACATGACCACTTCTCTTCTGCGCAACTCCCACCCCTCGACTTCGGAAGCCACGCCATGAGCACCGCCCTGCGCCGCCGCCTGCAGCACACCGGCGACCTGGCCAAGGCGTTCCCGCGCGTGCACTTCGTCGGCATCGGCGGCACCGGCATGAGCGGCATCGCCGAAGTCATGTGCACGCTGGGCTATCAGGTGTCCGGCTCGGACATGGCCGACAACGCGGTGACCCGCCGGCTGGCGTCGATGGGCGCGACCGTGCACCGCGGCCACGCCGCCGCCAACGTGCTCGGCGCCGACTGCGTGGTGGTGTCCAGCGCGATCAAGCGCGACAACCCCGAACTGATGGAAGCGCGCGCCCAGCGCATCCCGGTGGTGCCGCGCGCGGAGATGCTGGCCGAGCTGATGCGCTTCCGCCGCGGCATCGCCGTGGCCGGCACCCACGGCAAGACCACCACCACCTCGCTGACCGCGAGCGTGCTGGCCGAGGGCGGCATCGACCCGACCTTCGTGATCGGCGGCAAGCTGCTCGCCGCCGGCGCCAACGCCGGCCTCGGCGGCGGCCAGTGGCTGGTGGCCGAGGCCGACGAGAGCGACGGCAGCTTCCTGCGCCTGAACCCGCAGATCGCCATCGTCACCAACATCGACGCCGATCACCTGGAGAACTACGGCGGCGACTTCGCCAAGGTCCAGGCCGCGTTCGAGGAATTCCTGCACCGGCTGCCGTTCTACGGCCTGGCGGTGCTGTGCATCGACGACGCCAACGTCGCCCGGCTGGCCGCGGAGACGCCGCGCCACGTGATGACCTACGGCTTCGCGCCCGAGGCCGACGTGCGCGCCGAGGACGTCAGCCAGGACGGCGGCGCGATGCGCTTCGCCCTGTGCCTGCCCGACGCCACCCGCACCGCGGTGACCCTGGCGCTGCCGGGCCGCCACAACGTGCTCAACGCGCTGGCCGCGGCCGCGGTGGCGTGGCAGCTCGGCGTGCAGCCCGAGGCGATCGCGCGCGCGCTGGAGAAGTTCGCCGGCATCGGCCGCCGCTTCAACCTGCTGGCGCAGATCAAGACCGACAAGGGCGCGACCGTGCAACTGGTCGACGACTACGGCCACCACCCGAAGGAACTGGAAGCCGTGTTCGCCGCCGCCCGCGGCGGTTGGCCGGACAAGCGCCTGGTGGTGGCGTTCCAGCCGCACCGCTACAGCCGCACCCGCGACCTGTTCGACGACTTCGCCGCGGTGCTGTCGTCGGTCGACGCGCTGGTGCTGACCGAGGTCTATCCGGCCGGCGAAGCGCCGATCGCCGGCGCCGACGCCAAGTCGCTGGCGCGCGCGATCCGCGCGCGCGGGCGCATCGACCCGGTCGTGGTCGGCGCCGCCGGCGACCTCGCCGGCGTGCTGCCGGACGTATTGAACGACGGCGACCTGCTGTTGCTGATGGGCGCCGGCGACATCGGCGCCGCGGCCCAGCAGTTGGCCGCCACCGGTTTCCAAGGAGAGTCGAAGTGAGTGTGAAGTTCGCCGCGCTGCGCGTCACCGACCCGGCCGTGTTCGGCCGCGTCGCCGTGCTCATGGGCGGCACCAGCGCCGAGCGCGAGGTGTCGCTGGATTCCGGCCGCGGCGTGCTCGACGCGCTGCGCTCGCGCGGCGTGGACGCGTTCGCGGTCGACGGCATCCCGGCGTTGATCGAGCGCATCCGCGTCGGCGGCGTCGACCGCGTGTTCAACATCCTGCACGGCAACAAGGGCGGCGGCGAAGACGGCGTGCTGCAGGGCGTGCTCGAGGCGCTCGGCGTGCCCTACACCGGATCGGACGTGCTCGGCTCGGCGCTGGCGATGGACAAGATCCGCACCAAGCAGGTGTGGATCGGCTCGGGCCTGCCGACCCCGCGCTTCAAGCGCATCGCCAAGGGCGACGACGTGCATGCGGCGGCGCGCGAGATCGGCCTGCCGGTGATCATCAAGCCGTCGTGCGAAGGCTCCAGCGTCGGCGTTTCGCGCGTGCTCGCCGATGCCGACATCGACGAAGCCGTGGCCCTGGCCGCGCGCTATCCCGGCGAGATGCTTATGGAGCAGATGATCGTCGGCGACGAGCTCACCGTCGCGGTGCTGATCGACGGCGAGGGCTACACCGCGCTGCCGTCGATCCGGATCGTGCCGAAGGGCGAGTGGTACGACTATCATGCCAAGTACATCGCCGAGGACACCCAGTACCTGTGTCCGGGCCTGGACGGCGCCGCCGAAGACGAGATCCGCCGCCTGGCGATGCAGGCCTTCGTCGCCGCCGGCTGCAAGGGCTGGGGCCGCGTCGACTTCATGCGCGACCGCGACGGCCGGTTCTACCTGATCGAGGTCAACACCGCGCCGGGCATGACCAGCCACTCGCTGGTGCCCAAGGCCGCGCGCCAGGTCGGCATCGAATACGACGAACTGTGCTGGCGGGTGCTCGAAGCCACCGTGGTCGCGGGAGGTGGCGCGGCGTGAACGCCCTGCTGCGACTCGTCGGATGGGCATTGGCGCTGGTCCTGGTGGCGCTGCCGATCGTGGCCGTGTTGAACGGCTGGATCGGCGCGAACCAGTGGCCGCTCAAGCGCCTGCGCGTGACCGGCGAGTTCGAGCGGGTGGACGCGGCGTCGCTGCGCAAGACCTTGCTGCCCTACGCCCAGCGCGGTTTCTTCGCGGTCGACCTGCCCAAGGCGCAGGACGCGGTGTCGAAGTTGCCGTGGGTCGAGCGCGCCGAGGTGCGCAAGCGCTGGCCGGACGTGCTGGAAGTGACCGTGGTCGAGCACAAGCCGTTCGCGCGCTGGGGCGAGGACCGTTTGCTGTCGGAGCAGGGCCGCCTGTTCCCGATCGGCAAGGACCTGCAGGTGCCCGACAAGCTGCCGCGGTTCGGCGGGCCCGAGAGCCGGGTCGCCGACGTGGTGGCGCTGTACAACGAGTCGCGCGAGCTGTTCGCGCCGGTGGGACTGGAAGTGCGCGACGTCGAGGTCGACCAGCGCGGCAGCTGGACCATGGGCCTGAGCAACGGCGCGCGGATCGTGATCGGCCGCACCGAGCAGCGTTCGCGCCTGAGCCGCTTCGTGCACATGCTGCCGCAGCTCACCGCGCAGAAGGCGCAGGTGCTCGAACGCGCCGATCTTCGCTACACCAATGGTTTTTCGCTGACGTGGGCGCCCGCGCAACAGGCGCCGGCGGCCGCACCGAAGCAGCAAGGACAGTCATGAACCGCAAAGGCGACAAGTCGCTCATCGTTGGCCTCGACATCGGCACCTCCAAGGTGGTGGCGCTGGTCGGCGAGTACACACCTTCCGACGGCCGGCCTGGCAACCCGATCGAGGTGATCGGCATCGGTTCGCACGAATCGCGCGGGCTCAAGCGCGGCGTGGTGGTGGATATCGAATCCACCGTGCAGTCGATCCAGCGCGCGATCGAGGAAGCCGAGCTGATGGCCGGCTGCGAGATCCGCTCGGTCTACGCCTCGATCTCCGGCAACCACATCCAGTGCCGCAACTCGCAGGGCATCGCCCCGATCCGCGACGGCGAGGTCACCTACGGCGACCTCGACCGGGTGCTGGAAGCGGCCAAGGCGGTGGCGATCCCGGCCGACCAGAAGATCCTGCACGCGATCCCGCGCGACTACGTGCTCGACGATTCGCAGGAAGGCATCCGCAATCCGGTCGGCATGACCGGCGTGCGCCTGGAGGTGCATGCGCACCTGGTGGTGTGCGCGCAGTCGGCCGCGGCCAACATCAGCAAGTGCGTGCAGCGCTGCGGCCTGCAGGTCGACGATCTGATCCTCGGCGTGCTGGCGTCCAGCAATGCGGTGCTGACCAACGACGAGCGCGAGCTCGGCGTGATCCTGGTCGACATCGGCGCCGGCACCACCGACATCGCGGTGTTCGTGCAAGGCGCCATCGCCCATAGCGCCAGCCTGCCGATCGCCGGCGACAAGGTCACCGAGGACATCGCCCACATGCTGCGCACGCCGACGCCGGAGGCCGAGCAGATCAAGGTCCGCTACGCCTGCGCGCTGGCGCAGATGGCGACCGCCGAGGAATCGATCCAGGTGCCCAGCGTCGGCGACCGGCCGCCGCGGCGGATGCCGCGCCACTCGCTGGCGCAGGCGGTGCAGGCGCGCTACGAGGAGATCTTCGAAATGATCCAGGCCGAACTGCGCCGCTCGGGCTTCGAGCACCACGTGCGCGCCGGCATGGTCCTGACCGGCGGCGCGGCGAAGATGGAAGGCGTGGTCGAGCTGGCCGAGGAAATGCTGCAGATGCCGGTGCGCGTCGGTATTCCCCAGCACGTCACCGGCCTGGGCGAAGTGGTCGGCAACCCGGTCCACGCCACCGGCGTGGGCCTGCTGCTGATGGGCAGCCAGATCGAGAACCCGCGCCGTCCGGTGATTTCGACCGGACGCGCCGGCAGCTTCCTGAGCAAGTTGAAGAACTGGTATCGCGGCGAGTTCTGATCGCCGCGGTCCGGGATTGAAGTTCAGTTACAGCAAAGGGCAACGCGGAACAGGGCAAACAGGGAAGTCGTAACGAAGCGGTACGTCGTTTAGTTGTTCAACATAAAAACCATAAACGCCGGGAAGGTGATGGAGGGTCGGATCGCATGTTGCGAATCCCGCAGTCCCCATCCCAGATCCCGGCTCAAAGAGGACGAGGACATGGCACATTTCGAACTGGTTGAAAAAATGGCCCCGAACGCGGTCATCAAGGTCGTCGGCGTGGGCGGCGGCGGCGGCAACGCCGTGGCGCACATGGTCAGCGGCAACGTCGACGGCGTGGAGTTCATCACCGCCAACACTGACGCGCAGGCGATCAAGAACTGCGGCGCCAAGCTGCAGCTGCAGCTCGGCAGCAACGTCACCAAGGGCCTGGGCGCGGGCGCGAATCCGGAAGTCGGCCGTCAAGCTGCGCTGGAAGACCGCGAGCGCATCATGGACGCGCTGACCGGCGCCGACATGGTGTTCATCACCGCCGGCATGGGCGGCGGCACCGGCACCGGCGCCGCGCCGGTGGTCGCGCAGCTGGCCAAGGAGATGGGCATCCTGACCGTCGCCGTGGTCACCAAGCCGTTCCCGTTCGAGGGCCGCCGCCGCATGCAGGTGGCGCTCAAGGGCATCGAGGAACTGAGCCACCACTGCGACTCGCTGATCACCATCCCGAACGAGAAGCTGATCACCGTGCTCGGCCGCAACGCGACCATGATCCAGGCCTTCCGCGCCGCCAACGACGTGCTGCTCGGCGCCGTGCAGGGCATCGCCGACCTGATCGTGCGTCCGGGCCTGATCAACGTCGACTTCGCCGACGTGCGCACGGTCATGAGCGAGATGGGCCTGGCGATGATGGGCACCGGCGCCGCGCGCGGCGACGACCGCGCCCAGGCCGCGGCCGAATCGGCGATCCAGAACCCGCTGCTCGACGACGTCAACCTGGCCGGCGCCAACGGCATCCTGGTCAACATCACCGCCGGCCCGGACTTCACCATGGCCGAGTTCGACGAAGTCGGCCGCACCATCGAGAACTTCGCTTCCGAAGACGCGACCGTGGTCATCGGCACCGTGCTCGACCCGGACATGCAGGACGAGGTCAAGGTCACCGTGGTCGCCACCGGCCTCAACCGCGTCGCCGCCAAGCAGTCGGTGCGCGGCCATGGCAGCAGCCACGGCTTCGAGCGCGAAGCGCAGCGCGCGCCGATCCAGCTGGTGCGCAACGCGACCACCGGCCAGCCCGAGTTCTCGGCGATGGACGATGTCGGCCACGCGCCGATGCCGAGCTTCGGCGGCAACCTGCGCGGCAACGCCCGCCAGGAGCCGACCGGCCCGGCGGTCGCGGACTTCGGCAGCGACAACAGCTACCTGGACATCCCGGCGTTCCTGCGCCGCCAGGCGGACTGAAGGCGAGAAGCGAGCGTAGAGGAGTGAGAAGAGAGTAAAGCGACGCTTTCGCTCACTCTTCGCTTCTCCGCGCTCGCTCCTGCTCCATCCCCGGACCGGACTCGTCCCCGGTCCCCAGGGCACCTTGCCCCGGCGCTCAGGCGTCGGGGCCTTTGGGCCGGTCGGCCCGGAAAGCGGGCCGACCGGTCAGTTTGAATCGCGCTGTTGACAACGGCGGGACAGTGTGTCCTTTCCGTTCAGGTTCAGGAACCCGCGTGCTAACCTTGCGCGGTTTGATAGCGACCCCAATCAGCTATTCCGCCCCTGCGAGCCGCTTCGGCCGCGCGGGCCGATCGCCATAAGAATCCAACCCGTTTTCGCGGAAAGCCCCATTCCCATGTCGCGCCAGCGCACCCTCAAGACCGTCATCCGCGCCACCGGCGTGGGCCTGCACAGCGGCGAAAAGGTCTTCCTGACCTTGCGCCCGGCGCCGGTCGACACCGGCATCGTGTTCCGCCGCACCGATCTCGATCCGGTGGTGGAGATGCCCGCGCGCGCCGATCTGGTCACCGAGACCACGCTGTGCACCGGCCTGACCTACGGCGCCGGCAAGGTCATGACCGTGGAGCACCTGCTCTCGGCGATGGCCGGGCTGGGCATCGACAATTGCTATGTCGAACTGTCCGCGCCGGAAGTGCCGATCATGGACGGCTCGGCCGGTCCGTTCGTGTTCCTGCTGCAGTCCGCCGGCATCGCCGAGCAGGACGCGCCCAAGCGTTTCATCCGCATCAAGCACCCGGTGGAAGTGCGCGACGGCGACAAGATCGCTCGCTTCGAACCGTTCGACGGTTTCCGCCTGGGCTTCACCGTGGTGTTCGACCACCCGGCCATCCCGGCCTCGCAGTCGCGCGCGCAGGTCGAGTTCTCGACCCAGAACTACATCCGCGAAGTCAGCCGGGCCCGCACCTTCGGCTTCATGCGCGACCTGGAATACATGCGCGAGCGCAACCTCGGCCTCGGCGGCTCGATGGACAACGCGATCGTGCTCGACGAATTCCGCGTGCTCAACGACGACGGCCTGCGCTACGCCGACGAGTTCGTCCGCCACAAGATCCTCGACGCGGTCGGCGACCTGTACCTGGCCGGCCACGCCATCATCGGCGCCTACGAGGGCTACAAGTCCGGCCACGCGCTCAACAACAAGCTGGTGCGCGCGCTGCTGGCCGAGCGCTCGTCGTGGGAGCTGGTGAGCTATCCGGAGACCGAGGCAGGCCCGGTCGCGTACGGCGGCGAGGCCGCGTTCGCCTGACGCTTCGCTAGGAGTGAGCGTGGAGGAGTGAGGAGTGAGCGAAAGCCGCCCCGCTCACTCCTCACTCCTCCACGCTCACTTCTCGGCTTCATCCCGCGTTTCAAGCTGAACGCGCGTCACCCTCGGCCCATGACGCCGACCCGAAAAAGTCAGGAACGTTAACCAGATCACACTCGTGAACGCGACGTGACGGGTTAACGTATTTCTAACGAAACTTTTCCGGAATGCTTCCGATCGTTTAACAACCCCCGGGGATCGGGCCAGTAGGATGCCCCGACCCGGCTCTCGGCCCCTATCGGAACGCCCCCGCGCGAACCGCACCGAGCAGTCAGTTGGCGTCGTCGCGGCCCTTGGAACCATCGGGGCCGCGCAGCGAATCCAACGCGGCCTGCAGCGCTTTCTGCGTCGCGGCCGGCAGGGGTTTGGCCTGTCGCACCGGTGCTGCCGCCGGCTGCGGGATCGTCGTCTTGACGACGAGTTCGGCCGCTTTCAGCCCGACGGACCGGGCTGCGTCGAGCATTTCCGGTGCGGCCAGCCGCAATTTGGCGCGCCACACCGGAGCATCGACGACATACACGAGCCTGCCGCGTTCGAAGTTGGCCAGCCGCGCGTGCGCGGCGAGCGAAGGCGGCAGGTAGGGGCGTAACCGAAGGTCCAGATCGTCGAGCCACAGGGCTCGCTTGATCGGGTTGCCGGCGGTGTCCTCCATCAACGCGTCCAGAGCGATGCGTGGAGTGGAAGGGCGGCGCGAGGGCGGCCTTTTGGGCTTGGAATCAGACATCGGACTCATGACCTATCAATCCATCGTAGAGCACACGCGCGAACGGCTGGGGCATTTCTTCCAGCAGTGCGGCCGGGCCGGCGCCCGCCGTCCCGCACTGGCGATCGCGCTGCTGCTGGGCACCGGCGTTTGCGTCGGCGCCGGCGCCGGCATCGCCGACAACCGCATGCTACGCGCCGAACTGGCGCAGCAGCAGACCCAGATCGTCGCGACCCGCCGCGACGCGCAACGCGAGATCAACGCCCTGGCCGCGCGCATGGGCGAGCTGCAGGCCGAGGCCAACCGCCTCAACGCCCTGGGCGAGCGCCTGACCCGCATCGGCCAGCTCCAGGACGGCGAATTCGACTTCAACAAGCCGGTCGGCGTCGGCGGCGCCGGCCCGGTCCGCGACATGTCCAAGCCCGAGCTCGACACCGGCATGGACCAGCTCAAGCAGCAGTTCAAGGCCTCCGGCGAGCAGCTGACGGTGCTGGAGTCGCTGCTGTTCAACCGCCAGATCGACATGAACGCGGTGCCCTCGCGCGCGCCGATCGCCAACAGCTACATCACCTCCGGCTTCGGCGGCCGCGCCGACCCGTTCAACGGCGGCGCCGCGTTCCACAAGGGCATCGATTTCGAAGCCGATGTCGGCGATCCGGTGCTGGCGGTGGCCGACGGCGTGGTCAGCTACTCGGGCGTGCGCTCGGGCTACGGCAACGTGGTCGAGATCGACCACGGCAACGGCTACGTGACCCGCTACGCGCACAACTCGCGTCTGCTGATGAAGGTCGGCGAGCTGGTCCGGGCCGGCCAGGAAGTCGCCAAGGCCGGTTCCAGCGGCCGTTCCACCGGCGCCCATGTGCATTTCGAGGTGTGGGAGAACGGCCGGGTGGTCAACCCGATCAAGTTCCTCAACCAGCAGTCGCCTTTGCGGGGGTGAGGCAGGCCGCTCGCGAGCCACTGGCTCGCGGCCTGCCGAACGCCGGCCGCTCCGCGGCCGGCCGGACGCGCAAGTCGCCGCTGAGGACTGACCCACGAACCGTGGAATTGGGCAAAGTCCCACATTCCGCCGTCGCTTTTCCCCCTTGATACCGTTCAGGTCGCCCCCCACGCTAGAATGCGTGTGGCCAAAGACCAGGCTCGATCCGATCGGGGGCGCATGGCGCCCCCGATCGCGTTTCAGGGCCCCGAAACGGGGCGCGGACGCAAGGGGCGGCCGGTCTGCTGGATTCCTGGGGAACTTGCCGGCGGCAACGCGTTCTTAACACGTCCCGCCCGCGCAACCCCGTTTCGCTTTACACGGACCCGTCATGCTCAACAGCTTGCTTACCCGCGTTTTCGGCAGCCGCAACGATCGCCTGCTGCGCCAACTGCAACGATCCGTCGTCAAGATCAACGCGCTCGAGCCGGAGATGGAGAAGCTCTCCGACGCGCAGCTGCAGGCCAAGACGCCGGAGTTCCAGAAGCGCATCGCCGAAGGCGAGCCGCTCGACAAGCTGCTGCCGGAAGCGTTCGCGGTTTGCCGCGAAGCGTCCCGGCGCGTGCTGGGCATGCGCCACTACGACGTGCAGATGATCGGCGGCATGGTCCTGCACCTGGGCAAGATCGCCGAGATGCGCACCGGCGAAGGCAAGACCCTGGTCGGCACGCTGCCGGTCTACCTCAACGCCCTGGAAGGCAAGGGCACCCACGTGGTCACCGTCAACGACTACCTGGCCCGGCGCGACTCGGCCTGGATGGGCAAGCTCTACAACTGGCTCGGCCTGAGCGTGGGCGTGGTCTACCCGGGCATGAACCACGCCGACAAGCACGCTGCCTACGCCGCCGACATCACCTACGGCACCAACAACGAATTCGGCTTCGACTACCTGCGCGACAACATGGCGCTGTCGAAGGATGACCGCTTCCAGCGCGGCCTGCATTACGCGATCGTCGACGAAGTCGACTCGATCCTGATCGACGAGGCGCGCACGCCGCTGATCATTTCCGGCCCGGCCGACGAGTCGCCGGAGCTGTACATCAAGGTCAACCGCATCGTCCCCTCGCTGACCCGCCAGGAGAAGGAAGACGGCGACGGCGATTTCTGGGTCGACGAGAAGGGCAAGCAGGTGCACCTGTCCGAGGCCGGCCAGGAACACGCCGAGGACCTGCTGCGCAAGGCCGGCATCATCGGCGACGAAGATTCGCTGTACGCCGGCCAGAACATCTCGGTCGTGCATCACCTCAACGCGGCGCTGCGCGCGCATGCGATCTACCAGCGCGACGTGGACTACATCGTGCGCGACGGCGAGGTGGTGATCGTCGACGAATTCACCGGCCGCACCCTGCCGGGCCGGCGCTGGTCCGACGGCCTGCACCAGGCGGTCGAAGCGAAGGAAGGCGTGCCGGTCCAGCGCGAGAACCAGACCCTGGCGAGCATCACCTTCCAGAACCTGTTCCGCATGTACAAGAAGCTGGCCGGCATGACCGGCACGGCGGACACCGAGGCCTACGAGTTCCAGAGCATCTACGGTCTGGAAGTGATCGTGATCCCGACCAACCGTCCGGCCCAGCGCAAGGACCACTCCGACCAGGTGTTCCTCAACCGCAACGGCAAGTACCGCGCGGTGCTGGCCGAGATCCAGTCGGCGCACGAGCGCGGCCAGCCGGTGCTGGTCGGCACCACGTCGATCGAAGTGTCGGAAATGCTGAGCCAGCAGCTCAAGGCCGCCGGCGTGCACCACGAAGTGCTCAACGCCAAGCAGCACGAGCGCGAGGCCAACATCATCGCCCAGGCCGGACGGCCGGGCGCGATCACCATCGCCACGAACATGGCCGGCCGCGGCACCGACATCGTGCTCGGCGGCTCGCTGGAGTCCGAGCTGGCCGACCTTGCCGCGCAGAACAACGGCGAGCCGGTCGACGAGGTCACCCACAAGCGTTTGAAGGGCGAGTGGCAGCAGCGCCACGACGCGGTCAAGGCCTCCGGCGGCCTGCACATCATCGGCACCGAGCGCCACGAATCGCGCCGCATCGACAACCAGCTGCGCGGCCGCGCCGGCCGCCAGGGCGACCCGGGTTCCTCGCGCTTCTACCTGTCGCTGGAAGACAACCTGATGCGCATCTTCGCCGCCGACTGGGTGCAGAAGGTGATGGCGCGCATGGGCCTGAAGGAAGACGACATCATCGAAAGCCCGCTGGTGACCAAGCAGATCGCCAACGCGCAGCGCAAGGTCGAGGCCCACAACTTCGACATCCGCAAGAACCTGCTCGACTTCGACGACGTCAACAACGACCAGCGCAAGGTCATCTACGGCCAGCGCGACGAGTTGCTGGAAGCCGAGAGCGTGCAGGAGAACGTCGACGGCATCCGCGGCGACGTGGTCGCCGAGCTGGTGCAGCGCCACGTGCCGGCCGATTCGGTCGACGAGCAGTGGGACCTGCCGGGCCTGCAGGCTGTGCTGGCGTCCGAGTTCGGCGTGCAGGTGCCGCTGGTGGAGACCGCGGCCAAGGCCGAGGAGCTCGACGCCGAAGGCGTCGCGCGCCAGGTGCAGGAGGCGGTGGACGGCCATTTCGCCGCGCGCGAGCAGCAGCTCGGCACCGAGACCATGCGCATGCTGGAAAAGCACATCATGCTCAACGTGCTCGACCAGAACTGGAAGGAGCACCTGGCGCGCATGGACTACCTGCGCCAGGGCATCCACCTGCGCGGCTACGCGCAGAAGCAGCCCAAGCAGGAATACAAGAAGGAAGCCTTCGAGCTGTTCTCGGAGATGCTCGACAAGGTCAAGCGCGAGGTGGTGACGATCCTGGCGCGCGTGCGCATCCAGAGCGAGGAAGAGATCGCCGCGCTGGAACAGCAGGAGCGCGCCCAGGCCGAGTCGCAGCTGCGCCAGATGCAGTTCCAGCACGCCAGCGCCGGCGGCTACGGCGCCGACGAGGAAGCCGAGCAGGTGCAGCTGGCGGAAGACGCGTTCGCCAATGTCGGCCGCAACGATCCCTGCCCCTGCGGCAGCGGCAAGAAGTACAAGCATTGCCATGGGCAGTTGGGCTGATACGGCCGCGACCCGGGATTCGGGATTCGGGGTCGGCGAGAGCGCCGATGCCGATCCCGAGCCGCCCGCGGCTGTCGCGAGCGCTGTTGCCGAATCCCCGGCCCCGGATCGCCCGTCGCGGCGGATAGAAGTCGTCGCCGGCGTGATCCGCGACGCGCGCGGCCGGGTCCTGCTGACCCGCCGCACCGAAGGCCGCGATCTGGCCGGCCTGTGGGAATTCCCGGGCGGCAAGCGCGAGCCGGGCGAGACGCCCGAGGCGGCGCTGAGCCGCGAGCTGCACGAAGAGCTCGGCATCGACGCCGAGATCGGCGCCGAGGTGATCCGGGTGCCGCAGATCTATCCCGACAAGCGCCTGGTGCTGGACGTGCGCCACGTGCGCGCCTGGCGCGGCAGCGCGCGCGGCCGCGAGGGCCAGGCCCTGGCCTGGGTGCCGCCGCACAAACTGGCCAGCTATGCGATGCCGCCGGCCGACCGTCCGGTGGTGGCGGCGCTGGAGCAGCCCGAGCGTTATCTGGTGACGCCGGAACCCGAAGACGACGGCGTCTGGCTGGCGGGCCTGTCCACGGCCCTGGCCGCCGGCGTCAGGCGCGTGCAACTGCGCGCGCCGGCGCTGGCCGCCGGCGACCGCGCGCGGTGGCGGCAGCTCGCCGCTGCCGCGGCCAAGCGCTGCCGCGCGGCCAAGGCCGAGCTGCTGGTCAATGCCGATCTCGAACTGGCGCATGAGCTGGGCCTCGGCCTGCACCTGCGCGCCGCGCAACTGCGCGAGCTGGGCGAGCGCCCGCTCGCCGCCGGCCTGCCGCTGGCGGCGTCCTGCCACGATGCCGACGAGCTGCGTGCGGCGCAGGCGTTGGGCTGCGACTTCGCCGTGGTCGGCTCGGTCAAGCCGACGCCGAGCCATCCGAGCGTGCTCGGGATCGGCTGGGAAGCGTTCGCGGCGCTGCGCGAGTCGGTGTCGCTGCCGATCTATGCGATCGGCGGGCTGGGGCCGGACGACCTCGCCGAGGCGCGCCGGCATGGCGCGCAGGGCGTGGCGGCGATCCGCAGCTTGTGGCCGGGTTGAGGACCAGGCGGCACGGACGGGCCAGCGGTGCGCGCAAGGCCGTCGGCGAAAGCGCTGTTTGTTCGCAAGGTCCGGACCGGCGCTGGGGTCGGATCGGAAAGCGTCGGGCCTGAAGGCCCTCCCACGACAGCCGAACCCTTGCCGCCGCGTCGCGACAGAGCCCGCGGCTTTTGTGGGAGGGCCTTCAGGTCCGACGCTCGTGTTTCAGCTCGCCGCGCTCAATCCGCCGCGGCCGCCATCGCCCGATAGCGCCGGTCCAGCGCCTCGACCTGCGCCTGCAGCGCGTCCAGCGACCCGTCGTTGACCACGATATCGTCGGCGATCGCCAGTCGCGCCTCGCGCGTGGCCTGCGCGGCGATCATGCGCGCGGCCAGTTCGGCATCGATGCGGTCGCGCTGCATGACCCGCGCTTGCTGCACGGCGACCGGCACGTCGACCACCAGCACCCGCTGCAGCCACGGATAGGCTTCGCGGCCGCCCTCGGCCAGCAGCGGAATCGCCGCGATCGCGTAAGCGCCCGGCGCCTGCGCGCACTGCGCCTGCAGCATGGCCCGCACGCGCGGGTGGACGATGGATTCCAGGCGCTTGCGCGCGGCGTCGTCGTTGAACACCAGGCGCCGCATCGCGGCGCGGTCCATGCCGCCGTCGGCGTCGAGCACCTGCGGCCCGAACGCGGCCGCGACTTCGGCCAGCCCGTCGCTGCCGGGCGCGACCGCGGCGCGCGCGGCGAGGTCGGCATCGGCGACTGTTACGCCCAGCGCTTCGAAACGCCGGGTGACCTCGCTCTTGCCCGAGGCCACGCCGCCGGTGACGCCGACGCAGAACGCGGCCATGGGCTCAACGCAGTCCGGAGTAGGACAGGTAGGCCTGCAGCAGGCTCTCGCCCCAGAAGAACACGATCCAGCCGGCGATGGCCAGGTACGGCCCGAACGGGATCGGCACGCCCATGTCGCGGCCCTTGATCGCCAGCCAGATCGAACCGATCACAGCGCCGACCAGCGAGGACATCAGGATCGTCGGCAGCACGCCCTTGAGCCCGACCCAGGCGCCGATCGCGGCGAGCAGCTTGAAATCGCCGCCGCCCATGCCGTCGCGCGGATCTTTGACCCGTCTGACCACCACCTGGTACTGCTTGTAGATCCAGTTGACCAGCCACAGGCTGCCGAAGCCGGCGATCGCGCCGAGCACCGCCGGTTTCACCGGGAAATACAGGTTGTCGCTGGCGGCGACGATGCCCAGCCACATCAACGGCAGGGTGAGGCTGTCGGGCAGGTACTGGGTGCGCAGGTCGATCCCGGACAGGATGATCAGGAAGCTGGTGAACACCATCGCCCCGAAGCCCTGCCAGCCGAAGCCGAAGCGGGCGACGCAAGCCACCATCAGCAGCATGGTGATGAACTCGACCGCCGGGTACTGCATCGAGATCGGCGTCTTGCAGTGCCGGCAGCGACCGCGCAGCGCGAGATAGCTGAACAGCGGAATGTTCTCGAACCAGGCCAGCTGGTGCTTGCAGTGCGGGCAATGCGAGCGCTCGACCACGATCCCGGGCGGCGGCGGGTCGTAGACCTCCGGCAACTCCAGGATTTCGCGCGCGTCCTTCTTCCACTGCCATTCCAGCCGCTTGGGCAGGCGCAGGATGACGACGTTGTAGAAACTGCCGAGCAGCAGCCCGAGGCCGGCCGCGAGCGGGTACCCGAGGCCGGGGTTCTGGTCTAGGAATGCCATGTGCGCAGGATATCGCCGATCAGATCGTGGCGGCCAGCTTGAAGATCGGCAGATACATCGCGATGACCATGCCGCCGACGATGACGCCCAGGATGATCATGATCAGCGGTTCGAGCAGGCTCGACAGCGCGTCGACGGCGTTGTTGACCTCCTGCTCGTAGAACTCCGCGACCTTGACCAGCATGGTGTCGAGCGCGCCGGCCTCTTCGCCGATCGCGGTCATCTGGATCACCATGTGCGGGAACAGGTTGACCTGCTTCATCGCCATGTTGACCTGGTAGCCGACCGAGACGTCGTCGCGGATGCGCAGCACGGCCTTCTCGTAGACGACGTTGCCGGTCGCGCCGGCGACGGTATCGAGCGCTTCCACCAGCGGCACGCCGGCGCGGAAGCTGACGGCCAGGGTGCGGGCGAAGCGGGCGATGGCCGCGTTGTGCAGGATCTGGCCCACGATCGGCAGCTTGAGCATCATCCGGTCGATGAAGTGGGAGAACGCCAGCGAGCGGTTCTTGGCCATGACGAAGGCGACGCCGGCGCCGACCACCAGCAGCAGGACGGCCCACCACCACTGGATCATGAATTCGCTCATGCCGATCACCATCAAGGTGAAGGCCGGCAGATCCGCGCCGAAGCTCTGGAACGTCGCCTTGAACTGCGGCACCACGAACACCAGCAGGATCGCGCTGACCAGGATCGCCACCGCGATGACCGTGGCCGGGTAGTACAAGGCTTTCTTGATCTTGCCCTTGAGGGTTTCGATGTTTTCCTTGTACGTGGCGACCGTGTCCAGCACGGTTTCGAGCACGCCCGCCGATTCGCCGGCCTTGACCAGGTTGCGGTAGAGCTCGTCGAACTGCACCGGATGCCGGGACATCGCCTCGTACAGCGACAAGCCGCTTTCCAGATCGGAGCGCACGGCGTTGAGCAGGGTCTTCATGCGCGGGTTCTTGTGGCCCTCGCCGATGATCTCCAGCGAGGTCACGATCGGCACGCCGGACTTCAGCATGGTCGCGATCTGGCGGCTGAAGATGGCGATGTCGGTCGCGGTGATGCGCTTGCCGGAGGCGCCGAACAGCGGCTTGGCCTTGGGCTTGACCACGGTCGGGGTGATGCCCTGGCGGCGCAGCTCGGCGCGCAGCAGGTTGGCGTTCTTGGCCGCCTGCTCGCCCTTCATCTTGATGCCGCGCTTGTCGGTGCCCTGCCAGACGAACAGGGCCAGGGGATTTTCGCGGCGGACCTGGGGGGCGGTCTTGCTGGCGGCGCGAGTGGCGGAACGGGTCGCGGACATGGGTTAGTCCTTGGTTACGCGGTTGATTTCGGCCAGGCTGGTGACGCCGTTGAGCACCTTGACCAGCGCCGAACGGCGCAGGTCGCGCACGCCCGACCTCGTCGCGGCGGCGGCGATCTGCATCGCGTTGCCGCCTTCGAGCACGATCGCCTGGATTTCGTCGGTCATCGGCATGACCTGGTAGATGCCGGTACGTCCCTTGTAGCCTTCGGTGCAGTCGGGGCAGCCGACCGGTTCGAACAGGGTGATGCCGGCGGCGACTTCCTCGTGGGTGAAGCCTTCGGCCAGCAGCGCATGTTCCGGCAGATGCACTTCGCGCTTGCAGTCGTGCAGGCGCCGGGCCAGTCGCTGGGCGATCACCAGGGTCACCGAGGAGGTGATGTTGTACGGCGCCACGCCCATGTTCATGAGGCGTGCGATGGTCTGCGGGGCGTCGTTGGTGTGCAGGGTGGACAGCACCATGTGGCCGGTCTGCGCGGCCTTGATCGCGATTTCGGCGGTCTCGAGGTCGCGGATTTCGCCGACCATGATCACGTCCGGGTCCTGGCGCAGGAAGCTGCGCAGCGCGGCGGCGAAGGTCATGCCGCGCTTGACGTTCATCTGCACCTGGTTGATGCCCGGCACGCGGATTTCGACCGGGTCCTCGACCGTTGAGATGTTGCGCTGCTCGTCGTTGAGGATGTTGAGCGCGGTGTACAGCGACACCGTCTTGCCCGAACCGGTCGGGCCGGTCACCAGGACCATGCCGTAGGGCTTGACCACCGCGCCGACGAACAGCTCCTTCTGGTCGTCCTCGTAGCCGAGCTTCTCGATGCCCAGGCGGGCGGCGGAGCCGTCGAGGATACGCAGCACGATCTTCTCGCCGAACAGGGTCGGCAAGGTGCTCATGCGGAAGTCGATCTGCTTGGTCTTGGACAGGTTGAGCTTGATGCGGCCGTCCTGCGGCACGCGCTTCTCGGCGATGTCCAGCTGCGCCATGACCTTCAGGCGCGCGGCGATGCGCGAGTGCAGCTTGTTGGGCACCTTGGCGACCTGCTTGAGCAGGCCGTCGATGCGCAGGCGCACGCGGTAGTCGGTTTCGTAAGGCTCGAAATGGATGTCGGACGCGCCGCGGCGGATCGCGTCGACCAACACCTTGTTGACGAACTTGACGACGGGAGTGTCGTCGCCCTTGGCGTCGATGCCGCTGTCGCCCTTGGTCGACAGGTCGTCGTCCTTGCCGATTTCCAGCGTTTCCAGGCCTTCGCCGTCGCCGACCGTGTCGCCGAGCGAGTCGGAGGTCTCCAGCCAGCGGTCGAGCGTGCGCCGGATCAGGTCCTCGTCGACCAGGATCGCCTCGACCGCGGCGTTGGTCTGGAACTTGATCTCGTCCAGCGCGGAGGTGTTGGTCGGATCGGACAGGCCGATGAAGATCTTGTTGCCGCGTTTGAACAACGGCAGGGCGTTGTGCTTGCGGATCAGGTCTTCGCCGATCATGCGCACGGCCGCCTGGCCCGGATCCATCGCGCTGGGATCGAACAACGGCACGCCGAACTCGACCGAGTGGGCGGCCGCGAGCTGGTTCGGCGTGACCAGCCGGTGTTCGGTGAGATAGGCGGCGATCGGCTTGCGCTCGCTGGTCGCCGCGGCCAAGGCTTCGCGGGCCCGCGCGTCCTCCAGGGCGCCGTCCAGCACCAAGCGCCGGACGATGCCGGTGATGCCGACCAGGTTGGCTGTCGTTGCCACGGACATGGTGCTGATTCCCCTTCTATCCCCTGCAAACTCTACCGCAAACCCTCCCCAAGGGTTCCGGCATCATCCAGTATCGCCTAGGGCGCCTGCGGCGTGGGGCATTTCCAGCCCGAATCGTCGAACACGGTCACAACTTCCTCGGCCTTGCGCAGGTTTTCGGCGGCGAGGCTGTTGTTCTGGCGCCGGCCCGGCACAGTGAGCCCGCCCAGGTCGGTCAAGGTTTCGAACAGCATCGCGGTGGACACCAGGCGCTCGCGGTAGCCGCGCAGGTTCTGCAGGTACTGCGGATGCCCGGCCGCGTAAAGCGGCGACGCCCAGAACAGCGAGGCCACCGAATGGCTCTGCCGGCTCGACTGCCCGTGCCCGCTGTACTGGCGGCAGTCGTCGAACAGGGCCTCGCCGTGGTCGGATGAGTAGAACAGCCACGACTCGACGTCCGGATGACGTTCGAGCGACTGGATCGCCTGGTTCAAGAAGTGGTCGGTGAACGCGATGGAATTGTCGTAGGCGTTGGACAGCACTTCGCGATCGCCGGGGTCGAACAGGCGCGCGGGGCGGTCGCGCGGGCGGTCGGGCAAGTAGCGGGCGAACTCGGCCGGGTAGCGGTTGGAATACTGGAAATGGCTGCCGAGAGTGTGGATGACCACGAAGCGGTCCCTGTCTTGCGGGGCGCGCAGGATCTTTTCCAGTTCCGGGATCGCGGCGGTGTCGGGCTTGCCGTGGCTGGTGTAGTCGACCGGATTGAGGAACAGGACCCGGTCCGCCTCGTAGGCATGGATCGAGATCGGCGACTCGAAGAAGCCGACCGGCGCCTGCAGCGAGATCCAGGTGGTATGGAAGCCGGCTTCCTTGAAGGCAGTGACGATCGACGCCTCGTCGAACACGGCGGAGGTGTTGCTCGGCGGCTTTCTGCTGACGATGGTGGGGACCGCCTGGCGGCTGTAGCTCCACGGCGACAGCATGTGCCGGAAGGCGATCAGGTCGTGGCGCGCGCCCAGCCGCGGGGTCGTGTCGCGCGCATAGCCATTGAGGCCCCAGCGGTCGGCGCGCGAGGTTTCGCCGATCACCAGCACGAACACCCGCGGATGGTCCGACTTCGCGCCGGTCGCGCCGAAGCGGAAGCGTTGATTGCGTTCGTAGGCGACCTTCAGGGCATGCCTTTCGCGGAAGTAGTCGGTCACCACGAAGGGCAGTCCCGCGGGGAAGGCGCCGCGCAGGGCTAATCCTTGGCCGTAGATCTGCGCAGGAAAGATGGCGTCGTCGCCCTCGGCGTCCGCCGCCGGGGTGCTGACGAAGGCCAGGGCGGTCAGCGCGGCCGAGCCGGCGAGGCTGTAGGCGAGAATCCGCCCGCGTCGCCGTACCGGCATCGCCGGCGGCGCACCCGGCCATGCGGCCAACGTCAGCAGGGCGACCGCGGCCCAGCCTGCGATGAGGCCGGATGGCAAGGATCCGAGCAAGTCGCGCGCTTCGGCGGTATTGGTTTCGGCGATCAGCGACAGGCTGTTGGCGTTGATCGGCCAGCCGTAGTCGGTGATGAAGCGGATCTCCAGCAAGGCGATGGCGCTCGCTCCGGCCAGCAGCAGCAAGGCCGCGCGCGGGAAGCGCTCCAGCAAGGCGTACAGCACCAGCAGGCTGAGCGCGCTGGCGCCCATCACCGTGACGCGTTCGCCGGCGTTCAACGCGATGTTGGAGTACAGCAGCAAGGTGATCGCGGGGGCGAGGCAGGCCAGGAACAGCAGGCCCAGCGCGAGATCGCGCAGCCGCCCATAAAAAAGCCCCGCCATGCGGCGGGGCTTCGGGTCTTGCACCAACACTAAGCGCATCGATCAGACGATCGACGGATTAGGTGGCCTTCGGACGGCAGGAGGACGGCAGCTGCGAGGGCTTGTCGCCGCCGGTGCCCTTGCACGCCCAGTCGATCGCGGTGCGGTCGGTGTTGGTCGTCGGGGTCAGTTCGAACACGATCGGGGCGGTCGCACCGGTGTTGCGGGTGGTCACGGTGATCTTGCCCGCGTCGCCGATGACGATGGTGTCGATGTACTTGGTGTCGCCCGCGGTGAACTTGTAAGCGACGTCGGCGGTCTTGATCTTGTCGACCCCCCCATTGTCGTTGGCGGCTTCGGCGACGGCCAGCTTGGCGGCGGCGGCGACGTTCAGACCTTCGGTGGCCTTGGTGCGGACCTGGTAGTCCTGGTAGGCCGGCAGCGCGATGGCGATCAGGATGCCGAGGATCGCGATGACGATCATCAGTTCGATGAGGGTAAAGCCTTGCTGCTTCTTCATGGTGTATCCCCTAGGAGTGATTGGTTGCTTCACGTGCCAGCAGGCATCGGTATTCGATCCTTCGGCAGCCGTGCATGCCGCACGTGCATGTAGGACTACGCACAACCCATGCCAACCTCTGGCGACGGGGTTGTCTGGAAGGAAAGTGCTGGCTCGGTCACGTATCCCGACGGCCCGTCTTCGGATCGTGTGACGTTAAGGGTCAGTTCGCTGGAAGGGAGGGTGACCAACAGCGTCAGGTTGGTCGAGGCCAGGGGTGATTTGCGATGAATATCGCAATTTTCCTTGCGCGGCGCCGCGCTGAGGCTGTTGCGCGGGTCTCGTCAGGGCTGGCTGGCGATGTCGGGCGACGACGAATCGGAAGCGATACAAGGAATGGATTGCCGGCAGACTCCGTGGGCGAAGCCTGGCACGCGGAGGCTTGAACCGGACTCGCTCGAAATCGGATCGCTAAGCGGCTTGCTTGATTGGCGCGAATACTATCGGCGCCGTACCGCTCGCTACTCAAGGACGCCTCGCCGCGCGGCGAGACGCAACTGTGCACAAAAGATTAGGAGGGGGCCGGAACGGCCCCTATGCCGCGGCGGCGCAAGCGCCGCTCAGTCGATCCCGAGCTTCTTCAGCTTATAGCGCAGCGCCCGGAACGTAATGCCCAGCGCGGCCGCGGTGCGGGTCTTGTTGTAGCGGTTCTCCTGCAGCGCCTGTTGGATGGCGGCGCGTTCGATCTCTTCGATGTAGGACGGCAGGGCGCTGGTGGCGGTGTCGCGCGGGTTGAGCGTGCGCGGGTCGACCGCGCCCGGGGGCACGGGCTGGCCGGCGGGCGGCGGGGCGGCGCCGGGGGCGACGGCGCCCGGCGGGGCCTGGGTGGCCAGGCGCGGCAGGCGCAGGTCGCCGGCGCTGAGGACTTCGCCTTCGGCCAGGGCCAGCGCGCGTTCGAGGATGTTCTCCAGTTCGCGCACGTTGCCGGGGAAGTTGTAGGCGCGCAGCGCCTCGAGCGCGTCGTCGCCCAGTCGCGGCACCGGCCGGCCCTGGTTGCCGGCCAGGCGGTGGAGGATCTTCGCGGCCAGGCCGGGCAGGTCGTCCAGGCGCTCGCGCAGCGGCGGCACGCGCAACTCGATGACGTTGATGCGGTAGTACAGGTCCTGGCGGAAGCGGCCTTCGGCGACCAGCGCGGCCAGGTCCTTGTGGGTGGCCGAGAGGATGCGCACGTCCACCGTGACCTCGGCTTGGGCGCCGACCGGACGGATCGATTTTTCCTGGATCGCGCGCAGCAGCTTGACCTGCATCGCCAGCGGCAGCTCGGCGACTTCGTCGAGGAACAAGGTGCCGCCATCGGCGGCCTGGAACAGGCCCGGCTTGTCGGCGTGGGCGCCGGTGAAGCTGCCCTTCTTGTGGCCGAAGAATTCGCTTTCCATCAGCTCGGCCGGGATCGCGCCGCAGTTGACCGGCACGAACGGGCCGTCGGCGCGGCCGCCCTCGGAATGGATGGTGCGCGCGACCAGTTCCTTGCCCACGCCCGATTCGCCTGCGATGTACACCGGCGCCTGGCTGCGCGCGACCTTGCCGATGGTCTGGCGCAGCTTGATCATCGCCGGCGATTCGCCGTACAGGCGCGAGCCGACCGCCTCGCTGGCGCTGCGGCGGGTCTCGTGCAGCTCCAGCGCGTGGCGCACCAGGTCGCGCAGCACCGACAAGTCGACCGGCTTGGCGACGAAGTCGAACGCGCCGGCCTTGAGCGCTTCCACCGCGGCCTCGACGTTGCCGAAGGCGGTGATCATCGCCACCGGAGTGTTGGGATGCTTCTGGCTGATCTCGGCGACCAGGTCCATGCCCGAGCCGTCGGGCAGGCGCATGTCGGTCAGGCACAGATCGTAACGATTGCGCAGCAGCTGGCTGCGGGCCTCGTTGAGGCCCGACGCGGTATCGCAACGCAGGCCCATGCGGCCCAACGTCATGACGAGCAACTCGCGGATGTCGCGTTCGTCGTCGACTACCAATGCACTACGGGTTTCAGCCATTACGCCCTCCACCGCCCACGATAACTTAACGAACCTGTCGCGGCCAAGACGCTGGTGGCACGTTTTCTGCTTGCCGTGCGCGCAGTCACACTGTTCGCTCAGGCCGGCGCGAGCGCGCTGGCGCCGGCCAGGCGGATGCGGAAACAGCCGCCGCCGCCGGGCACCGGCACGTAGTCGAGCGAGGCCTGGTTGGCGCGGCACAGCTCGCGCGCGATGTACAGGCCCAGGCCGGTGCCGTGCGCGGAGGTGGTGAAGAACGGCCGGAACAGGCGTTCGGCGACCGAGTCGGGAATGCCGGGGCCGCGGTCGAGCACGTCGATCGCCGGCAGCCCGACGTCGTCGAAGTACACGTGCACGCTGACCCGCGCCGGCTCGCCGGGCTGGCGGCCGTAGGTCAGCGCGTTGTGCACCAGCACGGTCAGCGCCTGGTGCAGCTGGCGCGGATCGACCAGCGCCGGCGCCTGCGCGTGCGCGCCGGTGGCGCGCAGGGTGTCCTGCTCGATCGGGTGGATGGCGCGGTACTCGTCGACGAACTGGCGCACGAAGCCCATCAGCTCGACGTGCTCGGGCTTGGCCGGCTCGCGCCGGGCCATGCCGAGCACATTCTCGACGATGCCGTTCATACGCGAGCCCTGCTGGCGGATGATCTCGAGCAGGCGCCGGTCGGACACGGCGATGTCGCGCGACTCCTCCAGCAGCTGCACCGCGTAGTTGATCGCCGCCAGCGGGTTGCGGATCTCGTGGGCGAGGCTGGCGGAGAAGCGGCCGAGCGCGGCCAGGGTGATCGATTCGGCGCGGCGCGAGACCAGCGAGGTGTCGTCGAGGAAGATCAGGGTCTGGTCGCTGCCGGCGAGCAGGCGGGTGAAGCGCGGCACCACTTCCGGCAGGTCCGGCGCCAGCCGCAGCGGGCTTTCGTCGGGGCGGCCCTCGACCCGCCAACGGCCGAGCCGGCGCGACAGTTCCGGCGAGGCGATCGCCAGCACCCGGTGGCCGTGCTGGCCGCCGTTGTGCTCGCCGTTGTCGCCGAGCAGCAGCATCGCCGCCTCGTTGGCCAGGCGCAGCCGGCCTTCGCCGTCGACCAGCAGCACCCCGGTGCGCATGCGGCGGATGATGAGTTCGTTGATCTCGGCGTAGTTGGCGGCTTCGGCGCCGCGGCGCTCGGCCAGTTCCTGGCTCTCGCGCATCTGCCGGCCCAGGGTGCTGGTCAGCAGCGCTATCGACAGGTAGCCCAGGGCGAACATCACCGGTTCGGCGACGGTGCGGCCGAGCGCCTCGTTGCCCAGTTCGGTCCACAGCCATTCGCCGACCAGCCCCAGGCAGGCGGCGATCGCCGCGCCGATGCCGAAGCGGGTCGGCAGCAGCAGCGCGGCGGCGCCGACGTTGAACATCAGCATCAGGGCGATGCCGGTGCCGGCGCCGGGCAGGGCGTGGATCGAGAGGATGCCGAAGAACAGGTCGCAGGCGATGCCGGCGAAGACCTGGGCGCGCAGGTCGCCGCGGCGGCCGAACACGAACAGCAGGCTGGCGATGAACAGATAGGACAGCGACAGCGAGCGCGCGAACAGGTCGTGGCGCGGCGCGCCGATCAGGTTCTCGACCGGGCCGAACAGGAACAGCACCAGCAGCGCCGCCTCGAGCAGGCGGTAGAGAGTGAAGAAATACAGTTCGCGGCGCAGCGCGGAGTCGGCATCGGCCGGAGCGACGGGGGCGAGACCTGACGGCAAGCGGGTTTCCCTGCGCGGGCGGAGTATCGATCAGTATAGGGCGGCTGGCCGGCGCGGGCGGGATCGCCGCAGGGCGGCCTTGGGGGCGGGCGGGCGCAGACCTTGCGTTTGCAGCGTGCCGGCCTTGCCGGATTTGGCCACACGCCCGCGTGGGTCCGCGGCGGCCCCGGCCGCGACCGCTGCCCAAGTCCCGTCCGGACCGGTCGCAGCCCGGGATGCGGGGCTCCGCCGGTCGGCCCGGCCGCCCCGGGTTTTGCTCGCCCCGCCGCGATCGGCGACAATGCGGCCCCCTCGCGCCCGCTCCGGCCCCCGGCCGTGCGTCCGCGCGGGACGTCTTTCACTCCCCTCGGTGACGCATGAATTTCCACGAATATCAGGCAAAGCAACTGTTTGCCGACTACGGCATCGCAGTGCCGGCCGGGCGCGTTGCGCGCACTCCCGAAGAGGCCGTCGCGGCGGCCAAGGCCATCCCGGGCGACCTGTGGGTGGTCAAGGCCCAGATCCACGCGGGCGGCCGCGGCAAGGCCGGCGGCGTCAAGCTGGCCAAGAACTTCGACGAAGTGAAGCAGTACGCCCAGGCCATGCTGGGCACCAAGATGGAGACCTACCAGTCGGCCGGCGTCGCCCTGCCGATCGATACGGTGCTGATTTCCGAAGGCACCGACATCGCCAAGGAGCTGTACCTGTCGGTCCTGGTCGACCGCTCGACCAAGTCGGTCACCTTCATCGCCTCGGCCGAAGGCGGCGTGGAGATCGAGAAGGTCGCCGAGGAGACCCCGGAGGCGATCAAGACCATCCACGTCAACTACGTGCAGGGCCTGCAGGCCTACCAGTGCCGCGAGCTCGCGTTCGACCTGGGCCTCAACGCCAAGCAGGCCGGCCAGCTGACCAAGATCATGCTGGGCCTGTACAAGCTGTTCAACGAGAAGGACCTGGCGCTGGTCGAACTGAACCCGCTGGCGATCCTCACCAACGGCGACCTCGCCGTGCTCGACGGCAAGGTCAACAGCGACGACAACGCGACCTTCCGCCACAAGGATCTCGCCGACATGCGCGATATCCGCCAGGAAGACGAGACCGAGGTCAAGGCCAGCCAGCACGACCTCAACTACGTCACCATGGACGGCAACATCGGCTGCATGGTCAACGGCGCCGGCCTGGCCATGGCCACCATGGACGTCATCCAGCTGGAAGGCGGCTCGCCGGCCAACTTCCTCGACGTCGGCGGCGGCGCCACCAAGGAGCGCGTGACCGAGGCGTTCAAGCTCATCCTGAGCTCGGACAAGGTCAAGGCGATCTTCGTCAACATCTTCGGCGGCATCGTCCGCTGCGACATGATCGCCGAGGGCATCATCGCCGCGGTCAAGGAAGTCGACGTCAAGGTGCCGGTGATCGTGCGTCTTGAAGGCACCAATGTGGAAGCCGGCAAGGAACTGCTGAAGAACTCGGGTCTGGCCATCACCCCGGCCGACAACATCAACGATGGCGCGAAGAAGGCGGTTGCCGCCGTCGCCGGCGCCTAAGAACAGACGCAGCGGCCTGCCCCGCGCCTAGCCCCTTGAGTCAAGGGGCGACCTCGACGCGAAGCGGCGAGGTGGGGATGTGGAGGCATGCGCCGCGGACGCCGACGCAGTCGGCGCCCGTTCTGTCCGAAGACGCCCAACAACACGTTTGCAGGGACTTACCAAAATGTCCGTTTTGATCAACAAGAACACCAAGGTGATCGTGCAGGGCTTCACCGGCTCGCAGGGCACCTTCCACGCCGAGCAGATGCTCGAGTACGGCACCAAGGTCGTCGGCGGCGTGACCCCGGGCAAGGGCGGCACCCAGCACCTGGGCCTGCCGGTCTTCAACACCGTGCGCGACGCCGTCGAAGAGACCGGCGCCGACGCCTCGGTGATCTACGTGCCGCCGCCGTTCGCGGCCGACGCGATCCTGGAAGCGGCCGACGCCGGCATCAAGGTCATCGTGTGCATCACCGAGGGCATCCCGGTGCTGGACATGCTGCGGGTCAAGAACACCCTCAACGGCTACGACGACGTCGTGCTGGTCGGTCCGAACTGCCCCGGCGTCATCACTCCGGGCGAGTGCAAGATCGGCATCATGCCGGGCCACATCCACAAGCCGGGCGTGATCGGCATCGTCTCGCGCTCGGGCACGCTGACCTATGAAGCGGTCAAGCAGACCACCGACGTGGGCCTGGGCCAGTCGACCTGCATCGGCATCGGCGGAGACCCGATCAACGGCACCAACTTCATCGACGCGCTGAAGTGGTTCCAGGACGACCCGCAGACCGAAGGCATCATCATGGTCGGCGAGATCGGCGGTTCGGCCGAGGAAGAAGCGGCCGAGTTCATCGCCCAGTACGTGACCAAGCCGGTGGTCGGCTTCATCGCCGGCGCCTCGGCGCCGAAGGGCAAGCGCATGGGCCACGCCGGCGCGATCGCCTCGGGCGGTTCGGGCACGGCCGAAGGCAAGTTCGCGGCGATGGAAAAGGCCGGCGTCACCACGGTCAAGTCGCCGGGCGACCTGGGCGCGGCGATCGCCAAGCGTCTGGGCAAGTAAGTTCAACGTCCGGGCCGGAGGTTTCGGCCCGAAGCTGGAAAAAGCCGCCTTCGGGCGGCTTTTTCTTTGTGTGTCACAGAAGTGCTACAGTGGCGTCCGACCCGCCTTGCGGAGACGCCCGATGTCCACCACCACCATCCGCCTCAGCGACGAGCTGAAGTCGCGCATCGCCGACGCCGCCGAACGCGCCGGCACCACGCCGCATGGCTTCATCCTCGGCGCGCTGGAGGAGAAGGTCGGCGAGGCCGAGCGCCGCGCGCAATTCCTGGACGAGGCGCAGGCGCGCTGGCGCAGTTTCGTCGCCGACGGACAGGCCCTGGAGTGGGGCGACATGCGCGACTATCTCGGTCGCCGCGCGCGCGGCGAGAACGCGTCGCCGCCAGCGAAGAAGCCCTTCGGGCGCAAGCCGTGACCCGAATCGTCCTGGCGCCCGCGGTGGCCGAGGACTTCGCCCGGATTCTCGATCATCTAGACCGCCACGATGCGGCAAGGCGCGAGCAGCGCATCGACGGCATCCTGCGAGCGATCGACGTACTGAGCGACAATCCGCTGATCGGCCGGCCGGCCGAAGCGGAACTGCGCGAACTGGTCATCGGCCGCGACGTCAGCGGCTATGTGGCGCTGTACCGCTACCTGAGCGAATTCGATACTGTCCTGATCCTGGCGATCCGGGCCCAGCGCGAAGCCGGTTACGCGCAGCCCTGAGCGCAGCGAGTTTCCGATCCGGCGCGGACCACACGGTTCGCGCCGGCTTTCCACTCCCATTTGTGAACGCCGAGTCCCGCATGTCCGCACCCCTGCGCATCGCCCTGGCCCAGTTCGATTTCCCCGTCGGCGCGGTCGACGGCAACGCCGAGCGCATCGCCGCGCTGATCGCGCAGGCGCGCGACGAGCACGGCGCCGACGTGGTGCTGTTCCCGGAGCTGGCGATCAGCGGTTATCCGCCCGAAGACCTGCTGCTGCGTCCGAGCTTCCTCGCCGATTGCCAGGCCGCGCTGGAACGGGTGGCCGCGGCGACGCACGGCATCGTCGCCGTGGTCGGCTGGCCGCAGGCGGCCGGGGCGGTGGTCTACAACGCAGCCAGCGTGCTGCGCGGCGGCCGCATCGAGGCGACCTATCGCAAGCGCGAACTGCCCAACTATGCGGTGTTCGACGAGCGCCGCTACTTCGACGTCGACCCCGACGGCGAAGCGGTCGTGTTCGACGTCAAGGGCGTGCAGGTCGGCGTGGTGATCTGCGAGGACCTGTGGTTCGCCGAACCGCTGGCGGCGACGGCGAAGGCCGGCGCGAGCCTGGTGCTGGTGCCCAACGCCTCGCCGTTCGAGCGCGACAAGCACGCCCAGCGCGACGCGCTGCTGGACCTGCGCGCGCGCGAGACCGGCGTGGCCCTGGCCTATCTCAACGTGGTCGGCGGCCAGGATGCGCTGGTGTTCGACGGCGCTTCGGTGCTGGCCGACGGCGACGGCAACGTGCATGCGGCCGCGGCGGCGTTCGAGGATCACTGGCTGGTCGCCGACTACGACGACGCCAGCCGGCGCTTCGTGCCGGTGTCGTGGCCGGTCGAGCACGAGGAAAGCCGCGATGCGCTGGCCTGGCGCGCGGTGGTGCGCGGCACCCGCGATTACTGCCGCAAGAACGGTTTCGAGAAAGTCTGGCTGGGCCTGTCGGGCGGCATCGATTCCTCGCTGGTGATGGCGATCGCGGTCGATGCGCTGGGCGCGGAGAACGTGGTCGCGGTGCGCATGCCCTCGCGCTACACCGCCGACCTGTCCAACGACCTGGCCGCCGAGCAGTGCGCGAGCCAGGGCGTGCGCTTGCTGGCGCTGCCGATCGAGGCGCCGTTCCAGGGCTTCCTCGACACCCTGGCCGAGGCCTTCGCCGGCAAGCCGGTGGACGTGACCGAGGAGAACCTGCAGTCGCGCACCCGCGGCGCGCTGATGATGGCGATGAGCAACAAGTTCGGCGGCCTGCTGCTGACCACCGGCAACAAGAGCGAATACGCGGTCGGCTACGCCACCATCTACGGCGACATGTGCGGCGGCTACGCGCCGATCAAGGACCTGTACAAGACCGAGGTGTTCGCGCTGGCGCGCTGGCGCAACGCGGTCGCCGGCTCGCCGGTGATCCCGTGGGCGGTGATCGACCGGCCGCCGTCGGCGGAGCTGCGCGAGAACCAGAAGGACCAGGATTCGCTGCCGCCGTACGACGTGCTCGACGCGATCCTGCTGCGCTACGTCGACCAGGAGCAGTCGCGCGAGGAGATCGTCGCCGCCGGGTTCGAAGCCGCGACCGTCGACCGGGTGCTGCGGCTGGTGCGGATCAGCGAATGGAAGCGGCACCAGGCGGCGCCAGGGCCGAAGGTGTCGCGGCGCGCGTTCGGGCGCGAGCGGCGCTATCCGATCACCAATCGCTATTCCGGCTGACGTCGCTGCCGCGGCCGTGGCGTACTCGCGTCTGTTCGCGCCGCTCCTGCAGGTCGCCACGGCCATAAACGAAAACGCCGCCCGGAGGCGGCGTTTTCGTTTGCGGCGAAGGCGGGAGGCTTACTCGCCCTTGCCCGCCTGCTCGGCGCGCTTGGCTTCGAGCTTGTCGCGGTTGTCCACCGCCGAGCGCTCGCCCGCGAACGGGTTGAGCTTGCGCAGGTTGCTCGGGTAGTCCGGCCAGTCGCCGGTCAGCGCCGGGTGGCCGGCGTCGTTCTGCTGCAGCACGCGCTTGGCGTCGGCGGCCAGGGTCGGGTTGGCCAGACCTTCGTAGGACTTCATCAGCACCGCCACCGCGTCGTTCTGGTAGCCGCTCTGCGGGTAGGTCTCGAGCAGGTACTTGGCGCGGTCGGCGGCGGCCACGTAGGCGGTGCGGCGCAGGTAGTACAGCGAGACGTCGAGCTCGTGGCGGGCGAAGGTGTCGCGCAGCACGATCATGCGCTTGCGCGCGTCCTGCGCGTAGCGGCTGTTCGGGTAGCGCTCGACCACGATCTGGAAGTCGTTGTAGGCCTGCATCGGCGTGGCCAGGTCGCGGCGGCTCACGTCCAGGCGCCAGACCTTCTGCAGGAATACGGTGTCGCGGCTGGAATTGACCAGGCCGCGCAGGTAGTACAGGTAGGCGATGTTGCGGTGGGTCGGGTAGGTGCGGATGAAGCGGTCGATGCTGCTGATCGCGTCGTCGTGCTTGCCCGACTTGTACTGGGCGTACGCGGTCTCGATCAGGGCCTGCTCGGTGTAGGGGCCGTACGGGTACTGGGCGACCAGGCGCTTGAAGCTGAGCTCGGCCGAGGCCCAGTTGCCGTTGGTCATCGACTTGTGGGCCTTCTCGTAGATGGCCTCGACCGGCTGGCCCTCGTCGGCGTCCTTGTTCTTCTTGAACATCTTGCCGACCCGCGAGCAGCCAGTGCCGGCCACGGCGACGATCAGCAGCAGGGACACCAGGCGCACGACGGCGCGGGACGGGGTGGAACGTTCGGTCATGGCAGGCATCGACAGGCGCCGGAGGCACGAAGAGCCGATAATAGCAGTCCGCGGGTCCGAGCCCTTAACCGGACCCGTCTTCCCTCACTCACCCCCGAAGCCGCGATGACCGACTCCCGCCAGACCCTGACCGCGACCGTGCCCGACGCCGCCGCCGGCCGCCGCTTCGACGCGGTCCTGGCCGAACTGTTCCCCGATTACTCGCGTTCGCGCCTGGCCGCCTGGATCAAGTCCGGCGACGCCCGCCTGAACGGCCGCGAGGCGCGCCCGCGCGACCCGGTCCAGGGCGGCGAGGCGGTCGAATTGAACGTGGTCCTGGACACCCAGACCCACGCCGTGGCCGAGGACATCGCCCTGGACGTGCTGTACGAGGACGCCGAGGTGATCGTGCTCGACAAGCCGGCCGGGCTGGTCGTCCACCCCGGCGCCGGCAACTCCGCCGGCACCCTGGTCAACGCCCTGCTGCACCGCGACCCGTCGCTGGCCGCGCTGCCGCGCGCCGGCATCGTCCACCGCCTCGACAAGGACACCTCCGGGGTCATGGTGGTCGCGCGGACCCTGCCGGCGCACATCTCGCTGGTCGATCAATTGTCCGCGCGCGAGGTCCACCGCCAGTACCTGGCCGTGGTGGTCGGCGCGCTGGTCTCCGGCGGCACCGCCAACGCCGCGATCGACCGCCACCCGCGCGACCGCCTGCGCATGGCGGTGCGCGAGGACGGCCGCGAGGCGGTCACCCACTTCCGCCTGCGCGAGCGTTTCCGCGCCCACACCCTGCTGGAATGCCGCCTGGAAACCGGGCGCACCCACCAGATCCGCGTGCACATGCAGCACCTCAAGCACCCCATCGTCGGCGACCCGCTGTACGGCGGCCCGCTCAAGCTGCCCAAGGGCGCGAGCGATTCGCTGGTCGAGACCCTGCGCGGCTTCAAGCGCCAGGCGCTGCACGCCGAGACTTTGGAGTTCGTCCACCCGATCAGCGGCGAACCGGTGCGCTGCACCGCGCCGGTGCCGGCCGACATGCTGCAGTTGGTCGCCGAACTGCGCGAGGATTCGCGCGCCGCGGCCGAGGCCGGGCGGTGACCGAGCCCACGGCGAATCCTTGGATCGACGCCGACTGGCCGGTGCCGCCGGGCGTGCGCGGCTTCGCCACGGTGCGCCGCGGCCTGGGCGTGTCGCAGGCGCCGTTCGACGCGTTCAACCTCGGCACGCTCTACGGCGAGCAGCGCGACGATCCGGCCGCGGTGCGGCGCAACCGCGAACTGCTGGCGCAGGCCGCCGGCCTGCCGTCGGCGCCGCGCTGGCTGCATCAGGTGCACGGCGCCGGGGTGGTCCGCTTCGACGGCGAATCCGCCGCGGGCGATGCCGGCGGCGGCGAACCCGAGGCCGACGCCGCGGTGACCTCGACGCCCGGCACGGTGCTGGCGATCCTCACCGCCGACTGCCTGCCGGTGCTGTTCGCCGCGGACGACGGCAGCGAAGTCGGCGCCGCCCACGCCGGTTGGCGCGGGCTCGCCGACGGCGTGCTCGAAGCCACGGTCGCGGCGATGCGCAGCGAGCCCGCGCGCCTGCGCGCCTGGCTCGGCCCGGCCGCCGGGCCGCAGCGCTACGAGATCGGCGCGGAGGTGCGCGACGCGTTCCTCGCCGTCGATGCCGCGGCCGAAACCGCGTTCGCCGCGACCCGGCCCGGCCACTGGCGGGTCGACCTGTACGCGCTGGCGCGGCAGCGGCTGGCGCGCGCCGGCCTGCGCGCCGACCATATCCACGGCGGCGGCTTGTGCACGATTTCCGAACCCGACCGCTTTTTCTCCCACCGCCGCGACCGCCGCACCGGCCGCATGGCGACTCTTGTCTGGATGCAAACACGATGACGTACCCCAAGGCCCAACGGACGGTCCTGTTGCTTTCGCTGTCCCTCGCCGCGGCGTTCGGCGCCGCGCCCTTCGGCGCGCGCGCCGACGACGGTTGCGGCGGGCGTTCCTACGACTTGCTGCTGGCCGCCTATCCCGGCGCGGACAGCGTGACCGGCGACGAGGGCGAATTCCTGCGCACCGCGGGTTCGCCCAAGCGCTGGATCAAGCTCGACGACGTCGCCTGCAAGGTCTGGCCGGCCGCGCCCGGCAAGACCCTGCTGGCGGTGCGCCTGCGCCACGACGAGGCCAGCGGCGACGTCGACACCGCCGATCTGGAGGTGCTGGTGGCCGACTCGGCCAAGCCGCGCATCCTGCAGCGCTACCGCGAGCGCGAGCCGCTGGTCTCCGACGCGATGCGGATCTCCTCGGTGACCTTGGACACCGCGCGCTATCGCCTCAACGAGGCCACCACCGCGTTCGGCGTGCGCGTGACCTACAGCGGCTCGTCGCGGGTCAATCCGTACGAAAACACGGTGCTGAGCCTGTACGCCGCCGACGGCGACGCGCTGCGGCCGGTGCTGAGCAACCTAGAGGTGTCGCTGGATCGCGGCGAATGGGACGGCAACTGCACCGGCGAGTTCGAGAGCGTGCAGCGCACCGTCGCCATCGACGCCAAGCGCGACCACGGCTATGCCGGCTTGCGGATCGACACGGTGTCGCAGGCGCGCCGCAACGCGTCCCAGAACGACGACTGCGAAGACATCTCCGCGCCCAAGCGCAAGAGCAGCCAGCGCCTGGGATTCGACGGGCGCCAGTACGCGGTTCCCCGCGAACTGCGCGGGCTGTAGTGGGCGCAGCCATGACCAACCCTTCGCGCGACGCGTCGCGGCTCGGCGCGCGCGAGGGTCTGTACCCGCGCGTGCTCGGCGTGCGCTTCGTATTGTTGCCGCGCACGCTGCGGCTGATGCACGGACGCAGCGGCCGGCAGACCTATCGCGGCGAGGCCAAGGTCGAGCGCGGCAGCGGCCTGTGGTCGCGGCTGTTCGCGCGCATCGTCCGCCTGCCCGCGGCGTATGCCGGTCCGATCGAGGTCGAAGTCGTGGCCGGCCCGCGCGGCGAGACCTGGACCCGGCGTTTCGGCAAGTCCAGGATGCGCTCGCGCCTGGCCGGGCGCGACGGACTGGTGCTGGAACGCCTGGGCCCGATGCGCTTCGCGTTCGCCCTGGAACCGGTCGGCGAGGCGCCCGAAGCGGCGCTGGCGCGCACGGTGTCGGCGCACACCGGCGATTCGATCACGGTCTCGTCGGCGGCGCTGCCGGCGGCGGCGATGGGCGCGCCGACGAGCTACGGCATCGCCGGACAGGCGGACGAGGACGGCATCGGCAACGAACCCGGCCTGGTCTGGCGCCTGATGCGGGTGCGCGCCTTCGGCCTGCCGCTGCCGGCGGGCTGGTTCGCGCGCGTGCAGGCGCGCGAGTTCGAACGCGAGGGGCGCTATCACTTCGAGGTGGATGCGCAGCTGCCGGGCGTGGGCTTGCTGGTGCGCTATCGCGGCTGGCTCGACGTCGGCGAGTGAGCGGGGTATGGGATGCGAGGTGTGGATGCGGGGTGCGGGGTGCGGGGTGCGGATGCGAGATACGTTGTGGACCGCGCATTCCTCCCCGATCCGTCATTCCGGCGAACGCCGGAATCCATCTTGACGTTGCTCTTGGCCTTCGACCGTTGCCCGCGCAGGAGCAAGATCAAGATGGATTCCGGCGTTCGCCGGAACGACCGGGTAGGTGGTTTCGGCGGGGCTGCGTCGCTCCGGTCGGCTTTTGCCGGAATGACGGGGCAGGTGCGGGGCTTCGGGATGGGTGCGGCGGGGCTGCGCGACTTCGGTTGGCATAAGCCGATAACCCATCCATCGCCGCGAAAACGCCCCGGCGCCTTCGATTGCCGGCACACTCACGGTTGCGAATGGATTGCAGGCTTGGCCGGCACGGATGCGTCCCTTCCGCGTTGCCTTTTGCGAGTACTGCCGATGCGTTTCAAACGCCTTGTTTCGATAGGGTTTCGTCCTGGCCTTGCGGACGTGGCCGCGTTGAGTCGTTGGTCGAGGACTGGCTGGGTGGACGGGGGACGCGGACGGTGAACGTCGAATCGAGAAAGTCGCAGCGCTCGTGGATCGTCGCCGGCGACCTCAACGGCTTCTTCGGCCTGGTCGTCGACAACCTGTCGATCCTCGGCTTCATCGCCGCGGCCCTGATCGGCATCTTCGGCTTCCCGGCCGAGGTCATCTACACCCGCATGTTCCCCGGCACCGCGTTCGGCGTGCTGGTCGGCAATCTGATCTACACCGCGATGGCGCGGCGCCTGGCCGCGCGCAGCGGCCGCGACGATGTCACCGCGATGCCGCTGGGCCTCGACGCGCCGACCAGCATCGGCATGGCACTGCTGGTGCTCGGCCCGGCCTTCGTCGGCTTCAAGCAGGCCGGCCTGGACGAGGCCGCCGCGGCCGACGCGACCTGGAAGCTCGGCATGGCTTCGCTGGTGGTGATGGGCGCGCTGAAGTTCGCGCTGTCCTTCGCCGGCGACGCGGTGACGCGGATGATTCCGCGCGCCGGCCTGCTCGGTTCGATCGCCGGCACCGCGCTGGTGCTGATGGGCTTCCTGCCGCTGATCGAGACGCTGCGTTCGCCGCTGGTCGGGTTCATGACCCTCGGTTTGCTGCTGTACGTGCTGGTCGCGAAGGGCAGGCTGCCGGTGAAGCTGCCGGGGGTGTTCGTCGCGTTCGTGTTCGGCACTGTGTTGTTCTACGGCTTCGGGGCGGTTGGGTTGGGAGCGCCGGGCTTCCATTGGCCGACCCCGCAGCCGCTGCAACTCGTGCTGCCGCTGCCGACCCTGGGCTTCATCGAAGGCCTGCCGCACACCGTGCCGTTCCTGCCGCTGCTGCTGCCGTTCGGCCTGCTGATGATCGTCGGCGGCATCAACGTCAGCGAAAGCGCGCGCGCGGCCGGCGACGATTACCGCACCCGCGACATCTTGCTGGCCGAGGCGTTCTCGACCTTGGTCGCCGGCTTCGTCGGCGGCGTCGCCCAGACCACGCCGTACATCGGCCAGCCCGCGTACAAGCACATGGGCGCGCGCAGCGGCTACACCCTGCTGACCGGCTTGTTCATCGGCCTGGGCGGCATCCTCGGCGTCGTCTCGGGGCTGGTGCAGTGGCTGCCGCTGGCGGTGCTGGCGCCGATCATCGTCTACGTCGCGCTCGACATCACCACCCAGGCGTTCCAGGCCACCCCGGCCAAGCATGCCACCGCGATGGTGTTCGGCTTCCTGCCGCCGATCGCCTACATGCTGTCGATCAAGACCGGCAACCCGGCCTGGATCGATCCGGCCCGCCACGCCGAGCTGACCGGCGCGCTCGACGGCCACGGCCTGCCGGAACTGGCGGTGATCGTGACCCTCGGCAACGGCTTCATCATGACCTCGATGATCTGGACTTCGGCGGTCGCGGCGATGGTCGACGGCCGCCTGCGCCGCGCCGCGGCGTTCCTGCTCGGCGGCGCCGCGCTGGCGCTGTTCGGGATCATCCACTCGGTCGATCCGCGCGGCGGCGTGTACCTGCCGTGGGCGCTGGAGGGGCTGCAGAAGGTCATCGCCTGGCAGTTCATCGGCGCCTACCTGGGGCTGGCGGCCTTGCTGATCCTGCTGTCCCTGCAGCGCGACCCGGTCGCGCCGCCGCCGCAGGCTTGAGAGCGGCCGCGCGCGGCCCCAGATTTTCTTTTCCCTCACACCGGCCCACGCCATGTCCCTGCAGAACGAACTCAACGCCGTGCCCGGCGTGACCGCGCAACCCGAGGCCGCGACCCGCGACTTCGTGTTCAACCACACCATGCTGCGGATCAAGGACCCGGCCGCCTCGCTGGACTTCTACACCCGCGTGCTCGGCTTCACCCTGGTGCGCAAGCGCGACTTCATTGATGCCAAGTTCAGCCTGTACTTCCTGGTGCTGGTCAACGACCCTTCGCAGATCCCGGCCGAGGAACCGGCGCGCGGGCAGTGGCTGCTGAGCCAGCGCGGCGTGCTCGAACTGACCCACAACCACGGCACCGAGAACGACGCGGACTTCGCCTACCACCACGGCAACAGCGACCCGCGCGGCTTCGGCCACATCTGCGTGTCGGTGCCGGACGTGGAAGCGGCCTGCGCGCGCTTCGAGCAGCTCGGCGTGGCGTTCCAGAAGCGGCTCACCGACGGGCGCATGAAGGACATCGCCTTCATCAAGGACCCGGACGGCTACTGGGTCGAGATCCTGCAGCCGACTTCGCGGGTGTGAAGCGGCGGGACCGGGGACCTGGGACCCGGGACCCGTAGAGCAAGCCTTTGCGGTTGCTGTTGCCGGTCCCCGTCCCGGCTTGAGGCATCCGCCAATGGGGCGAAATCTTGCAGCCGACGTCGCGGGTTTGAAGCGGCGGGACCGGGGACCCGTAAAGCAAGCAGTTGCTGATGCCGGTCCCGGGTCCCTGGTCCCCGGTACCGGCTTGAAACACCCGCCAAAGCCCGCATTAACAGCCCATTCGCGGCCCGTTCGGCAGACTCGCGCGGCAGCCGCCACCTACCTTTCGGAGAACCCTCCATGCGGATGGACAAGCTGACCTCGCGCTTCCAGCAGGCTTTGCAGGACGCGCAGTCGCTGGCGGTCGGGCGCGACCACAGCGTGATCGAACCGGCGCACCTGCTGACCGCCTTGCTCGACCAGAGCGGCGGCAGCACCCGGCCGTTGCTGGCCCAGTCCGGCGTCAACGTGCCGCTGCTGCGCGAGCGCCTCGGCGAGGCGCTGGAAAAGCTGCCCAAGGTCAGCGGCCAGGCCGGCAACGTGTCGCTCGGCAACGACCTGGCGCGGCTGCTCAACGTCACCGACAAACTGGCGCAGCAACGCAACGACGCGTTCATCGCCAGCGAACTGTTCCTGCTCGCCGCGCTCGACGACGGCGGCGACGCCGGCCGCGCGCTCAAGGCCGCGGGCGCGACCAAGGCCAAGCTCGAGCCGGCCATCGACAAACTGCGCGGAGGCGAGAGCGTGCAATCGGAAAACGCCGAAGACCAGCGCCAGGCGCTGGAAAAGTACTGCATCGACCTGACCGCGCGCGCCGAGAACGGCAAGCTCGATCCGGTGGTCGGCCGCGACGAGGAGATCCGCCGCACCATCCAGGTGCTGCAGCGCCGGACCAAGAACAACCCGGTGCTGATCGGCGAGCCCGGCGTCGGCAAGACCGCGATCGTCGAAGGCCTAGCCCAGCGCATCGTCAACAACGAGGTGCCCGAGGGCCTGCGCGGCAAGCGCGTGCTCTCGCTCGACATGGGCGCGCTGATCGCCGGCGCCAAGTTCCGCGGCGAGTTCGAGGAGCGGCTCAAGGCCGTGCTCAACGACCTGTCCAAGAACGAAGGCCAGGTGATCCTGTTCATCGACGAGCTGCACACCATGGTCGGCGCCGGCAAGGCCGAGGGCGCGATGGACGCGGGAAATATGCTCAAGCCCGCGCTGGCGCGCGGCGAGCTGCACTGCATCGGCGCGACCACGCTCGACGAATACCGCAAGTACGTGGAGAAGGACGCCGCGCTGGAGCGCCGCTTCCAGAAGGTGTTCGTCGGCGAGCCGACGGTCGAGGACACCATCGCGATCCTGCGCGGGCTCAAGGAGCGCTACGCGGTGCACCACGGCGTGGAGATCACCGACCCGGCCATCGTCGCCGCGGCGACGCTCTCGCACCGCTACATCGCCGACCGCCAGCTGCCCGACAAGGCCATCGACCTGATGGACGAGGCGGCCTCGCGCATCCGCATGGAGATCGATTCCAAGCCGGAAGAGCTCGACCGCAAGGAGCGCCGGCTGATCCAGCTCAAGATCCAGCGCGAGGCGCTGAAGAAGGAGAAGGACGCCGAATCCAAGCAGCGCCTGGCCGATCTGGAGGCCGAGATCGCCACGCTCGAGCGCGACTTCAACGACCTGGAAGAGGTGTGGAAGGCCGAGAAGGCGACCCTGCACGGCGCGACCAAGATCAAGGAGCAGATCGAGCAGGCCAAGCTCGACCTGGAAGCCGCGCAGCGCACCCAGGACTTCGGCCGCATGAGCGAGATCCAGTACGGCAAGCTGCCGGAGCTGGAGAAGCAGCTCAAGGCCGCGCAGGAAGCCGAGACCCAGGGCTTCAAGCTGCTGCAGGACAAGGTCACCGCCGAGGAGATCGCCGAGGTCGTGGCGCGCTGGACCGGCATCCCGGTGGCGAAGATGCTCGAAGGCGAGCGCGACAAGCTGCTGAAGATGGAGCAGGCCCTGCACGCGCGCGTGGTCGGCCAGGACGAGGCGGTGCGGGTGGTGTCCGACGCGGTGCGGCGTTCGCGCGCCGGCCTGTCCGATCCCAATCGCCCCAGCGGTTCGTTCCTATTCCTCGGCCCGACCGGCGTGGGCAAGACCGAGCTGTGCAAGGCGCTGGCCGAATTCCTGTTCGACTCGTCCGACGCGATGATCCGCATCGACATGAGCGAGTTCATGGAGAAGCACGCGGTCAGCCGTCTGGTCGGCGCGCCTCCGGGCTATGTCGGCTACGAAGAGGGCGGCTACCTCACCGAAGCGGTGCGGCGCCGTCCGTACAGCGTGATCCTGCTCGACGAAGTCGAGAAGGCGCATCCGGACGTGTTCAACATCCTGCTGCAGGTGCTCGACGACGGCCGCCTGACCGACGGCCAGGGCCGCACCGTGGATTTCCGCAACACGGTGATCGTGATGACCTCGAACCTGGGCTCGCAGATGATCCAGGAGCTCAGCAACGACAACACGCCGGAGGCCTACACCCAGATGAAGGCGGCGGTGATGGGCGTGGTCCAGACCCACTTCCGTCCGGAGTTCATCAACCGCCTCGACGACATCGTGGTGTTCCATCCGCTGGAAAAGAGCCAGATCCGCGAGATCGCCAAGATCCAGCTGCACGGTCTGGAGAAGCGCCTGGCCGAGCGTGGCTTGAAGCTGTCGTTGAGCGAGGCGGCGCTGACGTTGATCGGCAACGTCGGTTTCGACCCGGTCTACGGCGCGCGGCCGCTCAAGCGCGCGGTCCAGCAGCAGATCGAGAATCCGCTGGCGCAGAAGATCCTCAGCGGCGAGTTCGTCAACGGCGATACGATCCAGGTCGATGCCGCGGGTGGGCATCTGGTGTTCGCCAAGGGCTGAGGCTCTTCGGTTGTGAGGCAAACGAAAACGGCCCGCGATGCGGGCCGTTTTTTTGGCATCGGCGCGATCGCGCCCGAAGGGTCAAAGCAGCGGCGCGACCTGCAGCAGCGCCCAGACCGCGCCGGGCAGGTACAGCAGCGCGGCGATCGCCAGCGGCCGGGCGCGCAGCAACGGGCGGCGCGGCGCGGCGCACAGCGACAGTCCCGCGCAGAGGATCGACAGCGCGGGCAGCGCGAACAACGCCCAATCCAGCGCGTAGACCGCGATCTCGCCGCGTGCGTCGCGCAGGTGCTGGCGCAGCGGCAGGGGATCGGTGCGGCGCAGGTCGCGGTCGAGATGGATGGATTCGCCGCTGCTGTCGACCAGCCACCATCCGCCGGCGTCGTCGGACGCGAACATGCGGCTGGCCAGGCCCTGTGGCCATCGCGCCACGGCCGGCAGGGCCGCCATCGCCTCGATCGTGGGCCGCCGCGCATCGGTGACATGGACGCGGTCGCGCTCGTCGGTGTACCAGGTGAGCGTGCGCGCGCCGGCCCGCTCGGTGATCGCGCGCAGCGAAGGTTCGGCCCATTGCGCGAGCCGCTGCGGCGCGACATCGACGATGAAGCGTTCCTGGCGCACCGTCCGCATGCCGTCCCAGGGCGCCGGCGCGGCCAGCGTGGGCTTGCCGTCGGCGCCGATCGCGGGGGTGTCGCCGCGGCCGAGCGAGAGGCCGATCGGCGAACGCAGCCGGCCGTGCGCGACCAGGTCGAGGTCGAGATCTTCGAGCGTGCGCCCGGGGAACGCCGGCGCGACCGGTTCGCCGCCTTCGGCATGCGCGCGGCCGGCGTACTCGAACACCCAGCGCGCGCCGGCGCGGTAGGCGATCGGTGGAGTCGGGCAGTCCGCGCCGCAGGCCCGGACCGCGATGCGTTCCTGCCTGCCTGCATCGTCGAATCCGACCACCTTGACCGGTCCGCGCAGGCCGTGAGGGTCTTGCCCGGTCAGCGGCACCAGCGCGAGTTCGAGCCGGTCGCCGACCCAGGCCGCGGCGAGGTAACGGACGCGGCCGAGTTTTTCCGGTGCGCGCGCCCAGCCGTCGGCGCCGGCGATGCCGACGAAGGCGTCGCCCTCGACGGCCCGCTGGAACACCAAGGCCAGCCGCCGCCCGGGCCCGGGCGACAGGCCCAGGGTCAGCGGCGCTTCGCCGCCGTCCGCCAGCGGCCAACGCAGCGTGGCCGTTCGTCGCCACGGATCGAGGAAGGCCCAGCCGCTGCCCAGCGCCGGGTCGTGGCAGGGAACGATCGCACCGCCGTTCCACAGCGCCATGTCGAGTTGGACGTCGGCCAGCCGGCAACCGCGGAAGGGATAGCCGCCGGCATCGGCCGGCGCCGGCGGCGAACCGTCGGCCCGCTGCCAGCGCATCGGCTGCGGGCCGGTGACCGGTGCGCTGGCGAGGACCAGCGCCCAGGCGACGGCGGCCAGGGCGAGCGCCGCGAAGAGCAGGGCGGCGACGACCGGGGCGAATGCGCGAGGGCGCGTCGCGGCGGGGTCCGCAGTTCGGGGCGTGGGGTTCATGGCAGCCTTCCGGTCGCGTGGATCGCGCGGTGCGTCTCATTGGACATCGCGCGCAAGCCTGCCGCGACGGACATGGGCCCGGCAACGCCGGCCAGCGCGGCGCCGCCGCCGGGCCGTCGCGGCGGTGCCTGTTTTACCGCCCGATCCGGGCGATTTCGCGCCACCGCGCCGCGCCGCCGGCAAAGCAACGGCGCGCGCCTCGCCGTCCCGGCGCAGGACTCGGCATCAGCGCGCGCCGGCCGCCGCCTTGCGCGGCACGATCCCCAGCGCCTGCTCGATCTCGCCCGGATCGAAGCGCTTGCCGCCCTTGAATACGGCATCGACCTTGCGGATGTCGCGCATGTCCTTGAGCGGGTCGCCGTCGATCAGGACCAGGTCGGCGTACTTGCCCGGCGCGACCGCGCCGCGGTCCTTGTCCACGCCCAGCACCTGCGCCGGCGTCAGCGTCGCCAAGCGCAGCACTTCGGCGTTGGGGATGCCGGCGCGCGCATACGCTTCCAGCTCGGCGTGCAGCATGTAGCCGGCCATCGCGTCGGTGCCGGGCAGGATGGTCACGCCGGCGTCGTGCAGCGCCTTGAGCAGCTTGAGCATGCTCGGGAACGCCTGCTGGTAGGCCTCTTCCTTGCCGTGCGGCGGCTTCAGCGCGCCCCAGCTGAGGTTGCGCCGCGCCTGCGGCGGCAGCCGCTCGGCGACGCCGCGCAGGCCCGGCGGGGTCTTGTCGGTGGGATCGCCGCCGAACAGGTCCTCGCCCAGCGCCATGGTCGGGTCGAGCACGGTGCGGTGGCGCTTGAGGAAGTCGATGAACTCGCGCACCTTCGGCGCTTCGGGCGGGTACTCGTGGGCGTGTTCGGCGACCGCGGTCAGCCGCTTCATGCCCTGGGTGTCCTCGACCTTGGGGTACATGAAGTTCAGCTCGACGTAGATCATGTGCTGCAGTTCGTCGGCGCCGCCCTCGATGAACTGGCGCGCCGACATCGTCGCCGGCACGTGGCCGCTGTAGCGCAGGCCGCGGGCGTGGGCGCGGTCGGCGATCACCGGCACCAGTTCGGGCTTCAGCGAGGAATAGCTCTTGATCTGCATGTAGCCGCGGTCGGCGTAGAAATCCACCGCCTTGACCGCTTCCTCGGGCGTGGACACCAGCATCTTGGTCGGGCCGGCGTAGGGGCCGGGGCCGTCGATGAAGCCGGCCTTGAGCACGCGCGGGCCGATCTCGCTGCCGGCGTCGAAGCGTTCGACGCGTTGCAGGAAGGTGTCGAAGTTGTTGGCGATGTCGCGCGCGCTGGTGACGCCGGCGGCGATGTCGAGCGCGCCGTCCTCGGTGCTGCTGTAGTGCTTGTGCACGTCCCACAGGCCGGGCATCAGGAAGCGGCCGCGCGCGTCGATCGTTTCCGCGCCGCGCGGCGCGCGCACCTGCGCGTCGGGGCCGACGCGGACGATGCGTTCGTTCTCGATCAGCACGCTGGTGCCGGCCTCGACGCTGAGGTCGCGCGGGTCGAACAGGCGCGCGTTGCGGATCAGCAGCGGGCCCTTGGGCGCATGGGTGAGGCGCTGGGCGAAATCGGCGCCCCAGCGCGCGCCGGCGGCTTCCTGCAGCTCGGTCAGTTTCGCCACCGCCGGTTCGAACTCGCGGTCGACGGTGACGAACCAGCCCGAGGCGGCGATGGTCGCGGCGGTGCGGCCGTCCTCGCGCAGCCAGACCATGCGCGGGGTGAAGTCGAGCCCGAGGATGCTGTAGAGCTGCAGCGTGACCGTGCCGTCGCGGCCGGCTATGGGGTATTCGCCGACGCGTTCGATCCGCGCCTCGCCGGCCGGCAACAGCGCGAGCGTGCGCTGCGGCGCCTTGAGCAGGGCGCGGGCGAGCGCGCCGGTGGCTTCCGGGGCGGCCTGCAGCGGCAGGAAGAACGCCGGCGCGGTCAGCGCGCGCTCGCCGCTTTCGCTCGGGTTCTTCCAGCGCGCGCTGCCCGATTCGGCCCGGTAGCTTTCCTCGAACGGGGTCAGCAGGTAGTCGTTGCCGCGGCCGCTGTACTCGCGCAGGGTGCCGTCGTCGTTGAGGCGCCAGCCGGTGCTGCTGCGGTCGCCGCGGCCGCGGTCGGTGTAGTGGAACTCGACCCGGACCGAGCCGTCGTCGGCGGTGGTCACTTTCTGTTCGCCGGCGCTGCGGCCTTGCATCAGCACGGCGTAGTCGCGGGTGGCGGGCGCGGCATGCGCGCTCAAGGCGGCGGCGAGGGCGAGGGACAGCGACAGCAGGGCGATCGGGCGCATCGACGGGCTCCGGGGTGGCGTGCTGGTGGCGGGACGGTACCGATGCGGTATAGCCGATCCGCGCGGCGCGAGGATGTGCCGGCAGTGGGGACTCGCGTGCCGACGGGCGGTCGCCGGCTTTGTCGGAAGGTCTTGTGGGAAGGCTCTTGTGGGAGGTCTCTGTGGGAGGGCCTTCAGGCCCGATGCTTTCCGGTCAGGTCGCCGCGACCTGAGACAAAAGCATCGGGCCTGAAGGCCCTCCCACAAAAGCATGCAGCCCTCCCCACAAGAGCATGCAGCCCTTCCCACAAAAGCAGCATGCAGGCCCTCCCGCAAAAGCGCGAAGGCCCGGGACTGGGCCCGGGCCTTCATGCGCTCAGGTTTCAGCGCGCCGCGCGCCTCACCACTTGTAACCCACCTTCAAGTACGTGAACGCGCCGTTGAACCCGAACGGCGAGGCGGTGTTGTACGGCAGGTAGTTGCGGGTGCCGCGCACCAGCTTGGACTCGTCGGGGTATTCGTTGAGCACGTTGTCGCCGCCGACGGTGAAGTCCCAGCGGTCCAGGCGGTAGGTCGCGGCCAGGTCCAGGGTCCACTTGGCGCTGAAGGTCTGGTCCTGCAGCGGATCGCTCGCGTGCAGTTCGGTGAACTCGCCGTAGCGGGTGGCGGTGGCGGTGAAGTTCCAGTTGCCGCTCTTCCAGTCGCCGGCGAGGAAGAACTTGTCGCGCGGCGCGCCCTTGGTGATGCGGCCGATCTCGGTGCGGCCGATGCGCACCGCGGCCGGGTCGATCGCCGCCAGCCGCGGCGGGTTCGGCGCGATGTTCTCGATTTCGGTCTTGGAGTAGTTGTAGCCGGCGGTGGTGCTGAGCTTGCCGTTGCCGACGTCCCAGGCATAGGTCGCGATCAGGTCCACGCCCTGGGTCTTGGTGTCGACCGCGTTGGTGAAATAGCGGCCGCCGCCGATGCCGGGATAGCCGTTGGCCTGCAGGTAGTTGCGCACCGCGGTGCTGGTCAGGTTCTCCGACAGCAGGATGCGGTCGTCGACCTTGATCTGGTACGCGTCGAGGGTGATGTACAGGCCGTCGGCCGGCTGCAGCACCAGGCCCAGGCTGTAGTTGGTCGATTCCTCTGCCTTCAGCGGTTCCGAACCCAGCGCCACCGCGGCCGGGTTGTCGACGCGGAAGGTGCCGATCTCGTACGGCACGCCGCTGATGAAGTTGGTGGCGATGGACTGGAAGTACTGCTGTTGCAGCGACGGCGCGCGGAAGCCGGTGGACACGGTGGCGCGCAGCGCGACCGCGTCGGTGAAGGCGTAGCGCGCCGACAGCTTGCCCGAGGTGGTGTCGCCGAAGTCGCTGTAGCTCTCGTAGCGCGCGGCCAGGCCGGCGGAGAACTTGTCGGTCAGGTCGCCTTCCACGTCGAGATAGAACGAATAGCTGTGGCGGTCGAACTCGCCGGCGTCGCTGGCGCGGAAGCCCGAGAACACCTGCGCGCCCGGCAGCACCTGGCCGTTGGACGCGGGCACGCCGCCGTTGGCGTAGGACAGGAACTCGCCGGCGCGCTGGCTGAATTCCTCGCCGCGCCATTCCGCGCCCCAGGCGAAGGTGATCGGGTACTTCCAGCCGAAGTCCACCGGGCGGGTGAAGTCCAGGTTCAACACGTGCTGGGTCACTTCCAGCGCGCCGGCGTAGAACTTGGTCGGCGAACTGGGGCCCAGGCTGCGGTTGAGCGTGTTCTCGATGTCGAAGGTCAGGCCGTTGTGGCCGTAGTTGTAGCTCAGGTCGATCTGGGTGCCGCCGGCGGTTTCGCTGCGCACGCCGAACACCGCGGCGCGGTCCTTGCTGACGTTGTGGATCTGCGGCAAGAAGCCGTTGGGATAGATCGAGGGGATGTTGCGCGGATCGGCGGCGAAGCGGAAATAGCCGTTCGACAGCACGTCGCGTTCGCTGTAGCTGCCGAACGAATAGAACGACAGGTAGTCCACCGGCTTGAATTCGCCGTTGTAGGAGAACGCGCCGTGGTCGATCTCCGGATCGCCGTAGCGCTGTTCGACCACGCCCTGGAACGGCCGCGCGCGGTTGGTGTTGTCCTGGTGGCCGCCTTGCGCGGCCAGGCGCAGCCAGCCGCGCTCGCCTTCCAGGCCGAGGTCGCCGGAGAGCTGGTACTGCTCGCCGTCGCCGGCGCTGTACTGGCCGTAGCGCGCGGCGATCGAGCCGCCGCTGCCGGAACCCTTCAGCACCACGTTGACCACGCCGGCGATGGCGTCGGAGCCGTACTGCGCAGACGCGCCGTCGCGCAGCACTTCCACCCGCTCGATCGAGGCGATCGGGATCGCGTTGAGGTCCACCGGCGAAGAGCCGCGGCCCTGGCTGCCGTTGAGGTTGATCAGCGCGGTGGTGTGGCGGCGCTTGCCGTTGACCAGCACCAGCACCTGATCGGGCGCGAGGCCGCGCAGCTGCGCCGGACGCACCGCGTCGGTGCCGTCGGTGATCGCCGGGCGCGGGAAGTTCAGCGAGGGCAGGGCGCGCGACAGCGCGGTCGCCAGCTCGACCGTGCCGGTGGCTTCCAGGGTCTCGGGGGTGATGATGTCGATCGGCGCGGTCGACTCGGCGACGGTGCGGTCGGACACGCGCGTGCCGGTGACGATGACTTGGTCGAGGGTCTTGGCGTCGGCCTGGGCGGGTTGCTGGGCCAGGACGGCGGGGGCGGCGGTCAGGCTCAAGGCGATGGCCAAGCCGAGGGCGAGCGGGTGGCGGACGCGGAGACCGGGGTGGGCGAGCGTGCGGCTGGCGTGCATGAAGACTCCTGCATGGGGGACTGACAGCGATGTCATCCGGGTTTAACACGGTCATAACAACCCGGTCAATGAAGCGGCCAGGAACCGGCTAACGCAAGTAATCAAAAAGTGGTAGACGCCTCGTTTTCGGCGCTGCGCCGCGGATCGCGGGCAAAAAGAACCGCCGGTCGCATATGCGCGGCGAGCCGGCGGCCGGAAAACGAACAAGGATCGGGGGTGTGGCGCGGGGCCCGATCGCGCGCAGGCCCGCCGCCAGCATGGCCGCGGATGCGGCGACGATTGAATAGGACCGGTCCGAAACAGGGCCGCGTGCTGGCGGTGCCGTTCGCTCGCCCGGGCGTCGCGACTGTTAAGATGCGCGCGCTCAAGGTGATCGCCGGCACAGTCCGGCGATTGAAACGGGAATCCGGTCGCGCCGCGGGTCTGTTCGCCAGAACGGTCCGCGCGCTCAAGCCGGAGCTGCCCCCGCAACGGTAGGCGAGTCCACGCACCGCAACGGCCACTGTGCTTCATGCATGGGAAGGCGCGGCGCCGGAACCTCGGACAAGGACGCTCGACAGGTTCCACTCGCAAGCCCGGAGACCGGCCTGGAGCGCGAACCGACCGGCGGCGGGCCTGGTGGCGGAGCGAGCGCGCCTGTGCGTGTCCTTCCGCGCTGTTTTCGCGCCGGTCCCGACCCTTGTCGGCCGCGCGGGAGAGCGCGGCCCTGGAGACCCGCAGGCCATGCAGCACCGCTTCGTCCGTTCCCCGCGCCGCGCGCTCGCGCCGGCCCTGGCCATCGCCCTGTCCGCCGCGGCCGCCACCGCCCCTGCCGCGCCGGCGGTCGATCTCGACCAGGTCGTGGTCACCGCCACCCGCACCGCGCAGACCCAGGACGCGACCCTGGCCGCGGTCACCGTGATCGACCGCGCCGACATCGAGCGCCTGCAGCCTTCGTCGCTGCCGGACCTGTTGCGCGGCACGCCGGGCGCGTCGCTGGCCAACAACGGCGGGCCGGGCAAAAGCACCTCGCTGTTCCTGCGCGGCAGCGAATCCGATCACGTGCTGGTGCTGGTCGACGGGATCAAGCTCGGTTCGGCCACCAGCGGCGGCGCCTCGCTGCAGGACATCCCGGTCGAGCAGATCGAGCGCGTGGAGATCGTGCGCGGCCCGTTCTCCAGCCTGTACGGCTCGGAAGCCATCGGCGGCGTGATCCAGATCTTCACCCGCCGCCCGCAGGGGCCGTTCGCGCCGAGCTTCAGCGTCGGCATCGGCAGCGACAAGACCCATCGCGCGTCCGCCGGCGTGGCCGGAAAGGGCGAGCGCGGCTGGTATTCGATCAACGCCGCGCACGAGGACACCGACGGCATCGACGCCTGCCGCGGCAAGCCGTCGCCGGGCGGCGCCGGCTGCTTCACCTATTCGCCCGATCGCGACGGTTACCGCAACTCGTCGCTGACCCTGCAGGGCGGCTACCGCTTCAACGAGCGGTGGGACGGCGAGGCGCGGGTGTTCCGCGCGCAGGGTTACAACGAATACGACGGCAGCCAGAACAACCAGGCCGACACCGTCCAGCAGGTCGCCGGCGCGAAGCTGCGCTACCGCCCGAGCGACCGCCTCGCGTTGAGCCTCAACGCCGGCCGCAGCTGGGACCTCAGCGAGCAATACAAGGACGGCAAGTACTCCAGCACCTTCGACACCCGCCGCCAGCTCGGCTCGCTGCAGGGCGACCTCGGCCTCGGCGGCGGCCTGCTGAGCCTGGGCTTCGACTGGCAGCGCGACGAAGTCGAAAGCAACACCGCCTACAAGCGCGACGCGCGCGTGCTGCGCGGCGCGTTCGGCCAGTACCAGCGCGAGTTCGGCGCGCACGCGCTGCAGGCCAGCCTGCGCCGCGACGACGACAGCCAGTTCGGCGGCGAAACCACCGGCAGCGTGCTGTGGGGCTGGAACTTCGCCGACGCGCTGCGGCTGACCGCGAGCTACGGCACCGCGTTCAAGGCGCCGACCTTCAACGAGCTGTATTACCCGGGGTACGGCAATCCGGACCTGGGCCCGGAAACCTCGCGCAGCTTCGAACTGGGCCTGCGCGGCACCTTCGGCGAGGGCGGCCGCCAGGTGTGGTCGCTCAACGCCTACCAGACCCGGATCGACGATCTGATCGCCTACGACGCCTCCATCGGCCTGCCCGGCAACGTCGACCGCGCCCGCATCCGCGGCCTGGAAGCGGCGCTGGACACGCGCGTGGCCGGCTGGGACCTGCGCGCCAGCGCGACCTGGCTGGACCCGCGCAACGACAGCCGCGGCGGCTACCGCGACAACATCCTGCCGCGGCGCGTGCGGCAGAGCGCGCGCATCGACCTGGACCGCCGCTTCGAACTCGACCGCGGCGACGCGTTCTCGCTCGGCGCCAGCGTCTACGCCGCCGGCCAGCGCTACGACGACCTCGCCAACAAGCGCGAACTCGGCGGCTACGCCCTGGCCGACCTGCGCCTGGGCTACGCGCTGGGCACGGACTGGAGCGTGCAGCTGGCGGCCAACAACCTGTTCGACAAGCGCTACGAAACCGCGGCCTTCTACAATCAGCCCGGACGCACCTACCTGCTGAGCCTGCGCTACCGTCCCAACCGCTGAACCCGCCCGCGCCGGCCGCGCGCGCGGCCGGCCCCGACCGAGAGACGACGATGATCTCCACGACCCAGTCCCAGCCGAACCGCCCGGCCCCGCGCCGGCACGAACTGCGGCCGCTGCTCGCGGGCCCCGCGCAACTGGCGATCCTGGCCGTGCTGCTGACGCTGATGGCCGCGACCCGTTTCCACGCGGTCGGCAGCGCGCTGCACCTGCCGGACGCATCGATGGCGGTGTTCTTCCTCGGCGGCCTGTACCTGCAGCGCCACCGGCTGTTCGCCGGGCTGCTGGTGGCGGCGGTGGCGATCGACTACATCGCCGTGACCGGGCGCGGGCTGAGCTTCTTCGATCACTACTGCGTGACGCCGTCGTACGCGTTCCTGCTGCTGGCGTATGCGGTGCTGTGGTACCTGGGCCGGGCCTGGGCGCCGTCGATGGCGGCGCGGCCGCGCGCGCTGGCCGGCGCGCTGGCGGTGGCGCTGGTCGCCGCCAGCGCCTCGTTCCTGATTTCCAACGGCGCGTTCTACTGGTTCGGCGGCCGTTACGCCGATCCGAATTTCGCCCAGTACATCGAGCGGGTCTGGCGCTGGGGCCCGTTGTTCGTCGGCACCACGATGGCCTATGTCGGCGCGGCGTTGCTGGCGCATGCGCTGGTCGCGCGTTTCGCCCGTCCGCGCGGCGCCGCATCCGGCCCGCGCCACTGAGAAGGAGAGCGTCATGAGCTTGTTGCTTCCGCCGAGCCAGGCCGCGCTGCCGCTGCGCGCGCGCAACGGCCAGATCGCCGCCGCGCTGGCCTTGGCCGCGCTGATGGTGTGCACCCGCGGCCAGCACTTCGCCACCGTCGATGCGCTGCCGAGCGCGTCGTGGGCGGTGTTCTTCCTCGCCGGCGCGCTGCTGCGCCCGGCCTGGTTGTTCCCTGCGTTTTTCGTGTTGTCGTCGTTGCTGGACCTGGCCAGCCTGGCGCTGGGCCGGGTCACCGACTGGTGCCTGTCGCCGGCGTACTGGGCGCTGGCGCTGGCCTACGGTGCGTTGTGGTGGGGCGGGCGGATCTATGCGCGCATGCACCGCGACCGCCTGGCCACGGTGCCGATGTTGGCGCTGACCCTGCTGGCGACCTCGGTGGTGGCCTACCTGATCTCCAAGGGCGGCTTCTATTTCCTGTCCGGCCGCTATCCGGACGCGAGCTGGGCCGGGTTCGTGGAGCGCATCCCGCGCTACTACCCGCGCGCGCTCGGCACCCTGGCCGGCTACGTCGGCGCCGGCTTCGCCGTTTACGCCGCGGCGCGGCTGATCGAATCGCGCCAGCGCGCCGGAGCGGCGGCATGAGCGAGGACAATGGCGACCGCGCCGGCTTCGCCGCGGCCAGCGAGGACAAGCACCGCGAGCGCATGCAGCGCAAGAAAGAATTGATCGACCGCAAGGTCGCGCGCGCCACCATCGAGCGCGGCGTGCTGGTGGTCAACACCGGCAACGGCAAGGGCAAGAGCTCCTCGGGCTTCGGCATGCTCGCGCGCTCGCTCGGCCACGGCTTCAAGTGCGGCGTGGTGCAGTTCATCAAGGGCAGCTTCGCCACCGGCGAGGAAGCCTTCTTCCGCCGCTTCGAAGAGCTCGACTACCACGTGATGGGCGAGGGCTTCACCTGGGAAACCCAGGACAAGCAGCGCGACATCGCCGCCGCGCAGGCGGCGTGGGCGGTGGCCGCGCGCATGCTCGGCGACGAGGCCTACGACTTCGTCCTGCTCGACGAACTCAACATCGCCCTCGCGCACCGCTACGTCGCGGTCGACGACGTGCTGGCCGCGGTCGCAGCGCGCCCGCCGCGCCAGCACGTGGTGATCACCGGCCGCGGCGCGCCCGATGCGCTGATCGAGGCCGCCGACACGGTCACCGACATGCGCGTGGTCAAGCATGCGTTCAAGGCCGGGATCAAGGCGCAGAAGGGGGTCGAGTTGTGAGCGTTGCGGGACCGGGGACTCGGGACCGGGGACCCGTAAAGTCCGGAGCCGAGCTTGGAATCGACTTGGCAGGTCCCGGGTCCCGGGGCCCCGGTCCCGGCCACTGCCCAGCCCTGCTGGTCTCCGCCCCCGCTTCCGGCCAGGGCAAGACCAGCGTCACCGCTGCGTTGGCGCGCTGGCATTCGCGCCAGGGGCGGCGGGTGCGGGTGTTCAAGACCGGGCCGGACTTCCTCGACCCGATGGTGCTCGAACGCGCCAGCGGCGCGCCGGCGCAGCAGCTGGACCTGTGGATGTGCGGCGAGGACGACGTGCGCGCGCGCCTGCACGCGGCCGCGAGCGAGGCCGATCTGATCCTGATCGAGGGCGTGATGGGGCTGTTCGACGGATCGCCGTCGAGCGCCGATCTGGCCGAGCGCATCGGCGTGCCGGTGCTTACGGTGATCGACGGCTCGGCGATGGCGCAGACCTTCGGCGCGCTCGCGCTCGGGCTGGCGCGTTACCGCGAGGGGCTGCGGGTGTACGGCGTCGCGGCCAACCGCATCGGCAGCGCGTATCACGCGCAGTTGCTGCGCGAGAGCCTGCCCGGCGAGTTGCGTTGGCTCGGCGCGCTGCCGCGCGAGCTGGCGCTGGCGCTGCCGGAGCGGCACCTGGGCCTGGTCGCGGCGGGCGAACTGAGCGATATCGACGCGCGCCTGGACGCGTTGGCCGATGCCTGGGCCGCGCACGCCGACGCCGAGTTGCCGCCGGCGGTCGCCTTCGAGCCCGCGCAGGCGCCTGCGGTGCCGCCGCGCCTGCGCGGCCGCCGCATCGCGGTCGCGCGCGACGCGGCGTTCTGCTTCCTGTATCCGGCCAACCTGGAACTGCTGCGCGCGGCCGGCGCCGAGTTGGCGTTCTTCTCGCCGGTGGCGGGCGAGACGCTGCCCGAGTGCGACGCGGCGTGGCTGCCGGGCGGCTATCCGGAACTGCACCTGGACGCGCTCGCGGCCAACGCCGCGTTGCGCGACGCGCTGCATGCGCACGTCGCGGCCGGCAAGCCGCTGCTGGCCGAGTGCGGCGGGCTGCTGTACTGCCTGGACGAACTGACCGACCGCGACGGCCGCGGCGCGGCGATGGCCGGCCTGCTGCGCGGCCGCGCGCGCATCGGCACGCGTCTGGCCGCGCTCGGCCTGCAGTCGGTGGCGTTGCCGGAAGGCGAACTGCGCGGCCACACCTTCCACTACGCCCAGGCCGAGGTCGCCGCGCAGGCCATCGCGATGTCGGCCAACCCCAACGGCGGCCCGAGCCGCGAAGCGGTGTACCGGCGCGATCGCATGAGCGCGAGCTTCGTGCACTTCTACTTTCCCTCGAACCCGGACGCGGCCGTGCGGCTGTTCCTGGCATGAGCGCGCAGGCGCTGGCGTGGACGATGCTCGGCGGCGTGTTGCTCGACGCCGCGCTGGGCGAGCCGCGCCGGGCCCATCCGCTGGTCGCCTTCGGCCGCCTGGCGCGCGCGCTGGAAACCGCGCTGCACGCCGACAGCCGCGCGCGCGGGCTGGCCGCGTGGACGCTGGCGACGCTGCCGCTGAGCGCCGCCGCCGGCTGGCTGCACTGCGCGCTGTGGCAATGGTCGGCGTGGGCCGGCGGCGCGTTCGCGGCGCTGGCGCTGTACTTCGCCATCGGCCTGCGCAGCCTGCGCGAGCATGCCGTGCCGGTGGCCGAGGCATTGGACGCCGGCCGCTTGGAAGACGCGCGCGCCGCGGTCGGCCGCATCGTCAGCCGCGACGCGCACGCGCTCGATGCCGAACGCGTCGCCGCCGCGGCCACCGAGTCGGTGCTGGAGAACGGCAGCGACGCGGTGTTCGCCGCGTTGTTCTGGTTCGCCCTGCTCGGGCCCGCCGGCGCCGTGCTGTACCGGCTGAGCAACACCCTCGACGCGATGTGGGGCTACCGTAGCGAGCGCTACGAGCGCTTCGGCTGGGCCGCCGCGCGCATCGACGACGCGCTGAACTGGGTGCCCGCACGGCTGACCGCGCTGACCTATGCCGCGCTCGGCGACGGCGCGCGCGCGCTGCGTTGCTGGCGCGCGCAGGCGCCGCGGTGGGACAGCCCCAACGCCGGCCCGGTGATGGCCGCCGGCGCCGGCGCGCTGGGCGTGCGCCTGGGCGGCGACGCGCCGTATCGCGGCGTGTGGGAATCGCGCCCGCAGTTGGGCGAGGGCGCGACGCCCGATGCCGGTTCGATCCGCCGCGCGCTGGCGCTGGTCGAGCGCGGCACCGCGCTGTGGCTGCTGGCGGTGGCCGTAGCAGCGTTCGCTCTGGCGGGGTGGCGGCATGCTTGAACACGGCGGCCGCCTGCTGCGCGCCGCGCAGCGTTACGGCATTCCCGCGGCGCATTGGCTCGATCTGTCGACCGGCATCAACCCGCAGGCCTGGCCGGTGCCGGAGATTCCCGCGCGCGCCTGGCAGCGTTTGCCCGAGGACGACGACGGTCTGGCCGAGATCGCCGCCGCGTACTACGGCGCGCCGCAGACGCTGCCGGTGGCCGGTTCGCAGGCGGCGATCCAGGCCTTGCCGGAACTGCGTTCGCCCGCGCGCGTCGGCGTGATCGCGCCCGGCTACGCCGAACATGCGCATGCCTGGCGGCGCGCCGGGCACGCGGTCGAAACGCTGCCGGCGCACGATTTGCTGGCGCAGCGCGCGCGCTTCGACGTGGTCGTGCTGATCCATCCCAACAACCCCGGCGGCGAGCGCTTCGAACGCGAGGCCTTGCTCGCGCTGCACCGGGATCTCGCCGCCCGCGGCGGCTGGCTGCTGATCGACGAAGCGTTCATGGACGCCACCCCCGAAAGCAGCCTGTGCGGCGAGAGCGCGCGCGACGGCTTGATCGTGCTGCGTTCGGCCGGCAAGTTCTTCGGCCTGGCCGGCGCGCGCGCCGGTTTCGTCTGCGCCGCGCCGGCGCTGCTGGCGGCGCTGCGCGAGCGGCTCGGCCCGTGGACCCTGACCGGCCCGGCGCGCCACGTCCTGCGCCACGCGCTGGCCGACCGCGACTGGCAGCGGGGCATGCGCGCGCAGTTGCAGACGCAAGCCGAGCGCCTGGCCGCGATGCTGCGCGCGCACGGCCTCGCGCCCAGCGGCGGCAGCGCGTTCTTCCAGTGGCGGCGCGATCCGCGCGCCGCGCAACTGCACGAAGCGCTGGCGCGACGCGCGATCCTCACCCGCCTGTTCGAACAACCATCCAGCCTGCGCTTCGGCCTGCCCGGCGGCGAAGACGAATGGCGGCGGCTCGAAACCGCTCTGGCCGAACTCGGAGACTGCTTGCGATGAGCGAATCGTGCGGACCCGCGCGCGTGTTGATGGTGCAAGGCTGCACCTCCGACGCCGGCAAGAGCGCGCTGGTCGCGGCGCTGTGCCGCTGGCTGCGCCGGCGCGGCGTCGCGGTGGCGCCGTTCAAGCCGCAGAACATGGCGCTGAACTCGGCGGTGACCGCCGACGGCGGCGAGATCGGCCGCGCCCAGGCGGTGCAGGCGCAGGCCGCCGGGCTGGCGCCGCACACCGACTTCAACCCGATCCTGCTCAAGCCCAGCAGCGACACCGGCGCGCAGGTGATCGTGCACGGCCGCGCCGTCGCCCAGCTCGACGCGCGCGCCTACCACGACTACAAACGCGTTGCGATGGACGCGGTGCTGGCCTCGCACGCGCGCCTGTGCGAGCGCTACGCGGCGGTGGTGGTGGAGGGCGCGGGCAGCCCGGCCGAGATCAACCTGCGCGACCGCGACATCGCCAACATGGGCTATGCCGAAGCGGTCGACTGCCCGGTGATCCTGATCGCCGACATCGACCGCGGCGGCGTGTTCGCGCATCTGGTCGGGACCCTGGCGCTGCTGTCGGACAGCGAACGCGCGCGGGTCGCGGGTTTCGTCATCAACCGCTTCCGCGGCGACATCGGATTGCTGCAATCCGGGCTGGATTGGCTCGAACGCGAGACCGGCAAGCCGGTGCTCGGCGTGCTGCCCTACCTGCACGGCCTGCATCTGGAAGCCGAGGACGCGCTGCCGCGCGCGGCCGACGCGAAAGCCGGCGCGCGCCTGCGCGTGGCGGTGCCGGCGTTGCCGCGGATCAGCAACCACACCGACTTCGACGCGCTGCGCGCGCATCCGCAGGTCGATTGCCGCTTCGTCGGCCCGGGCGATGCACCGCCGCCGTGCGACCTGATCGTGCTGCCGGGCTCCAAGGCCACCCGCGCCGACCTGGCGTGGCTGCGCCGCAACGGCTGGGCCGAGGCGATCGCCCGCCACCTGCGCTACGGCGGCCGGGTGATCGGCATCTGCGGCGGCTTGCAGATGCTCGGCCGCGCGGTGCACGACCCGCACGGCATCGAGGGCGAGGCCGGTTCCAGCGACGGTCTGGGCTGGCTCGATCTCGACACCACGCTGCAGCCGTACAAGCAACTGCGCAACGCCAAGGGCCGGCTGAGTTTCGCCGACGCGGTGGCCGAAGGCTACGAGATCCATTGTGGCGTCAGCGCCGGCGCGGGCTTGCAACGGCCGGCGTTGCGCCTGGACGACGGCCGCGAAGACGGCGCGATCAGCGCCGACGGGCAAGTGCTCGGCACCTACCTGCACGGCGTGTTCGATCATCCGCAGGCGCTGGCCGCGTTGCTGGGCTGGGCCGGGCTCGAACAGGCCGAGCCGCTCGACCTGCGCAGCTTGCGCGAACACTCCATCGACCGTCTCGCCGATGCGGTCGAGCGGCACCTGGACACCGCCGCGCTGGCCCGGCTGTTCGGCCTGGGCGCGGACCGCGACACACCACAACGCGAGGAAAGCGCATGCGCACCCTGATTCTCGGCGGCGCGCGCTCGGGCAAGAGCGCGCTGGCCGAACGCCTGGCCGGCGCCCACGCCGACGTCGTCTACCTGGCCACCGCGCAGCCGCTGGACGGCGAGATGGACGCGCGCATCGCCCATCACCGCGCGCGCCGGCCGGCGGCCTGGGGCTGCGTGGAAGAGCCGATCGCGCTGGCCGATGCGCTGCGCGCGCACGTCGCGCCGCAGCGCTGCGTGCTGGTGGACTGCCTGACCCTGTGGCTGAGCAACCTGCTCGGCGCCAACGATCCCTCGCTGTTCCATCGCGAACGCTCCGCCCTGCTCGAAGCCGTGCCCGCGTTGCCGGGCACGGTGCTGTTCGTCAGCAACGAAGTCGGCCTCGGCGTGGTGCCGATGGGCGAGTTGAGCCGGCGTTTCGTCGACGAAGCCGGGCGCCTGCATCAGGCGCTCGGCGAGGTCTGCGAGCGGGTGGCGTTCGTGGCGGCCGGCCTGCCGCTGGTGTTGAAGGGGCCGGCGTTGTGAGCGGCGGTGATCGGAGCCCTGCGGATGCGGAGAACGCGGACTTGAACGACGAGACTTCCTGGTGGCTGCGCGAATGCCTGCGCGTCGACGAGGACAGCGCCGCGCAAGCGCGCGCGCGCCAGGACCAGCTGACCAAGCCGCCGGGTTCGCTCGGCCGGCTCGAAGAGCTCGCGGTGCGGCTGGCCGGATTGCAGCGCAGCCAGCGGCCGTCGCTGCATCGGGTGTGGATCAGCGTGTTCGCCGCCGACCACGGCGTCGCCGCCGAGGGCGTATCGGCGTTCCCGCAGGCGGTCACCGGCGAGATGCTGCGCAACTTCGCCGGCGGCGGCGCGGCGATCGCCGTGCTCGCGCGCAGCCTCGGCGCGAGCCTGGACGTGGTCAATCTCGGCACGGTCAACGACCCCGGCCCGATCAAGGGCGTGCACCGCGCGATCGTCGCCGCGTCCACGGCCAACTTCTGCGAAGCCGCGGCGATGACGCCGGCGCAGCTGCGCGCCGCGCTGGCCGCCGGCGCCGCCAGCGTGCGCGCCGCGCGCGACGCCGGCGCGCAGTTGTTCGTCGGCGGCGAGATGGGCATCGCCAACACCACCGCCGCCGCCGCACTGGCGAGCGCACTGCTGGACTGCGCGCCGGCGCGGCTGGCCGGCGCCGGCACCGGCCTGGACGCGGCCGGCATCGCCCACAAGACCGCGGTGATCGAACGCGCGCTGGCCCTGCATGCCGACGCCGGCAGCGACTGGGAACGGCTGCGCCGGCTCGGCGGTTTCGAGATCGCGGCCCTGACCGGCGCCTACATCGCCTGCGCCCAGGGCGGCGTGGCGGTGCTGGTCGACGGCTTCATCGCCACGGTCGCGGCGCTGGCCGCGCAGCGGCTCAATCCCGGTTGCGGCCCGTGGCTGCTGTACGCGCACCGTTCGCACGAACGCGGCCACGCCGCGCTGCTCGACGCGCTGGACGCGCAGCCGCTGCTCGATCTCGGCCTGCGCCTGGGCGAGGCCAGCGGCGCCGCGGTCGCGGTGCCGCTGCTGCGGCTGGCCTGCGAACTGCATGCGGGCATGGCGACCTTCGCCCAGGCCGGCGTGTCGGGCGCGAACGGTTCGCACAGCGACCCGGCGGCCGCGCGCGCGTGAACGCACGCGCACTCGCGCGCGATGCGACCGGCGTGCGGCATATTCCCTTGCCGGCACACCTGCGGGCATCATCCGGTTCTTGCGCCGATTGCCCGTTCTTTCACCGACGCGTACAAGGACCGACGCCGCGATGAGCATCAACCCCGTGCACCTGGACCTGCTGCGCCACGGCGATACCGGCCACCGCAGCTATCGCGGCCAGCTCGACGACAGCCTGCTGGAACTGGGCTGGCGGCAGATGCGCGACGCCGTGCTCGGGCGCGAATGGGACGCCATCGTCAGCTCGCCGCTGCAGCGCTGCGCCGCGTTCGCGCAGGAACTGGCGCAGGCGCGCGGCCTGCCGTGGGCGCTGGAGCTGCGCCTGCGCGAGTACCATTTCGGCGATTGGCAGGGTCGTCCGGTCGACGCCATCGCCGCGCAGGAAGGCGAGGCGCTGGCGCGGTTCTGGGCCGATCCGGTGGCGTATCCGCCGCCCGGCGCGGAGCGCTTCGACGACTTCGCCGCGCGCCTGACCGCGGCCATGGACGAGATCGCCCAACGCCACGGCGGCCGCCGCGTGCTGGTGGTGACCCACGGCGGCGCGATCCGCCTGCTGCGCTGCATCGCCGCCGGCCGCCGCTACACCGACCTGCTCAACATCGACGTCGCCCACGCCTCGCTGCATGCGGTCAGTTGGCCGCCCAAGCCCGCGCGCGACGGCGCGGCGGCGCGCGCGCAGGCCGATCCGGTCGACGGGTGATGCGCGCCGCGCTGGCCGCGATCGGTTTCCTGACCCGGATTCCGGTGCCCGCGCGGGTGTTCGCCGATGCCGACGCGCAGCGTCGCGCGCTGGCCTGGTATCCGTTGGCCGGCGCGCTGATCGGCCTGCTGCTGTGCGCGCTGGCGTGGAGCTTGCAGACGCGGCCGCCGCTGTTGTCGGCGGCCTTGCTGCTGATCGCCTGGACCGCGCTGACCGGCGCGCTGCACCTGGACGGGCTGGCCGACACGGCCGACGCCTGGGTCGGCGGCCTGCGCGCCGATCCGCAGCAAAGCCGCGCGCGCACCCTGGACATCATGAAAGACCCGCGCAGCGGTCCGCTGGCGGTGACGGCGGTGGCCTTGCTGCTGTTGCTGAAGTTCGCCGCGCTGGCGAGCCTGCCGGCGCCGGCCTGGGCCGCGCTGCTGCTGGCGCCGCTGCTGGCGCGCGCGGCGCTGACCTTGGCCTTCCTGACCACCCCGTACGTGCGCAGCGGCGGCCTCGGCCAGGCCTTGGCCGGCGCGCCGCGCGCGGGCTGCATCGCCGCGTTGATCGTCAGCGCCGCGGCCTGCGCGTTGGCCGGCTGGCGCGGCGCGCTGGCGTTGGCGGCGGCGCTGCTGGTGTTCGCGCTGTGGCGGCGCGCCTGCCTGCGCCGGCTGCAGGGCATGACCGGCGATACCTGCGGCGCCCTGGCCGAGCTGACCGAGGCGGCGGTGCTGGCGGCGCTGGCGCTGTCGTACTGATTCTCCGGCCGGAGTCGGCCAGAGCAGGCGAGAACCGGCGAAAGCGCAAGATAGGAACCGCCGCGCGCCGTCACGGCTGCAATGCTGGCCGCCATCCCACCGCCGAGTGCGAGGAGCAAGACCATGCCTCCCGTCAAGGATTCGCCCGCCGCCGCATCCGTGGCCGATACGCCGGCCGTCGCCGCGCCGGCTGCGCACGCGATCGAAGCGCATGCCGCCCCGGCGCCTGTCGTCGCCGCGGCGCCGGAGTCCGGCCGCACCGCCGCCGCGTCCGCGCGCGCCGCGCTCAAGCCCGGCACCCGCGACGCCCACCACCGCCGCATCCAGCGCGCGGTGGCGCTGATCGAGCAAGCCATCGCCGCCGGCGAGGAGCCGCCGGAACTGGGCCGGTTGGCCGAAGCGGCGGCGTTCTCGCCGTTCCACTTCCACCGCGTCTATCGCGCCATGACCGGCGAGACCACCGGCCAGACCGTGGCCCGGTTGCGCCTGCTGCAAGGCCTGCGCGTGCTCGCCGACGGCGGACGCAGCGTCACCGACGCCGCGCTCGCGGTCGGCTACCAGACCCCGCAGGCCTTCACCCGCGCGCTGCGCCAGGGCGTCGGCGGCACCCCGAGCGAACTGCGCGCCGAGCCCGAACGGCTATGGCGCGAGATCGACCGCCTGGCCCAGCCGCCCGCGCCGGAACACGGCGAGGCCGCGCCGCTGCGGGTGGAAGTGGTCAGCGTGGAGCCGTTCCAGGTCGCCGCGTTGCGGGTGACCGGCGCTTACCCCGAACAGAACCAGGGCTACGGCCGGCTGTTCGGCTGGGCCGCGCAGAACGGCCTGCTGGACTCGCTGCGCGGCCTCTACGGCGTGCCCTTGGACGACCGCCGCGACGTCCCGCCGCAGGCTTGCGCCTTCGACTGCATGCTGGCCTTGGGCGCGCCGTTCGGCGCCGACGCCGGCGAGGGCATCCGCCTGCAGGTCCTGGGCGGCGGACGCTACGCGCGCGTCCGCTTGGTCGGCGCCTTCGACGGGCTCGAAGCGCTGACCGACGCCCTGCTCGCGCGCTGGTTGCCCGAGAGCGGCGAATCGCTGCGCGACGCCCCGCTGTTCCACGAATACCTGGACGACCCGGACGAAACCCCGGAAGCGGTGCTGCGCACCGATATCTACCTGCCGCTGGTCTGACCGGCGCGGCCGAATCGATCCCGCGAAACGCATCCGCGCGAAAATCATGGCGCGGCGGATGCCTCCGCTTCGACGCCATTGCGGCCGCCCCCCTGTAGGAGCGGCGCAAGCCGCGACCGCGCCAATGCGAACGCCGTCGGACCGATCCGGAGCCGTGAACGTCGCCCGCTCGGGAAGCATGGCGCCGGCGATTGAGTTGTCGTGGTCGCGGCTCGCGCCGCTCCTACAGTCGCTGCGCCGCGGCTTCGGTTGCCCCCTGTAGGAGCGGCGCGAGCCGCGACCGCGCCAATGCGAACGCCGTCGGACCGATCAGGAGCCGTGAACGTCGCCCGCCCGGGAAGCATGGCGCCGGTGCTTGCGTTGCCGCGGTCGCGGCTCGCGCCGCTGCTACAGGAACCAACCGATCAGGCGCCGGCGGCTTCCAGGCGCGCTTCCAGTTCGGCGACCTTCGCTTCCAGCGCGGCGATGCGTTCGCCCAAGGCCGACTGCGCGGCCGGGCTCGCCAACGCCGGGTCGGCGCCGGACGCGGCGGCGGTCCATTGCGGTTCGCCGCACAGCAGGTGGCCGTAGCGGTCTTCGCGCTGGCCGGACTGGCGGCCGAGCAGTTTGACCAGCGGCGGCTGGTGTTGGGCCAGCCGTTCCAGCGCATATTGCACGTCGCCGGCCGCGTCGAACTTGGCCATGCGGTCGCTGCGGCTCAGCAGTTCGTTGACGGTCTGCGGGCCGCGCAGCATCAGCAGGGCCAGCAGCACGGTCTGCGGTCGGGTCGCGTCGAGCGCGGTGCCGGCGCGGTGGCTGTAGCGTTCGGCGCGCGGGGAATGGTGCGATTTGACCCAGCCGCGCGGCTCCAGCTGGCGCAGCGCATGCGCCACCTCGCCCTGTTCCAGATTGGTGACCGGATCGCGCGAGGTCTTCTGGTTGCAGGCGACCACGATCGCGTTGAGGGTCAGCGGGTACACGTCCGGCGTGGTCGCTTCCTTCTCGATCAGCACCGCGACCACGCGCGCCTCGGTCGGGGTGAGTTGCGCCTCGACGGCGGCGGCTGGGGTGTCATCGGCGGCGGACGGATCGATATCGCTCATGGCTGCGGTTCGCGGGCGGCGTGGAAGGAGGCGGCGCAAGCGTATCGCGCCGCGGGCCGCCACGGACATCGCAGTCCGCGGCGGCGGGCGGACAGGCGCGGGCCGTCCGGGCTTAGAACGGCCGAGACCAGGACGGCCGAGGCCAGGCCGTCCGAGACCAGGCCGGCGCCCTCACGCCAGCGCCGTCGACGGCGGCAGGTGGCGCTCGCCGCGGTACACCGGCGCGGCCAGGACCATCTCGGCCAGGCTGTGCGCCAGCTCGCGCTCGGCCATCACCGCGCCGTCGGCGCCGTGCTCGATCAGGTGCTTGACCTCGTTGTCGCTGTGGGCGCGGGCGACGATGCTCAGCCCGGGGTTGATCTCGCGCAGCTTGGCGATGATCTCGCCGGCCTCCAGCGCCTGCGGGATCGCCAGCATCGCCGTGGTCGCGCGCTCGGGCACCGCTTCGCGCAGCACCCGCGGGTCGACCGCGTTGCCCAGGATCGCCGGCAACCCGGCCGCGCGCGCCTTGGCGATCAGGCTTTCCTCGCCGTCGATGACCACCATCGGCACCTTCTGCTCGCCCAGCAGGCGCGCCAGCTCGCTGCCGACGCGGCCGTAGCCGATCAGGATCACGTGGTTGTCGATGTCGGCCGGCACCGGCGGCGCATCCTCGCCGCGGGCTTCCTGCGCCGCCGCGGCTTCGCGCGCGTTCTTGCGGTCGAGCCAGGCGAACAGCAGCGGGTTGACCACGATCGACAACAAAGCGCCGGCCAGGATCAGGTCGTGGCCTTCCTTCGGCAGGATCTCCAGGTCCATGCCGAGGCCGGCGAGGATGAAGGAGAACTCGCCGATCTGGGCCAGGCTGGCCGAGATCATCAGCGCGGTCGAGCTCGGCTTGCCGAACGCGCGCACCAGGGCGTAGGCCGCGACCGACTTGCCGATCACGATGATGGCGAACACCGCCAGCACTTCCAGCGGCTCCTGGATCAGGATCTGCGGATCGAACAGCATGCCGACGGAAACGAAGAACAGCACCGCGAACGCCTCGCGCAGCGGCAGGGTCTCGTTGGCGGCCTGATGGCTGAACTCGGATTCGTTGAGCATCATGCCGGCGAAGAACGCGCCCAGCGCGAACGACACGCCGAACAGCGTGGCCGAACCGAACGCCACGCCCAGCGCGATCGCCAGCACGCACAGGGTGAACAGCTCGCGCGAGCCGGTGCCGGCGACGCGTTCGAGGATCCACGGGATCACCCGGCGGCCGACGATCAGCATGAAGGCGACGAAGGCGCCGACCTTGGCCAGGGTCACGAACAACTGGCTCCAGATCTGGCTGGCGTCGCCGGCCTCGCCCTTGAGCAGGCCGGCCAGCGCCGGCAGCAGCACCAGGGCCAGCACCATCGCCAGGTCTTCGACGATCAGCCAGCCGACGGCGATGCGGCCCTTGGCGGTTTCCACCAGGCGCCGTTCTTCCAATGCGCGCAACAGCACCACGGTACTGGCCACCGACAGCGCCAGACCGAACACCAGGCCGGCGCCGTGCGACCAGCCCAGGTAATACGCCATGCCCCAGCCCAGGGCCGTGGCGACCGCGATCTGCAATACCGCGCCCGGTAGCGCGATGGCCTTCACCTCCAGCAAGTCGCCGAGGGAAAAGTGCAGGCCGACGCCGAACATCAGCAGGATGACGCCGATTTCCGCGAGCTGCGGCGCGAGCGTCTGGTCGCCGACGAAGCCGGGCGTGAAGGGGCCGGCGATGACGCCGGCGATGAGGTAGCCCACCAGCGGCGACAGCCGCAGGCGTTGAGCGATCATTCCGAAGATGAAGGCCAGGACGAAGCCGGCTACCAGGATCGCGATCAGGGACGTGTGGTGCATCGGCTCTCCTGTGGTCTGGTCCTTGCAAGAATGTGCGCTGAACCGGTCAGATGCAAGGTTTTCCGGTGCGATTCATGCTCGCAAACGATTGTTTCTGCGAGATTTTTCCCCGAGTGCACCGCGTGCGGACGAGAGCAGGACGCACCTGCCCGGGCCCGCGCGGCAAGGCCTGCAGCCGAGTGGGGACAGCGGGTTTTATGCCTGCGCGCCGGTCGCTCCGGCGTGATGCGCGAGGATGAACCGGGATTCATCCCCGCGTCGTCGCGACGGCGGCGGTGGGCGGATTTGCGCGGGAGGCGGCCGGGAATGCGCGGGCGGACGGGTCGCGCCCGCGCGTTGGCCGGGGTCTGAGACCGCGCGATTCGCAACTGGTTCCCGCACCGTCGATAGCACGAGCGTTCGCGTTTTCCGCCGTAGCCACTGTAGGAGCGACGCAAGTCGCGACCACGCCAGCCCAACCGCGACGAACGCAGCCCCGAGCGGAACACCGCACACCGCAACTCACATCGCCGCGCTGGCCCGTATCGAAGCCACCGCGCGACATCGCCCGCGCATGCGCGCTTAACGGAACGTGGACCCACGCCCGCTAGCATCGCCCGCAACCTGACGCATGCCCCCAACGCGGGCGAGGAGCGCGCGATGCGCCACCTGACCACGCAGATCGACGGCACCGACATCTTCTACCGCGAAGCCGGCCCCGCCGACGCGCCGGTGCTGCTGCTGCCGCACGGCTATCCCTGTTCCTCGTTCCAGTACCGCAACCTCATGCCCGCGCTGGGCGACCGTTGGCGCACGCTCGCGCCCGACTTCCCCGGGTTCGGCTACAGCGGCACGCCCGATCCGCGGAAGTTCGGCTACGACTTCGATGCGTACGCCGATTTCCTCGCCAAGTTCGCCGACCGCCTGCGACTGCATCGCTACGCGCTGTGGCTGCACGACTACGGCTCGCAGATCGGCCTGCGCCACGCGATCGCGCATCCGCAGCGCATCGCCGCGCTGATCGTGCAGAACGGCGACATCTACGAAGACGCGCTGGGCCCCAAGTACGCGACGATCAAGAGGTACTGGGCCGACCGCTCGCCGCACAATCGCGCGCCGCTGGAGGAAGCGGTCAGCGAACAGGGTTTTCGCGACGAGTTCGTCGGCGAGGTGAGCGAGGAAGTCGCGTCGCGCGTCGCGCCGGACCTGTGGAAATTGCATTGGCCGCTGATGGACACGCCGGTGCGGCGCGCGGCGATGGTCGGCTTGATGGACAAACTGGAAGCGAACCTCGACTGGTTCCCGCGCTATCAGCGCTACCTGCGCGAGCATCGCCCGCCGGGGCTGATCGTCTGGGGGCCGCGGGACGGCTACATGCCGGCCGCCGCGGCGCGCGCGTACCTGCGCGACCTGCCCGACGCCGAGCTGCACCTGCTCGACGGCGCCGGCCACTGGCTGCTGGAAACCCATTTCGACCAGGCGCTGCCGCGGGTTCGCGAGTTCCTGCAACGCGCGCACGGGTGACGTCCGCGGCGCCGGGGGCATAAAAAAGCCCCGCCGGACGCGGGGCTCGGAGTCGGCCATCGGCCGCGGCGAACGCGTTACTGCGCGCTGCGGCGCGCCTGCGGCCGGCGATCCGCGAGGTCGCGCGCCTGCGGCAACGGATTTTCGACGATCGCCGGCGACGCCGACAGGCGCGCCGCGCGCGGATTGTTGCAGAAGGTCTCTTCGCACAACTGCCGCGATTCTTCGCAGGCCTGTTCCTTCTCCGGCGTGTCGGCGCGGCTCATGCAGCGGACGAACAGCCAGGGACAATCGTTGCAGGCCGCGAACGCGCTGGAGATCGGCAGCAACGCGGAAATGGCGGTGACGGTGGCGAGCAGTACGGGGGTCAGCAAGCGAGACTTGAACATGACGGTCCTTCCCATGGTCGCGCCGAGTCGTTCGGCCCGCCGAAGGTAGCACCGGGGTCGCGTGGGTTTTGGGCGCGTCGCACAAAACCGGGCCGAAAGCCGCCGCGCCGCCGATCCCGTCGGCGACGCGGCGCTGGTTTCACAACGCCCGGGAGGCGGCGCGCACCGCCTCCCGCGCCGTCACCACTTGTACCCGACCTTGGCGTACGCGAACGCGCCGTTGAACCCGAACGGCGCGTAGCTGGTGTACGGCAACTGCCCGCTCTCGCTGTTGGCGTAGATCGCCTCGTCCGGGTACTCGTTGAGCACGTTGTCGCCGCCGACGGTGAACTCCCAGCCGTCCACCGCATAGGTCGCGGCGAGGTCGAGCGTCCACTTCGCGGCGAAGGTCTGGTCGCGGATGCCGCTGGGGTCGTCGTTGAAGGTGTGGAACTCGCCGTAGCGGGTGGCGGTGGCGTCGAAGCGCCAGCCGTCGCGCTTCCAGCTGCCGCCGAGGAAGAACTTGTCGCGCGGCGCGCCCTGGGTGATGCGGCCTCGCTCGACCCGGCCGATGCGCTGCAGGTTCAGGCCGCCGGCGGTCAGCTGCGGCGGGTTCGGCGCGATCCGCTCCAGCGTGGTCTTGTTGCGGTTGTAGCCGGCGGTGAGGTCGAGCGCGCCGCCGGCCAGTTCGAAGCTGTAGCTGCCGACGATGTCGAGGCCGCGGGTGCGCGTGTCCACCGCGTTGGTGAAATAACGCCCGCCGTTGATGCCGGGGTGGCCGCGCGCTTCCAGGAAGCTCGCAACCGCCGGGCCGCGCAGGTTCTCCGAGAGGATGATGCGGTCGTCGATGTCGACCTGGTACGCGTCGACGGTGATGTACAGGCCCTCGGCCGGCTGCAGCACCAGGCCCAGGCCGAGGTTGGTCGATTCCTCGGCCTTGAGCGGTTCGGCGCCGAGCGCGACCGCGGCCGGGTCGTCGACGGCGAAGGTGCGCACCTGGAACGGGTTGGGATCGCCGAGCACGATCACGGTCTGGGTGGACTGGTAGAACTGCTGCTGCAGCGACGGCGCACGAAAACCGGTCGAGACGGTGCCGCGCAGCGCGACCTTGTCGGTGAAGGCGTAGCGCGCCGACAGCTTGCCCGAGGTGGTTTCGCCGAAATCGCTGTAGCGCTCGTAGCGCGCCGCGGCGCCGAGCGAGAGCTTGTCGGTCACGTCGGTTTCCAGATCCGCATAGAACGAGTAGCTGTGGCGGTCGCGGCGGCTGGCGTCGGCCGGGGTGAAGCCGGGGAACACCTGCGCGCCGGGCGCGCCGGGCTCGGGGCCGGCGATGTAGGAGGCCGGCTCGCCCGCGCCCTGGTCGAATTTCTCGCCGCGCCATTCCGCGCCGAACGCCACCGTCAGCGGGTACTTCAGCCAGCCTACGTCGAAGGCTTTGTCGAAGTCGGCGTTGAGCACGTTCTGGGTGGTTTCCAGGGTGCCGATGTAGAAGCTGCGCGGCGAGGCGGCGCCGAGGGTGCGGTTGAGGCTGTGGCGCACGTCGAAGTCGAGCTGGTTCTGGCCGTAGTTGTAGCTCAGGTCGAGGTTCCAGCCGCCGGCGGTTTGCCCGCGCAGGCCGAGGACGAAGGCGCGGTCCTGGCTGAGGTTGTCGATCTGCGGCAGGAAGCCGTCGGGATAGACCGAGAGGATGTTGTTCGGATTGCCCGGCGCGCGGTAGTAGCCGTTGGAGATCGCGCGGCGGCGGCTGGCGGTGCCGAAGGAATAGAACTCCACGCCCTCGGCCGCCTGGTAGCGCGCGTTGTAGGCGAACGCGGCCTGGTCGATTTCCGGATCGCCGTAGCGGTGGACCACGCGGCCCTTGGGATTGCTGGTCGGCGTGACCGGGCCGAGGTAGGGACGGGCGCGGTTGGTGTTGTCGCTGTGGCCACCCTGCGCGGCCAGGTGCAGCGCGCCGTTGTCGCCGAGCTTGAAGCCGGCGTCGCCGGACAGCTGGTACTGCTCGCCGTCGCCGGCGCTGTATTGGCCGTAGCGCGCGGCGACCGAGCCGCCTTCGCCGGCGCCCTTGAGCACGATGTTGACCACGCCGGCGATGGCGTCGGAGCCGTATTGCGCGGACGCGCCGTCGCGCAGCACTTCGACGCGTTCGATCGCGGCGATCGGGATCGCGTTGAGGTCGACCGGCGAGGAGCCGCGGCCGATGCTGTCGTTGAGGTTGATCAGCGCGGTGGTGTGGCGGCGCTTGCCGTTGACCAGCACCAGCACCTGGTCCGGGGCGAGGCCGCGCAGCTGCGCCGGGCGCACCGCGTCGGTAGCGTCGGTGATCGAGGGGCGCGGGAAGTTCAGCGAGGGTAGGGCGCGGGCCAGCGCGGTCGCCAGTTCGACCGTGCCGGTGGCCTCCAGGGTCTGCGGGGTGATGATGTCGATCGGCGCGGTGGATTCGGCCACGGTGCGGTCGGACACGCGCGTGCCGGTGACGATCAGGGTGTCGAGGTTGGTCGGGTTGGCGCGTTCGGCCTCGGCCGGGGCGTCGGCGGCGGCCACGGGAGCGGCGAGGGCGAGCAGGACGGCGCTGCTGAGCAGGGACAGGCGGCGGTGCATGAAGACTCCGGGCGATGCGAACGGGGAACGTCGGGCCGAGCGAACCCGCGCGGCCGGCCCGGTGGGGCGGTTTGCCGCGAAAGGCGATCTCGTTGACGCGTGGGGGCGGTCTGAGGCCGGCGTCTGGATTATTCGATGCCGGCCCGGCGCGCGGCCGAACCGATCCTCATGAGCAAATGCCGATCAGTCATGCGACCATATCGGCATGATTTCCTTCCGTGATTTCGCCCTTCGGCGCGGCGAACGCCTGCTCCTGTCCAATGTCGACCTGGCCCTGCACGCGGGCTGGCGGGTCGGCGTCATCGGCCGCAACGGCACCGGCAAGTCCTCGCTGTTCGCGGCGATCCAGGGCGAAGTCGAGGCCGACCGCGGCGACATCGACGTGCCCAACCGGGTGCGCATCGCCAGCGTCGCCCAGGAAACCCCGGCGCTGCCCGATCCGGCGCTGGACTTCGTCCTGTCCGGCGACACCGAAGTGCACAAGGCGGTGATCGCCGAGCGCGAAGCGGTCGAGCGCGAGGACTGGGAGGCGGTGGCCGAGGCGCACCACCGGCTTGAGGAGATCGGCGGCTACGACGCCACCGCGCGCGCCGGCAAGCTGTTGCACGGCCTGGGATTCAGCCCCGACACCCACGAGCGCGCGGTCAAGGAATTCTCCGGCGGCTGGCGCGTGCGCCTGAACCTGGCGCGGGCGCTGATGATGCCGTCCGACCTGCTGCTGCTCGACGAACCGACCAACCACCTCGACCTCGACGCGGTGCTGTGGCTGGAGCAGTGGCTGCTGAAGTACCCCGGCACCCTGCTGATGATCTCGCACGACCGCGAGTTCCTCGACGGCGTCAGCACCCATACCCTGCACCTGCACGAAGGCAAGGCCAAGCTCTACGTCGGCGACTACACCGCGTTCGAGCGCCAGCGCGCCGAGCACCTGCGCCAGCAGCAGATCGCGTTCGAGAAGGAACAGGTCGAGCGCGCCCACCTGCAAAGCTTCATCGACCGGTTCAAGGCCAAGGCCAGCAAGGCCAAGCAGGCGCAGAGCCGGATGAAGCGGCTGGCCAAGCTGGCCGGCACCGAGGCGGTGCGCGCCGAGCGCTCGCTGCGCATCGACTTCCCCGAGCCGGCCAAGCTGCCGCACGCGCTGCTGCGCCTGGTCGAGGCCGATTGCGGCTACGGAACGCACCAGGTGCTCGGCAACGCCAGCTTCATCATGGAAGCCGGCGACCGGGTGGCCCTGCTGGGTCCCAACGGCGCCGGCAAGTCGACCCTGGTGAAGACCCTGGTCGGCGAAATCCCGCTGCTGGCCGGCGAGCGCAGCGGCCATCCGGACCTGCGCATCGGCTACTTCGCCCAGCACACGGTCGAATCGCTGCAGGAAGGGCGCAGCCCGATCGACCACCTCGGCGACCTCGCTCCGGGCGTGGCGACGCAGCAGCTGCGCGACTTCCTCGGCAAGTGGAATTTCCCCGGCGACCGCGCGTTCGAATCGGTCGACGGCTTCTCCGGCGGCGAGCGCGCGCGCCTGGCGCTGGCGCTGATCGCCTGGCGCAAGCCCAACGTGCTGCTGCTCGACGAACCGACCAACCACCTCGACCTGGACATGCGCGAAGCGCTGGCCGAGGCGCTGAGCGACTTCGACGGCGCGATCGTGCTGGTCTCGCACGACCGCCACCTGATCGGCCTGGTCTGCGACACCTTCGTGCGCGTCGCCGACGGCGTCGCCCAGCCGTTCGACGGCGACCTCGACGCGTACGCGGTGTGGCTGCGCACGCGCGAAGACAGCGGCGAGGGCAAGAAGGCCAAGGCCGCGCCGGCCGCTGCCGCTGCCGCGGCTGCGGCTGCGGCCGCGCCGGCGCCGGGCAAGCCGGGCAAGAAGGTCAACCCGGTCAAGCTGGCCGAGGCCGAGAAGCGCGTGGCCGAGCTGGAATCGAAGCTGCACACCCTCGACATGGACCTCGCCGACCCGACCAAGTACGCCGGCGGCGGCGACAACGCCAGCGAACTGGCGCGCCAGCGCGAGGCGATGGCGGCGGAGCTGGAGAAGGCCGAGGCGGCGTGGATGGCGTTGTACGACGGGGCTTGAGGCAGCGGTTCGACGGTTGCGATTCGGAGCCGGGTTCCGAACCGCCCGAGCTTGCGCCGCCGATGCGCTTGGGGGCGGCCAGTCCGATACCCCCCGACCCGCACGCCACTTAACCCGTACGCCCTCATAACCCGTGCACCCTCATAGCCCGTGCACCCCCATAACCCGTGCACCCCCATAACCCGTGCACCCCCATAACCCGTATGCCCTCATAACGCGTACACCCTCATAACCCGTCATTCCGGCGAAAGCCGGAACCCATTTTGATTTTGCTTCTGGCATTCGCGAACGCACTCCCGTTCGCGCGAAGGCTCACGCAACGGCAAAGTCAAAATGGGTTCCGGCTTTCGCCGGAATGACGGGGGTGAGGTATTCGTCGCGCCCGCCGCGCCCGGCGTACCCGTCGCACCGACGAACACGCGCAACGCCTGCATCGCGCCGCCCCGGCTTGTCGCCCTCTCCACACCCGACCCCCTATCGTCCCGCCCTGATTTCGCACCAGGGGGCCGCATGAGCCGCGAACTGATCTATCTGCTGCTGATCTTCGGCCTGCTGGTCGTCCCGCGCGCGCTGCAGCGCTACAAGATCCCGGCTCCGCTGACCTGCCTGCTGTTCGGCATCGTCGCGATGCTGGCCTGGGGCGACAAGTCGCACGACACCGTGGTGGCGATGCTGGCCACGCTCGGCATCTCCTCGTTGTTCCTGTTCGCCGGCCTGGAAGTGGAGCTCAGCGCGCTGCGCAAGGGGCTGTGGCCGCTGATCGCGCACCTGGTGATCCGCACCGCGACGTTGTTCGGCGTGGGCTGGCTGGCCTGGCGCTATGCCGGCATGAGCTGGCAGGCCGCGGGGTTGCTGGCGCTGGCGCTGCTGACGCCGTCGACCGGTTTCATCCTCGACAGCCTGGCCCGGCTGGGGCTGGACGAGGAGGAGCGGTTCTGGGTCACCAGCAAGGCCATCGCCGGCGAACTGCTGGCGCTGGTGGCGTTGTTCGTGGTGCTGCAGGCCGGCGATCCGATGCGCATGGCGCTGTCCTCGACCGCGTTGATCGCGATGCTGATCGGGCTGCCGCTGGTGTTCGTCGCGCTCGGCCGCTGGGTCGCGCCGCACGCGCCGGGCTCGGAGTTCTCGCTGCTGGTGATGGTCGGCATGATCGCCGCGTTCGCCACCGCCAAGCTCGGCGTCTACTACCTGGTCGGCGCCTTCGTCGCCGGCCTGATCGCGCGCCTGCTGCGCGAGCGCATGCCGCGCCTGGCCTCGCACGAGAACCTGCACGCGGTGCGGCTGTTCGCCTCGTTCTTCGTCCCGTTCTACTTCTTCAACGCCGGCACCAAGGTGCCCAGCGGCGCGCTGAGCTTCGAGGCGCTGGGGCTGGGCCTGCTGCTGACGGCGGTGGTGCTGCCGCTGCGGGTCGGGGTGATCTGGCTGCAGCGGCGCGCGCTGTTCGGCGAGAAGCACGGCGCCAGCCTGCGGGTGTCGGTGGCGCTGGCGCCGACCCTGATCTTCACCCTGGTGCTGGCGGCGATCCTGCGCGACCGCTTCGCCCTGCCGGACGCCTGGTTCGGCGCGCTGCTGCTGTACGCGACCCTGACCACGATCCTGCCGTCGCTGGTGTTCCGCACCCCGTTCGACGTGGACCCGGCCGAGGACCATGGCCCGGTGCATCCGGACGACGCCGGCGACCGCCGCCGGCGCGCCGCGGCGGCGGGCAACGCGGCGGCCGAGCCGGAACCGACCGCTGTCCCCGCGGCCGCTGTGGCGCCCGCGGCCACGGGCCCGGCGACCGCCACCCGGGCCGATCCGCACCCGCCGGGCGGCTGACCCGCCGGCGCTGCGGGCGTTTCGGGCGGCCGGGACGCCCGCGCGCTTGCATCGGCGGCCGCGAGCCCCAAACTAGCCAGCCTGAGTCGGCTTCCCCACGTTTCCCGCCATGCCCATCTACGCGTTCCAGTGCAATGCCTGCGGCCATACCTTCGACCGTCTGCAGAAGCTCTCCGATCCCGATCCGACCGTGTGCCCCGAATGCGGTGCCGAGCAGGTCGGGCGCCAGCTGACCGCGCCGCAGTTCCGCCTGGCCGGCGGCGGCTGGTACGAGACCGATTTCAAGAAGGACGGCGACAAGAAGCGCAACCTCGCCGGCGAGGGCAGCAGCGGCGGCGCGGCGGACAAGCCGGCCGAAAAGACCGAGAAGAAGGCCGATCCGGCGCCAGCGGCGGCCGCACCGGCCCCGGCGAGCAAGCCCGCGGCGGGCGGCGGCTGACCGGGCCCGGACGATAGCCAAAGGGCGCCGAAAGGCGCCCTTCGTCGTTGTGGGAGGGCCTTCAGGCCCGACGCTTTCCGGCCCGATCGTGCCGATCCGGTCGAAACGCGTCGGGCCCGAAGGCCCTCCCGCAATCGCTTGCGCGCCTCTCGCATTGAGCCAATCGCCGCGGCGCCTGGACTAGAATGTGCGGTCCCGGCCCCCGGCCGGCGAGGCGCTCGCAGCCCGGCTCCGCCGCGGCCCCCGCGAGCCGCTTGCGGCAAACCCCCACGATCCAACGATCGGCCCGGCCGATCGATCAATCCGGAGCTTCCATGCGTACCCACTTCTGCGGCCTCGTCGACGAGGCGCTGATCGGCCAGACCGTCACCCTGTGCGGCTGGGTCAACACCAACCGTGTCCAGAGCCACGTGGTGTTCACCGATCTGCGCGATCACGAGGGCGTGGTCCAGATCGTGGTCGATTCCGACATGGGCGAGCTGTTCAAGACCGCCGGCGATCTGAGCGTGGAAAGCTGCGTGCGCGTGACCGGCAGCGTGCGCGCGCGCGGCGCGGCCAACGACAAGATCCGCAGCGGCAAGGTCGAAGTGCTGGCCGAGCGGATCGAAGTGCTCAACAAGGCCGAGCCGCTGCCGTTCCACGCTCACGAGAACGCCGGCGAGGAAACCCGCCTGACCTACCGCTACCTGGACCTGCGCCGTCCGGAGATGCAGAAGATGATGCGCACCCGCATCCGCCTGGTGCAGTCGCTGCGCCGCTGGCTGGACGAGCGCGGCTTCCAGGACATCGAGACCCCGATCCTGACCAAGGCCACGCCCGAGGGCGCGCGCGACTTCCTGGTCCCGGCGCGCATGCACCCGGGCGAGTTCTACGCGCTGCCGCAGTCGCCGCAGCTGTTCAAGCAGATCCTGATGGTGGCCGGCTTCGACCGCTATTACCAAATCGCGCGCTGCTTCCGCGACGAAGCGCTGCGCGCCGACCGCCAGCTCGAATTCACCCAGCTCGACATGGAGTTCGCCTGGGTGTCCGAGCGCGATGTGCAGGACACCGTCGAAGGCATGATCCGCGAAGTGTTCAAGGACACCATCGGCGTCGAGCTCGACGCGCAGTTCCCGCGCATGACCTACGCCGAAGCCATGCGCCGCTACGGCTCGGACAAGCCCGACCTGCGCATCGGGCTGGAATTCGCCGACATCGCCGAACTGGTCAAGAGCTGCGAGTTCAAGGTCTTCACCGATTGGGCCAACCACGCCGACGGCCGTGTGATCGCGCTGCGCGCGCCGGGCGCGGCCGGCTGGTCGCGCAAGCAGATCGACGAGGCCGGCGCGCACGCGGCCAAGCACGGCGCCAAGGGCCTGGCGTGGATGAAGATCGAGGACGCGTCCAAGGGCCGCGAAGGCATCAATTCGCCGATCGCCAAGTTCTTCGACGACGCCACCCTGGCCGCGATCGTCGAGGCCGCCGGCGCGCAAACCGGCGACGCGATCTTCTTCGGCGCCGCCGACTACAAGACCGCCAGCGACTTCATGGGCGCGCTGCGCCTGAAGCTCGGCAAGGATCTCGGCCTGGTCGGCGAAGGCTGGAAGCCGCTGTGGGTCACCGACTTCCCGATGTTCGAGTGGGACGAGGAAGCGCAGCGCTACGTCGCCCTGCATCACCCCTTCACCGCGCCGGCCGTGGACGACATCGCCGACCTGCGCGCCAACGCCAAGACCGCGGTGTCGCGCGGCTACGACATGGTGCTCAACGGCAACGAGATCGGCGGCGGTTCGATCCGCATCCACCGTCCGCAGATGCAGTCGGCGGTGTTCGACCTGCTCGGCATCGGCGCGGAAGAGGCCGAAGCCAAGTTCGGCTTCCTGCTCGACGCGCTCAAGTACGGCGCGCCGCCGCACGGCGGCATCGCCTTCGGCATCGACCGCATCGCCGCGCTGATGGCCGGTACCGAATCGATCCGCGACGTCATCGCCTTCCCCAAGACCACCACCGCGCAGTGCCTGATGACCGGCGCGCCGTCGCCGATCCCGGACGCGCAGCTGGCCGAAGTGCACGTGATGGTGCGGCCGAAGGATCCGGCCTGATCCACCCGCGGCGGTCCGCTGCGAACGCCGGGCCGCTGCTTCAGTTGTCGTGGGAGGGGCTTCAGCCCCGATGCTTTCCGATCCGGTCGTGACGATCTGACCGAAAAGCATCGGGGCTGAAGCCCCTTCCACATTCGGAATCCGCCGCAACCTCGCCCGAACGCCCGCCATGTCAGCGAACTTCCGCATCCGCCGCGCCGCGCCGGCCGACACCGCCGCCCTGGCCGACATTTCCGCCCGCAGCTTCGTCGAGACCTTCGGCGATTCCTATCCGCCCGACGACCTGTCGCGCTTTCTCGCCGGGACCTATTCGCACGACGCCATCGGCGCCTTGCTGGCCGATCCGCGCTACGGCGCGTGGCTGCTGGAGCGCGACGGCGTCGCGGTCGGCCACGCGCTGGCCGGCGAGTGCGGCCTGCCGCACGCCGAAGTCGCGCCCGGCGACGGCGAGCTCAAGCGCCTGTACGTGCTGGGCGAGGCGCAGAACGGCGGCTGGGGCGGGCGGCTGTTCGAAACCGCGCTGGCCTGGCTGGAGCGCGACGGCCCGCGCACGCTGTGGATCGGGGTCTGGTCGGAGAACTACGGCGCGCAGCGTTTCTACGCGCGCCACGGCTTCGAGAAGGTGGGGCATTACGAGTTCGTCGTCGGCGCGACCCGCGACCACGAGTTCATCCTGCGCCGCGGCGCCGCGCCGCGATAACCGCATGGGCTGCCCGTAGGAGCGGCGCAAGCCGCGACCGCGCCGATACGAACGCCGCCGTCACCGTCGTGGTCCCCGGACGTTGCCCGCCCGGGAATGCCCGCGCCGACGCATGCGGTTTCGCGGTCGCGGCTCGCGCCGCTGCCACGGCAAGGCGGCGCAGCCGCGCGGACGCGCGGCTACGCCGACGCCGCATCACTTCGCGTCGAGCAAGACGTTCAACGTGGTCGCATCGAGCACGCCGCGCTTCTGTCCGAGCTTGAGCAGCATCGATTCCAGGTCGCCGGCCGCGGCCGACACCCGCGTCGCCGCGGTCGCCGACTTGAACTCGGTGGCGGCGGCCGTGTCCACGCTCAGGCTGCGGCCTTTGACCGTGACCGCCTGCGGCCGGGCCTTCGCGGCCGAACCGCCGACGTGTTCGATCAGGATGCCGTTGTAGCCCAGCACCGGTTCGGCCGCCGCGCCCGCGCGCGCCGGCGCGGACATGGCATCGCCGAGGCGGCTTTCGATCGCGCGCAGCTGGGACGGATCGGTCACCGTCAGCTCCGGATTCGGCCGGCCCGAATACACCAGGTAGGTGATGCGCAGCCCCGGCGCGTCGGCGGCCTGGGCGAACAGCGGCGCGGCCAGCAAGGCCGCGGCGAACAGGGTGGCGAAAGAACGCGTGCGCATGATTCCTCCTTGACCGCGGGCGATGGACGCGGGGACGGACTCAGTTGATCTGCTCATGGCCGCTCCCCTCGATGCTGTCCGACCAGACCCGGTAGAACCCGCAGAAATCCGAGTACGGCCCGCGGTTGGCGGTGCGCGGATCGCCGATCTCGTTGCCGGAATTGTCGCGGTTGGTGGCCGCGGTCTGGCCGGGCTTGTGGGTCCACTTGCCGTTGGCGTCGCGGCGGTACCAGTGATAGTCGTAACCCGGCGCCACCACCAGCGCGGCGATGTTCTTGTAGCTGGCGGCGTTGATCGCGGTGTCGGCGACCGGCTCCAGGCCGTCGCGCTCGGCCGCGGCGCGCACCGCCGCGCAGCTCAGCGAACTGTATTGCGCGCTGGCGGCGCGGCCGGGCTGGGCGAAGGTGTTGGTGGCGCGGCCGTTGGCGTAGTTGTAGCAATTGTTGTAGCGCTGGCGGGTGCCGCCGTCGTTCCAGTAGGTCGGCTGATAGTTGGTGCGGCCGGGGAACATGATGTCGCCCAGGCCGCCGCTGGCGTCGGCCGGCAGCGCGCGGTTGTAGACCAGCACTTCGTCGGCGCGGTCGTTGAAGCGGTACGAAGGCGAGCTGATGTGCCCGCCGATCATGAACGGCCGGGTGGTGTTGTCGAGGTTGCCGGCCATCGGCGTCGGCTGGCCGGTGGCGCGGCGTCCGTCGACGTAGAACGAGATCGTGTACGGCGCGCTGCTGCGGTTGACCACCGCGGCGATGTGGTGCCAGCGGTTCGCCGCGAGGCTCACGCTGCCATCGGAGACGTAGTTGCCCCACGTGCTGCCGTCGTTGAGCTGCAACAGCACGTTGCGGCCCTGGTCGATGCCGAACGAATAGCCGCGGCCGCTGCCGTCGCCGCGGTTCTCGATCAGGGTCTTGACCCCCGACGAGCCCGGCGCGGCCAGCCGCACCCACGCGGCGACGGTGAAGCTGCCGGTGCCGACGTTGAGGTTGGCCGAGTTCGGCACTTCGATGTACTTGCCGCCGCTGAGGTCGGCGGCGCTGCCGAGCCAGCCCCAGGACGAGGCCGCGCCGCCGATCACGCTGCCGTTGCGGCCGTAGCCGCTGGTGTCGGGGGCGCTGGTGCCGGACAGGTCCAGGTGCCATTCGCCGACGAGGCCGTTGCTGACCCGCGGCGGGGCCGCCTGCGCGGCCAGCATCGGCGCGAGCGCCACTGCCAGCGCCAGGAACCACGAGGATCGATTCATAACCGCTCCATGGTGCGCGCCCACGCCGGGCGCCGCGCGAATCTAGAGGGGCGCCCGCGCGCACGAACGTGATAGCGCACGCGGATCGGCCGCGGTCCGCGCCGCGGTTACATGATGTTTCGCGCTTATGTGCGCCGCGGCCGCTGCGAAACGCGACGCGGGCCGCGTCGGTTCAGCCGGCCCAGGGCAGCGCCTGTACGGCCTGGCGCAGCGGGCCGGGCCAGCGCAGCGCGGCGGCGGCCGGGGCCGGCGCCGCCGGCGCGACGGGCTGGGTGCAGCGGCAGTCGATCCGGCGCGGCGAGACCCAGCGCGCCGGCGACCACTGCATCAACTGTGGGTAGCTGCGCTCCAGCCGGGCGCCGGCGCGGTCGAGGAACATGTGCACCGGGTGCAGCGGTCCGGGATGGCCGGGCTGCGCGCAGGACACCGGCGCCACCGTGTACATCGCCACCGCCGCGAGCAGCGCCGAGGCGAGCACGTTGGCGATGGGCAGGGCGGGGGAGCGCGGGGCCATGCGGGGTACCGTCGGCGGCGGGTGGCGCGCATCCTGCGATGCGGGCGCCGTGCAATATTTGCACGGTGTCACAGTATGAGTGCCAGCCTGTTTCACATTTGTCTTTCGATGACATCCATCGCATTTTCATGACGGATATCGCATCGACAGGGCTTGACTGCCCTGGCAGGGCGGCTCGCCCGGCTGCCCGGGGCGGGGCTGGGTCGAGACGCGGGCCTGGTTGGGCCGCATCGAACCGTGAAGCCGGTACGGCTTGGCTGAACGATTGTAACCGCGCTGCCCGCGCGACTTCCGTGACAGCCTGGCTTCGCGCTACCGCCGCCCACCCGCAGCTGAGCGCCCGCCCGCCGCCCGCGCCGGCCCCCCTTGGCCCCCGCCGGCGCCGACCCGATAGTGACCGGGTCCCCGCTGACCGCCGCAGGCCATGGCCCGAACGCCGAATCTCCGCAGGATCGTGATGTTGCACGGCATCTGGATGCCCGGCGTGTCGATGGCCTGGCTCGGCGCGCGCCTGGCCGCGGCCGGCTTCCAGCCCGAGACCTTCGCTTATGCCGGCGCCGCCGCCGGCCCGGACGCGGTCGTGCCCAAGCTGGTCGAGAGCCTGCGTCGCGCGCCCGCGCACGTGCTCGCCCACAGCCTGGGCGGCCTGATGACCCTGCGCGCCCTGCAACAGCACCCCGACCTGCCGGTGCGCCGGGTGGTGTGCCTGGGCTCGCCGCTGCTCGGCAGCTCCGCCGCCGACGGCCTGTCGCGCCACGCCTGGAGCGCGCCGATGCTCGGCCGCGCCGCCGCGCTGCTGCTGGAGGGCTGCCCGCCGTGGCAGGGCCAGGCCCAGGTCGGCCTGATCGCCGGCCGCACCCCGCATGGGCTGGGGCGCTGGTTCGGCCGTTTCGACGGCGACAGCGACGGCACCGTCGCGGTCGCCGAGACCCGCCTGGCGGGGCTGGCCGCGCACGCGGTCATCCCGGCCAGCCACAGCGGCCTGCTGTTCTCGGCGCAGGCCGCGCGCATGACCGAGGCCTTCTTCCGTCGCGGCCGCTTCGGCGACTGAGCGGCCGGCCCGGCGCCCGGGCGTTCGCCGCCGCCCGGCGGAACGCGTTTTCGAGTCCGCGACCAGGACCGATCGGGTAAAATCGCCCGCTTTCCAAACACAAGCCGGTAACGCCATGGGTAGAGGTCCGTCGATCGAAGCACGCAAGAACGCCGAAGACGCGCGTCGCGGCAAGATCTTCACCAAGATCATCCGCGAGATCTCCGTGGCCGCGCGCCGCGGCGGCGGCGATCCCAACGGCAATCCGGCGCTGCGCACCGCGGTCGACAAGGGCCTGTCGGCGAACATGTCCAAGGACGTGATCGAGCGCGCGATCAAGAAGGCCACCGGCGCGCTGGAAGGCGTGGAATACGAGGAAGTGCGCTACGAGGGCTACGCCCCCGGCGGCGTGGCGGTGATCGTCGACTGCCTGACCGACAACAAGGTCCGCACCGTGGCCGACGTGCGCCACGCCTTCAGCAAGTTCGGCGGCAACCTCGGCACCGACGGCTCGGTGTCCTTCATGTTCGCCAAGCGCGGCGTGCTGTGGTTCGAGGCCGGTTCGGACGAAGAGAAGATCACCGAGGTCGCCATCGACGCCGGCGCCGACGACGTGATCGTCTATCCCGACGACGGCTCGATCGACGTGCTGACCGCGCCCGACGCCTTCGCCGCGGTCAAGGCGGCGATGGAAGCGGCCGGCCTCGCGCCCGGCCAGGCCGAAGTGACCTTCCGCGCCGACAACACCAGCGCCGTGGACGGCGAGACCGCCCAGCAGGTGGTCAAGCTGCTCAACTGGCTGGAAGACATGGACGACGTGCAGAACGTCTATTCCAACGCCGACCTCGGCGAGGACGCGTATGCGTAGCCGCGGCGCCCAGGGCCGCGGCCGCGCCGAGCGCGCGACCGCCCCGGGCACCGCGCTGCGCCAGCGCTAGCCGATGGCGACTTCCACAACCCGCAGCCCCACCGCGGCCAGCGTGCGCATCCTGGGCATCGATCCCGGCTCGCAGCGCACCGGCCTGGGCGTGATCGACGTCGCCGCCGACGGCCGCTGCACCTACGTGGCCGCGCGCGCGCTCAAGCTGCTCGACGCCGAGGACTTCCCTTCGCGCCTGGGCCTGCTGTGCGAGGGCCTGGAAGCGGCGCTGGACGAGTTCGCGCCGACCCAGGTCGCGATCGAGACGGTGTTCATGGACAAGTCCGCGACTTCCGCGCTCAAGCTCGGCCACGCCCGCGGCGCCGCCCTGGCCACGGTGGTGCGCCGGCGCATCCCGATCAGCGAGTACCCGCCGCGGGTCATCAAGCAGTCGCTGGTCGGCCGCGGCGCCGCCGACAAGCAGCAGGTCCAGCACATGGTGCGGCTGTTGCTGAACCTGCCCGAAGTGAAGCTGCAGGCCGACGCCGCCGACGCGCTTGCGGTCGCGCTGACCCATGCCCATATGAGCGCCACGGCCCAGCGCACCGGCATCGCCACCCACCAGCTGCGCAGGCGCGGCGCCTGAGATGGCCGCCGTCCGGGTCGTTGCCGCGTCGTGCGCGGCGCGCGGGGTAGGGACCCGCGCGCGCGACCGCGTTGTCCTTCGTAGCCGTCCGCGCGTTTCTTCCTCTTTCTCCCTTGTTTCGCCGCGCGCCGGTCATGGCGCGCGGCACGGTCTTTTCGGAGTCGCATCGTGATCGGTCGCCTCAAAGGCATCCTGGCGCACAAGCAGCCGCCGTGGCTGGTGGTCGACGTGCATGGCGTGGGCTACGAGCTCGAAGCGCCGATGAGCACGTTCTACGACCTGCCCGACGTCGGCCGCGAGGTCGCCTTGTTCACCCATTACGCGCAGAAGGAAGACAGCGTGTCGCTGTACGGCTTCCTGCGCGAGAGCGAGCGCCGGCTGTTCCGCGACGTGCAGAAGGTCAGCGGGATCGGCGCCAAGATCGCGCTGGCGGTGCTTTCGGGCGTGTCGGTGGACGAGTTCGCGCGCCAGGTCCAGGCCGGCGACGTCACCGCGCTGACCCGCATCCCCGGCATCGGCAAGAAAACCGCCGAGCGCATGGTGGTGGAACTGCGCGACCGCGCCGCCGACCTCATCGGCGCCGGCGCGACCCTGCCCAGCGGCGGCCTGCCGGCCGATCCGCAGAGCGAAGCCGTGATCGCCCTGCAGCAACTGGGCTACAAGCCGGCCGAAGCCGCGCGCATGGCCCGCGAGGCCACCGCCGCCGGCGACGATGCCGCCGCCATCATCCGCAAGGCGCTACAGTCCGCGCTGCGTTGAGCCCACGGCGGACACCGCCCGGAATCTGACGACAATGTCTTCTACCGTTCCCTCTTCCGACAAGCACGCCAAGCACGCTCACGGCCACGACGGCGCGAACGGACACGGCTCAGGCCATCACGGGCCCAAACAGGGGCTTCCCGGGCTGGTCGTCGGCGCGATTGGCGTCGTCTTCGGCGACATCGGCACCAGTCCGCTGTACACGCTGAAGGAAGCGTTCTCGCCGCACTTCCACCTCACCAGCAACCACGACACGGTGCTCGGCATCCTGTCGCTGGTGTTCTGGGCGCTGATGATCGTGGTGACGGTCAAGTACGTCACCATCATCATGCGCGCCGACAACGACGGCGAAGGCGGGATCATGGCGCTGATGACCCTGGCCCAGCGCACGCTGGCCAAGGGCGGGCGCTCGGCGTACGTGGTCGGCATCCTCGGCATCTTCGGCGCCTCGCTGTTCTTCGGCGACAGCGTCATCACTCCGGCGATCTCGGTGCTCGGCGCGGTCGAGGGCCTGGAGGTCGCCGCGCCCGGCCTGCACCGCTTCATCGTGCCGATCACCGTCTTGATCCTGGTGATGGTGTTCCTGGCCCAGCGCTTCGGCACCGAGAAGGTCGGCAAGGTGTTCGGGCCGATCACCATGATCTGGTTCGTGTCGCTCGCGGCGATCGGCGTCTACAACATCATCCAGGGTCCGGAAGTGCTCAGGGCGCTGAACCCGATGTGGGGCGTGCGCTTCTTCATCGAGCACGGCGCGCAGTCGGTGCTGATCCTGGGCGTGGTGGTGCTGGCGGTGACCGGCGGCGAGGCGCTGTACGCCGACATGGGCCACTTCGGCGCCAAGCCGATCCGCTACGCCTGGTACATCATGGTGCTGCCGAGCCTGATGCTGAACTACCTCGGCCAGGGCGCGTTCGTGCTGAACCATCCGCGCGCGGTGGTCAACCCGTTCTTCGAATCGGTGCCGTCGTGGGCGCTGTACCCGATGATCGTGCTGGCGACGATGGCCGCGGTGATCGCCTCCCAAGCGGTCATCACCGGCGCGTACTCGGTGTCGCGCCAGGCCATGCAGCTGGGCTACATCCCGCGCATGCAGATCAAGCATACCTCGTCGAGCACCATCGGCCAGATCTACGTGCCGTACATCAACTGGATCCTGGCGATCGCGGTCATCACCGTGGTCCTGGCGTTCCGCAGTTCGACCGCGCTAGCCACCGCCTACGGCATCTCGGTGTCGGCGACGATGCTGATCGACACCCTGCTGCTGGCCCTGGTCGCGCGCGCGCTGTGGCCGCGCTGGCGCAAGTGGGTGCTGCCGCTGTGCGTGCTGTTCTTCGTGGTCGACGTCGGCTTCGTCATCGCCAACGGCGCCAAGTTCTTCGACGGCGCCTGGTTCCCGCTGGCGCTGGGCCTGATCGTGTTCACCCTGCTGCGCACCTGGCGCCGCGGCCGCGAACTGCTGCACGAGGAAGTGCGCAAGGAAGGCATCTCGCTCGACAGCTTCCTGCCGGGCCTGATGCTGGCGCCGCCGGTGCGGGTGCCGGGCACGGCGATCTTCATGACCGCCGACAAGGGCGTGGTGCCGCACGCGCTGCTGCACAACCTCAAACACAACAAGGTCCTGCACGAGCGCAACGTGTTCCTGACCGTGGAAACCCTCGGCGTGCCGTACGCGCCGAAGGAGAAGCGGCTCAAGATCGAGGCCATCGGCAACGACTTCTACCGCGTGTTGATCCGCTTCGGCTTCATGGAAGTGCCCGACGTGCCGCTGGCGCTGATGCGCTCCTGCGACGCCGGCGGCATCTACTTCGATCCGATGGACACCACGTATTTCGCCAGCCGCGAGACCGTGGTCGCCAGCCGCCACCGCGGCATGCCGATCTGGCGCGACCGTTTGTTCGCCTTCATGCACCGCAACGCAGCGCCGGCGACCGGGTTCTTCCGCATACCGGGCAACCGACTGGTCGAGTTGGGCGCGCAGGTCGAGATCTGAGATGGCCGGCAGCGTCCTGGACTGGCGCGTCTATGGCCGCGCGCCGAGCCTGGACACGTTCTGGGACGAGGCCGGCAATCTCGGCCGGGCCGCGGCCGGCGCCGACGACATCGCTGCGGTCCAGGCGCGGCTGGGGATCGAACTGCCGCCGTGGCTGCGCGTCCTGTACGCGCGCTACGACGGCGGCGCGGTGCGGATGGCGCGGGCCGCGTCGCTGCACAGCGAGGACTGGATCGACGCCGACTGGCTGGTTCCGCGCGCGCGGCTGCTGCCGCTGGCCGAGTGGTTCTCGCTGGCGGAGCTGCGCCGGCGCGAGGACTACCGCGACGACGCCTTCGCTGCGCTGGCCGCCGACGACAGCCGCCTGATCGCGATCGCCCTGGGCGAGGACAACGGCACTCTCTGCCTGGACTACAGCGCCGGCGGCGAACCGCGCATCGTGCTGACCGACCAGCGCCAGCGCCTGCGCGAGTATCCCGATCACACTGCGTTCCTGGCCGACCTGGTCGAAATCCAATACTGGAACCCGGCCCTGCAGGCGCGCCACGACCCGCGGCAACGGCTGCGCTGCGATCCGCGCCCGCCGAGCCTGGACACGTTCTGGAGCGGCCCGGGCTACTGGGCCGACGCCGCCGCGCCGGCCGACGAAGCCGCGCTCGCCGCCGCCGAGGCGCGCCTGGGCCTGCGCCTGCCCGCGCTGCTGCGCGCGCTGTACCTGCGCCAGGACGGCGGCAGCACCGAATTCGTCTGGGCGCCGCTGCGGCGTCAGCCGTCCTGGCACCTGTACGACTGGGAAAGCGTCGTCCCCGGCGACAGCGTGGCCGCGCTCGCCGACCTGCGCACGCTGGCCGACTGGGCCGCAGATTTTCAGGGCAGCGATGCGCTGTACGGCTTCGTCCGCAACTACGCCGGCTGCGAGCGCCTGTTGATCCTGGCCTCGCACAACATCGAATGGCTGCTGTGCCTGGACTACCGCGAGCGCGGTCCGCAGCAGGAACCCGAGGTCGTCTATTTCGAATACTTCGGCGAACTGGTGGCGAACTATCGCGCCCGCGACTTCCACCGCTTCTTCGCCGACCTGCGCCGGGGCGAACTGGAGTAGCCGCGGCCGGCGTCCGGCGGTTCGCGCCGCGGCGGGGCGGCGCACTTGTCCACAGCGCGCGCCGCGTCGATCCGATGGCTCGCGCCACTGCGCCCGCGCCCCGTCCCATGCGAACATAGCCGCATGAACGATCAGCGCATCATCGGCTCCGGCGCCACCCGCGAAGACGACGCCCTGGAGGCCTCGATCCGGCCCAAGCGCCTGGACGAATACCTCGGCCAGCAGCCGGTGCGCGAGCAGCTCAAGATCTACATCGAGGCCGCCAAGCACCGCGGCGAGGCGCTCGACCACGTGCTGATCTTCGGTCCGCCGGGCCTGGGCAAGACCACGCTGAGCCACGTCATCGCCAACGAACTGGGCGTCAACCTGCGCCAGACCTCCGGCCCGGTGATCGAGAAGGCCGGCGACCTGGCCGCGCTGCTGACCAACCTGCAACCGCACGACGTGCTGTTCGTCGACGAAATCCACCGCCTCTCGCCGCTGGTCGAGGAAGTGCTGTACCCGGCGATGGAGGACTACCAGATCGACATCATGATCGGCGAGGGCCCCGCGGCGCGCTCGATCAAGATCGACCTGCCGCCGTTCACCCTGATCGGCGCGACCACCCGCGCCGGCCTGCTGACCGCGCCGCTGCGCGACCGCTTCGGCATCGTCCAGCGGCTGGAGTTCTACAACGCCGAGGAACTGACCAAGATCGTGCGCCGCTCGGCGCAGATCCTCGGCATCGCCTGCGAGGCCCAGGGCGCGGCCGAGATCGCCAAGCGTTCGCGCGGCACCCCGCGCATCGCCAACCGGCTGCTGCGGCGGGTGCGCGACTACGCCCAGGTCCGCGCCGAGGGCCACATCGACCGCGCCGTGGCCGATGCGGCGATGGCCATGCTCAAGGTCGACCCGGAAGGCTTCGACGACCTCGACCGGCGCCTGCTCAAGATCATCATCGAGTCCTTCGACGGCGGCCCGGTCGGGGTGGAATCGCTGGCGGCCGCGCTGAGCGAGGAACGCGGCACGCTCGAGGACGTGATCGAGCCGTTCCTGATCCAGCAGGGCTACCTGATCCGCACCGCGCGCGGCCGCATGGCCACCTCGCGCGCCTACCGCCACCTCGGCCTGGACCCGCGCGAGCGGCCGGGCGAGCCGGGAGAATTGTTCTGATGGCGACCGTTTCGACGCCCGCCGCGGCCGGCCCGCGCGGAGATCGCGCATGAGCGCGCCCGAGCCGGGTTCCGGCGCGGTTCCCGGCTTATTCAGTTGGCCGACACGCGTCTATTGGGAAGATACCGACGCCGGCGGGCTGGTGTACCACGCCCAGTACGTGGCCTTCATGGAGCGCGCGCGCAGCGAATGGGTGCGCGCCCTGGGCTACGGCCAGGACGGCCTGCGCCGCGAGCACGGGCTGCTGTTCGTGGTCGCCGGCATGCAGATCGGCTTCCTCGCGCCCGCGCGGCTGGACGACGAACTGCAGGTCACCGTGCAGCTCGTGCGCTGCCGCCGCGCCAGCCTGGTCTTCGCCCAGCGGGTGATGCGCGGCGCGCAGCGGCTGGTCGAGGCCGAAGTGAAGGTCGCCGCGGTCGACGCGCAGCACCTGCGCCCGTGCCCGATCCCGCCGGCGCTGCACGCGCAGCTGCAGGCGCAGGAAGCGCCGCAACCGGACGCGTTGCAGGCGGCTTCACGCACCCGGTAGTAAAACCCGCGCCATCCCGATCCCCAGCTTCGCCCCCACCCTGCTTCAACCCCAAGCGCTCCAACCCCACGCGCTCCAACCCCACGACACCCTGCGGCCCGTTGACTCCCGACGCGCCGCACGCCCCACACAAGCCCGCGCGCCGGGCGACGGAGAACCGAGCATGACGTCATCGCTGATCGCGCTTCTGGCCACGACTGTGCAAGCCTTGCCGGAGGAAGCCACCCAGGCGGTGACCCAGGGCGCCGCCGCCGCCGGCCAGGCCGCCGCGGAATTCAGCCTGCTGGACCTGGTGATCAAGGCCAGCCTGCCGGTGCAGTTCATCATGGCGCTGCTGGTGGTCGCCTCGCTGACCTCGTGGTTCATCATCTTCCGCAAGTGGAAGGTGATCCGCCGCGCCAAGGCCGAGGCCGATCATTTCGAGGAACGCTTCTGGTCGGGCGCCGAACTGTCCAAGCTCTATGCCGGCACCACCGAGCGGGCGCGCAACATCGGCGGCCTGGAGGCGATCTTCGAGGCCGGTTTCCGCGAGTTCAACCGCGTGCGCCAGCGCCGCGGCGTCGACGCCCGCGCCCAGATCGAAGGCGCCCAGCGCGCCATGCGCGCGACCGGCTCGCGCGAGGTCGACGGCCTGGAGCACAACCTGGAACTGCTGGCCAACATCGGCTCGACCTCGCCGTACATCGGCCTGGTCGGCACCGTGTTCGGCATCATGGTGACGATGCACTCGCTGGTCTCCGCGTCCAAGCAGGTCGGCATCGCCGACGTCGCCCCGGGCATCTCCGAGGCGCTGCTGGCGACCGCGATGGGCCTGTTCGTGGCGATCCCGGCGGTGTGGGCCTACAACCGCTTCGCCACCGGCGTGGAGCGGCTGGCGGTGCGTTACGACGCGTTCTCCGAGGAGTTCTCCTCGATCCTGCAGCGGCAGGCCCACCTGGACGAGTGATGCGGGCGATCCCTTCCGCACCGCACAGCCCGCGCCGCGGGCGCGCGCCGAGCGCTACGACGGCGCCGCGCCCCGCCTGATCAGGCGCCACCAGAGGAACCCGCCATGTCCGGCACCATCCGCCGCCCCAACAAGCGCAAGCTCAAGGCCGACATCAACGTCGTGCCGTACATCGACGTCATGCTGGTGCTGCTGATCATCTTCATGGTCACCGCGCCGCTGCTGACGCTCGGCGTCGACGTCGACCTGCCCAAGTCCAACGCCAAGTCGAGCAACACCAAGACCGATCCGGTCGTGGTCCAGGTCGACGAAGCCGGCAATTTCTTCCTCACGGTCAAGGCCGGCAACAAGGAAGCGGTGACCGCGCAGGACCTGGCCGCCAAGGTCGGCGCCATCGTCAAGCAGAACGACAAAGAGAAGCTGCAGGTCTACATCGCCGGCGACGGCCGCGCCAACTACCAGCCGGTCATGGATGCGATGAACATCCTGCAGAGCGCCGGCGTCGAGAAAGTCAGCCTCATCAGCCAGCCCGAGAAGGGCAGGAAATGAGGGAGACCCGCGCCGACTCGGTCCAGGCCGCGATCCTGGTCGTGCTGCTGCACGGCCTGCTGATCGCGGCGTTGATCGTCAGTGCGCTGCTGAACTGGAACAGCGGCGCGGTGTCGGCCGCCGGCTCGCCGGTGTCGACCGAACTGGCCGAGATGAGCGACCTGTCGGCGGCGATGCAGCGCACCCTGCGCAGCAAGGTCGAGCCGGTCCCGCAGCCGCAGCCCGAGCCGGAGCCCGAAGAGGCCGAGCCGCTGCCGCAACCGGTCGCCGAGCCCAAGCCGCAGGATGCGGTGTCGCCGCAGCAGCAGTCGCCGCAGGACTTCATCCCGGTGCCCGACGCCACCAGCCAGGAGCAGGTGGTCGACACGCCGACGCCGAATCCGGCCGAGGACAAGAAGCTGCAGGACGCCAAGGCGCGCCAGGAACAGGTCGACCTGACCGAGCAGAAACGCCAGGAAGAAGCGCAGCAGAAGCAGCGCCTGGCCGAGCAGCAGGAAGCCGAGCGGCAGAAGAAGCTCGAGGAGATCCGCCGCGAGCGCGCGCGCCTGCAGCGCGAGCAGAACCTGGCCGAGCAGAAGCTGCAGCAGCTCGCCGACCGTCGCGCCAGCCAGGCCAGCCAGACCGCCGCGGCGACCGCGCCGGCGCAGCAGGCCGGCAACCAGGGCACCGACACCGGCCTGCTCGCGCGCTACCAGGCGGCGCTGCAGTCGGCGATCAAGAACAAGTGGACCCGCCCGGATTCGGTTCCGCTCGGCGCGGCGTGCCGGCTCAACATCCGCCAGTTGCCCGGCGGCCAGGTGATCGCGGTGGAAGTGATCGAGCCGTGCGCCTACGACGAGGCCGGCCGACGCTCGGTCGAGGCCGCGGTGCTCAAGGCCCAGCCCTTGCCCTACGCCGGCTTCGAGAGCGTGTTCCAGCGCAGCCTGATCCTGAACTTCCGCGCCGAGGACCGCTGATGCGCGCCGCGGCCCGCTCGTTCGCGCGCATCGCCGCCGTGGCCGCCGGCCTGGCCGCGATGCCGGCCCTGGCGGCCGAGATCGGCCGCGCCTGCGACACGCCCGAGCACTGCCTGCCGCAAAACCAACTGCGTTACTACGAAGTGCTGCGCCAGGCCATCGGCCAGCACTGGCAGGCGCCCGCCAGCGCCGCCGCCGACAGCGCCTGCACGCTGGAGCTGACCCAAGCGCCGGGCGGCAAGCTGGTGTCGGTGCGCACGATCCAGCCCTGCGACCTCGACCCGGGCGACCGCGACAGCCTGCTGGCGGCCGCGCGCGCGGCCAGCCCGCTGCCGTACCAGGGCTACCAGCAGGTGTTCCGGCCGGTGTTGCGGCTGAGCCTGCGCGTGGCCGAACCCGACGATCCCAAGGAACGGGAAGAGAGCCGGCTCAAGCGCTGGTGGCAGCGCATGCGCGATCGCTGAACGCGGCGGCCGAACGCGCCGCCGCACGGCCGCGCCGTGTCGGCTCGGGCCGCTGGCTGAACGGGCGGCCGGGCGGGCAGGGCGCTTGCCCCGCCGCGTCGCTTGCTGCCGATCGCGGGCGTTCGCTGCACGTTTTGTGCGCCATTCGCCGGCGTCCGGACGCCGCTAACGCACTGAAACGTAAATTGACGCCGGGTTTTGAGCCCACGTTCACCCAACAGCGTTAACAATGCCGAACCTGAACAAACCCCCGTTGGATTCTCACGGAGTGCCGATGAAACGACCCCTGCGCTGGCTGGCCACGCTGCTCGCCGTCCTGCTTCCCCTCGCCGCGTCTGCCCAGCAGAAGGGGTTGGAGATCGACATCGTCGGCGGCCTGGCTTCGGCCACTCCGATCGCCGTGGTGCCCATGCCCTACCAGGGCGGCGGCGCGGCTCCGCCGACCGACATCGCCGAAGTGGTCCGCAACGACCTCAACCGCTCCGGCCAGTTCCGCGGCCTGCCGGTCGAGCAGATGGCGGCCAAGCCGACCCGCGGCAGCGAGATCAGCTTCCCCGACTGGCGCGCGCTCAACCAGGACTTCATCGTGGTCGGCCGCGTGCTCGACGCCGGCGCCGGCAGCTATCGGGTCGAGTACGAGCTGTACGACGTGGGCAAGCAGCAGCGCCTGCTCGGCTTCGCCCTGACCGCGCGCGCCAACGCCATGCGCGACGTCGCCCACCAGGTCGCCGACGCGGTCTACGAGAAGATCACCGGCGTGCGCGGCGCGTTCTTCACCCGCATCGCCTATGTCACCGCGACCGGCGTCGGCCGCGGCAGCAACTACGCGCTGATGGTCGCCGACTCCGACGGCTACAACCCGCAGACCGTGGTGCGCTCGCCCGAGCCGCTGCTGTCGCCGTCGTGGAGCCCGGACGGCAACCGCCTGGCCTACGTCAGCTTCGAGGGCGGCAATTCCTCGATCTACATCCAGAACATCGGCACCGGCAGCCGCGAACTGGTGGCCAAGTTCCGCGGCATCAACGGCGCCCCGGCGTTCTCGCCCGACGGCCGCCGCCTGGCCCTGACCCTATCGCGCAGCGGCAACCCCGAGATCTACGTGATGGACCTCGGCAGCAAGGCGCTGACCCAGCTGACCAACCACTTCGGCATCGACACCGAGCCGACCTGGTCGGCCGACGGCAACAAGATCTATTTCACCTCCGACCGCGGCGGCAAGCCGCAGATCTACTCCGTCGCGACCAGCGGCGGCAGCGCCACCCGGGTCACCTTCCAGGGCAGCTACAACGCCAGCGCCAGCGTGTCCTTCGACGGCAAGAAGATCGCCACCGCCCAGGGCGCGGGCAACACCTACCGGATCGCGATGATGGATTCCAGCACCGGCGGCGCCCTGTGGAGCACCCTGTCGCCGGGCTCGCTGGACGAATCGCCGAGCTTTGCCCCGAACGCGTCCATGATCATTTATGCTGCGCGCGAAGGACGCCGTGGCGTGCTCTATGCCGTTTCCGCCGATGCCCGGGTGCGCCAGCGCCTGGTGCTCGCCGACGGCGACGTGCGCGAACCGGCCTGGGGGCCCTACCGCCTGCCGCGCTGACGCGCCGGCGGGCCCTCATCGCGCCGGCTCGCAGCCGCGCCGGTAGCGCCGAGCACCACGCCTGCAACAGCTCCCCGAACGACTCCTGCCCCACGTTACACACTGACGAGGAATACCCATGAACAACGCTGCCCGCATCCTGCTCGCCGCCGTGCTCTGCACCGCGGCCGTCGCCTGCTCGAAGAAGGTCAAGGAAACCGCGCCGACCGATACCGGCCCGGGTTCGACCACCACCCAGCCCGGCGACAGCACCGGCCCGGTCGCCTCCGGCGCCTACGGCCCGAACGACCTGGACACCGACGCCTGCCTGCGCCAGCGCGTGGTCTACTTCGACCTCGACCAGGATTCGCTGAAGCCGGAGTTCCAGGCCATCGTCGGCTGCCACGCCAAGTACCTGCGCGACCGTCCGTCCTCGCGCATGACCCTGGAAGGCAACGCCGACGAGCGCGGCAGCCGCGAGTACAACCTGGGCCTGGGCGAGCGTCGCGGCAATGCCGTGTCGTCGGCCATCCAGGCCAACGGCGCCTCGGGCAGCCAGATCACCGTGGTGTCCTACGGCGAAGAGCGTCCGGTCTGCACCGACTCGAACGAAGACTGCTGGGCCAAGAACCGTCGCGTCGAGATCGTCTACACCGCCAAGTGATCGGCGGCTCGACTTTCCGAAGCAACCCAGACGAGGCTGACCCGCGATGCTGAAGTCCGCAGAGCGCAAGTTCGTACTAGCCTTGGCAGTCGTGGCGGCCCTTGCGGCCGCCACGCCCGCTTTTGCCCAGCGCGCGAGCCTGGCCGACCGGGTCGCGGTGCTGGAACAGCGCGCGTCCGACAACCAGGCCAACATGGACCTGCTCAACCAGGTCAACCAGCTCAAGTCGGAAATGCAGGCGCTGCGCGCGCAGGTCGAGGAATTGCAGCAGCAGAACCGCCAGCTGCAGGAATCGGGCAAGGCGCAGTACCTGGACACCGACAACCGCCTCAACCGGCTCGAAAGCGGCGCGCCCGCCGCCGCCGCGCCGGGTCCGCAGGCGTCCGCCGCCAAGCCTTCGCCGCCGTCGCCGGCGGTGAAGGACAGCGCGCCCAGCGTGCACGGCGATCCGGGCCTGCTGGCCCAGGGCGGCGACGAGCGCGCGGCCTACGACGCCGCGTTCAACGCGCTCAAGGGCGGCCAGTACGTCGAATCGGCGCGCCTGTTCCAGGAATTCCTGGCCGCGCACCCGAACGGCACCTACACGCCCAACGCGCTGTATTGGCTGGGCGAGAGCTACTACGTCACCCAGAACTACCAGCTCGCGCAGGAGCAGTTCCAGTCCCTGCTCGACCGCTATCCGACCCACGACAAGGCCGCCGGGGCCCTGCTCAAGGTCGGTCTGGCCCAGTTCGGGCTGAAACAGGTCGACGCCGCCGAGCGCACGCTCGCCGACGTGGCCAACCGGTATCCCGGTACCGACGCCGCGCGCACGGCCGCCGATCGCCTCAACGCGATCCAGCTGAGCCGGCTGCGCAACTGAGTCCCATCGTGAACGCTGCCGTTGTCTCCGAGACGGCCGCCGCGCCGTCCTCCGAGCGCTTGCGGCTGACCGAAATCTTCCTGTCGCTGCAAGGCGAATCCGACAGCATCGGCTGGCCGACGGTGTTCGTGCGCCTGACCGGCTGCCCGCTGCGCTGCCAGTACTGCGACACCGCCTACGCCTTCCACGGCGGCGAGTGGTGGACGTACGAGTCGATCCTGGCCGAGGTCGCCAGCCACGGCGCCCGCCACGTCTGCGTGACCGGCGGCGAGCCGCTGGCGCAGAAGCGCTGCATCGAGCTGCTGAAGCGCTTGTGCGACGCCGGCTATGAGGTCTCGCTGGAGACCTCCGGCGCGATCGACATCGGCCCGGTCGATGCGCGCGTGTCGCGCGTGCTCGACATCAAGACGCCCGACTCCAAGGAAGCGCACCGCAACCTGTGGAGCAACCTCGCGCTGCTGAGCGCGCGCGACCAGATCAAGTTCGTGATCTGCAGCCGCGAGGACTACGAGTGGTCGAAGGCGATCGTCGCCGAACACGGCCTGACCGCGGTGTGCGCGGTGATGTTCTCGCCGAGTTTCCACCAAGTGCGCCCGCGCGACCTCGCCGACTGGATCGTCGCCGACCGCCTGCCGGTGCGTTTCCAACTGCAACTGCACAAGATCCTCTGGGACGACGAACCCGGGCGCTGAGCGCCCCGGCGCTTCACGCCCATGTGGTAGGGCCTTGAGCGGCCCGACGCTGCGCGCTCCTGTGGAAGGACCTTGAGCCGCCCGGCGCCGCGTGCTCTTGTGGGAGGGCCTTCAGGCCCGACGCCTTTGTGCCAGATCGCCGTGCCACGACCGACGCCCGCACGACGCGCCGACCATCCTCGCGCCGCCGCCCCCCTTGCACAGGACGACGGCGCGAAACTCCGCGCGCATCGCATCGCTCCCGCTGCGATGCCCTCAAACAAGCCATCATCGAAGCGGCCCGCGGACACGGTCGGGCGCGCACCGCCCGACCGAGCCCTTTCGCCCAAGCCCGCTCAGCCGCGGTCGGCGTTCATGACCTTGGCCCAGGCGCGGACGAAGTCGTCGACGAACTTGCGCTTGGCGTCGTCGGACGCGTAAACCTCCGCCACCGCGCGCAGTTCGGAGTTGGAGCCGAACACCAGGTCGACCGGCGTCGCCGTCCACTTCGCCGCGCCGGACGCGCGGTCCTTGCCTTCGTACAGACCCGGCGCCGCGGCCGACTTCGACCACACCGTGTCCATCGACAGCAGATTGACGAAGAACGCGTTGTCGAGCTGCCCCGGCGTAGCGGTGAGCACGCCGGCGGTCGAGCGGCCGGCGTTGGCGCCGATCGCGCGCAGGCCGCCGACCAGCGCCGTCATCTCCGCCACGGTCAGGTCGAGCGCATCGGCCTTGTCGACCAGCGCCGCGGCCGGATCGAGCCCGGCCGCGGCCGTGTAGTAGTTGCGGAAGCCGTCGGCCTTGGGCTCGAGATGAGCGAAGGAGGCGACATCGGTCTGCTCCTGCGCGGCATCGACGCGGCCCGGCGCGAACGGCACCGTCACCGTGTAGCCGGCCTTGGCCGCGGCCTGCTCGATGCCGGCGTTGCCGCCGAGCACGATCAGGTCGGCCAGCGAGACCTGCTTGCCGGACTTCGCGAACTCGCGCTGCACCGCATCGAGCTTGTCCAGCGCCTGCGCCAGCTCGGCCGGATCGTTGACCGCCCAGCCGCGCTGCGGCTCCAGCCGCAGGCGCGCGCCGTTGGCGCCGCCGCGCATGTCGGTGCCGCGGAAGGTCGACGCCGAGGCCCAGGCGGTGCGCACCAACTGCGGCGCGGTCAGGCCCGAGGCCAGCAGCCGCGCCTTGAGCGCGCGCTGGTCCGCCTCGCCGAGCGCAGCGAAGCCGGGCTTGGGCAATGGGTCCTGCCAGCCGAAGGTCTGGCTGGGCACGTCCTTGCCGAGGTAGCGCGCCTGCGGCCCGAGATCGCGATGGGTGAGCTTGAACCACGCGCGCGCGAACGCGTCGGCGAACTCCTGCGGATTCTCGTGCCAGCGATCGGCGATCTTGCGGAAGCCGGGGTCTTCCTTGATCGCGATGTCGGTGGTGAACATGATCGGCGCGTGGGTCTTGCCCTTGATGTGCGCGTCGGGCACCAGCCGCGCCGCGGACGCGTCGGTCGGTATCCACTGGGTCGCGCCGGCCGGGCTCTTGGTCTTGACCCAATCGAAGCCGAGCAGATTGTCTAGGTACTGGGTGGTGAACTTGATCGGATTCGCCGACCACGCGCCTTCCAGCCCGCTGCTGACGGTGTCTTCGGCATTGCCCTTGCCGCACTTGTTCTCCCAGCCCAGGCCCTGTTTCTCCACGCCCACGGCGGACGGTTCGGCACCGACGCATTGCTCCGGCTTGTGCGCGCCGTGGGCCTTGCCGAAGGTGTGGCCGCCGGCGATCAGCGCCAGCGTCTCTTCGTCGTCCATCGCCATGTTGCCGAACGCGCGGCGGATGTCGGCGGCGGCGGACATCGGATCGTGGTTGCCGTTGGGGCCTTCCGGGTTGACGTAGATCAGGCCCATCTGGGTCGCGGCGAGCGGGCCCTTGAGGTTGCCCTTCGCGTCGCGGCGCCGGTCGGTCATCATCTTGGTTTCCGGCCCCCAGAACACCACGTCCGGCTGCCAGGCATCGACGCGGCCGCCGGCGAAACCGAGGGTCTTGAAGCCCATGTCCTCGAGCGCGACGTTGCCGCTCAGCACCATCAGGTCGCCCCACGACAGCTTGCGTCCGTACTTCTGCTTGATCGGCCACACCAATCGGCGCGCCTTGTCGAGGCTGACGTTGTCGGGCCAGGAGTTGAGCGGGTCGAAGCGCTGCTCGCCGCCGTCGGAGCCGCCGCGGCCGTCGCCGACGCGATAGGTGCCGGCGCTGTGCCAGGCCATGCGGATGAAGAACGGGCCGTAGTGGCCGTAGTCCGCCGGCCACCACGGCTGCGAAGTGGTCAGGGTCTTGCGGATGTCGGCCTTGACCGCGTCGAGGTCGAGGCTGGCGAATTCCTTGGCGTAGTCGTAGTCCGCGCCATAGGGGTTGGACTGCGTCTCGTGCTGGCGCAGGGCGGACAGATCCAGCGTCTGCGGCCACCAGTCGCGGTTGCCCATCGCCGCCGGCGCGGTCGGCGCGGGGATCTGGGCCGGCGCGGCCGCAGCGTGCGACGGGGTCGGCGTCGACGACACGGCGATGATGGCCGAAGCCAGGATCGATACGGCGATTGGGTGGCGCATGGTTGCCTCCTTCAGGCAGGAAAATTCCGCGAGATGCCGCGGTCGCGGCCTCGCGATCGTCGCGGTGTCGGCCGCGGCGGGTCAGTCGGCCGGCTGTTGCAGGTAAGCGATCAGCGCCGCGCGATGTTCGGCCTTGGCCAGGCCGTTGAAGGTCGGACACATGCCCGGATGCGTGGTCCGCGGCGACTCCAGGAACGCGTCGAGCCTGGCCGGGCTCCACTTGAAATCCTGGCCGCGCAGTTCGCTCGCATAAGCGAAGTGCGGCAGCGACGCCGCCGCGCGGCCGACGATGCCGTTGAGGTGCGGGCCGGTCGCCGAGCGGTCGGCGGCATTCGTCGAATGGCACGCGGCGCAGCGGATGAAATGCCGTTTGCCTTCCTGCGCCGACGCCGCCGGTCCGGTCGACGAGGCGACGGCAGGGAACAGCGCGATGGCGATGGACATCATCGTCGCCGGCAATGGATACCGCCTCATGCGCTCGCCCCTGGTTGCGTCGGATCGAGCGTTCGCTCGAATGGGCGCCATGATTAGGCCCGCGTGGCCATCGGGAAAAATTGATTGTTCCGATGAAGGCTATCGACGGTTTCTATGAAAAAGTTTTCCAATGGACGAACGACGCAGGAAATGCGCGCGGCGTAGCGGAAATTTTCCGCATGCATCGACAAATGAACGATGGCGGCCGCGGTTTTCGATTCGCGCGCTCGCGTGTGCGCGTGCGCGGATTCGAGAGGTTCATCGGTAGTCGCTCGTGACGAAGCTTACAGGTTGCGCGGGCTCGGGTTCGCGCGTTGCGGACGGATGCTGCGATGCGTGCGCGCATTTGCGCCGGGTCGGATGCGGTTGCTCGCCGCGCCGACAGCGAGGGGCACGCCGGCGTCGCTTGAAGCGAGCGCGGCTACGGGTCGGGTCGTCGCGACACAACAAGCGCGTCGGACTTCCCACGCCGGCGGCGCGGCTGGCTTTGCGCCCGGGCAAGCCGGTTCCGGGCGGGGCGACATCGATGCGCCGATGCCGCGAGCACGCACCCGCAAGCGGCCACGAATCCGCCAGCCAGCCGGCCAAGGCAGGCATGAACGCCGCGGGCGCGGTTGCGGTAACCTTGCGCGGGACATCGGGCGCCCGTGCGCCTCGGCGTCCGGCGGCCCCTGGCTTGGGATCGCGCCGCTGCGGGGCCGCCCGCGGCGGGCCCGAGCTTCGCCGCGACGCCTCGGAGCCCTGCGCTGCCGCGGCGCGCCCGCGCAGGGCCGGCCGAAGCCTGGTGCCCAAGCCGGCGCCTTCGCCCGGAACACCTAAGTTATTGATCAACCTGATATGCCGGGTGGCGCACCTGCCGCCGAACCCGCTGCCGGAGTCTTGTCGAAATGAAGAAAGCCGTCGTCCTCGTCTCCGGAGGCATGGACTCCGCCGTCGTTGCCGCCATCGCCCGCGAACAGGGTTTCGTCGTGCACGCGCTGAGCGTGCGCTACGGCCAGCGCCACACCTCCGAACTCGACGCCGCCGCGCGCATCGCCGAATCGATCGGCGCGGCCGCGCACAAGACCGTCAGCGTCGACCTGCGCAGCATCGGCGGCTCGGCCTTGACCGACGAGAGCATCCAGGTGCCGCTCGACGACGACGGCCACCCGGTCGGCCAGGACGCGGCCAAGGACGCGATCCCGGTGACCTACGTGCCGGCGCGCAACACCATCATGCTGTCGATCGCGCTCGGCTGGGCCGAGGTGCTCGGCGCCAACGACATCTTCTGCGGCGTCAACGCGGTCGATTACTCCGGCTATCCCGATTGCCGGCCCGAGTTCGTCGAGGCCTTCGAGCGCCTGGCCAACCTCGCCACCAAGGCCGGGGTCGAGGGCGCCGGGCTGCGCGTGGTCGCGCCGCTGCAGTTCCTGAGCAAGGCCGACATCGTGCGCGAAGGCGTGCGCCTGGGCGTGGATTTCGGCCAGACCGTGTCGTGCTACAAGGCCGACGACGCCGGCCGCGCCTGCGGCCACTGCGACGCCTGCCGCCTGCGCGCCGAAGGCTTCCACGCCGCCGGCGTGGCCGATCCGACCCGCTACGTCTGAACAGGCGCGGGGCAGGGGCCTGACTCGGGCCCCGTCCTGGGCTAGAATGCCCGGCTCCGGCGCGTCCGGAGCCTTGCAGCCACTGCAACGGGTCGTTAGCTCAGTCGGTAGAGCATCGGACTTTTAATCCGCTGGTCGATGGTTCGAATCCATCACGACCCACCATTCCCCGCGGTCCAACCGCGTCTGTCCGCCACACCCCCTCACGAAAGGCCTTGTTTTCGGCCTTTTCGTCGCGGGCCTGTGGACTCGTCAAACATCCATAGCCCCTGGTTCGGCGAAAATTTCGCCAAGTTTTCTCTGTTTTCTCCCTTCCTGTGGACTGCAGACCAATGGATGGGTTTCGGCGGGGTTACGGATCAATGGGTTACGGCTGGTCTTTTCAGCGAGTTTTATCGCGATCAAAATGTCGTAACGAATTGCAACTAGCTACCAGGGATGGAGATATGAATGCCGACGACAGAACCGTGTACGGGCTCGAAGCTCCGCTGCGACTGCTGGCATCGCATGCCATAGCCAATCCCGGCTTCCAGTCGGAGCGCCGCGGCAAATTCGTTGCTAAAGGAGCATCGTTCAAGGATCAGCCCGCTGAGATTGACCTCCGAGGTCTCACCATCCTTGGGGTCCCGCTGGTGAAATTCACCATGAAATCGGCAGGTGATGATGAGCAGCTACTGACGATCAAATTCGACTGTGCCAAGACGGAAGCCGATGCGTACGGCTTCCTTCAACAACTCGCTGACGCGTGGTCGGCCTCGTTGGCGGTTGGCCAGCCTGATCCGTGGTACGGCAACCTCTACGTGGATATTCGATGGGCCGGCGTGCAGCCGCTCAAAGCACAACAGAGCGGTGCGATAGACATACGGACGTCGATGGAGATGACCACGACGGATGGCGTACCCGTCGACTCCAAGCGCTTATCAGGCTTACGTTGGTCTCCGCTCACCGACGTGTTCGTGGAGGGTATGAAGGCACCACAGCCAAAGTCGAAGTTCCTGTTCTGGTTCGTCATTTTGGAGGAGCTGGAGAAACGCACGGAATTCCGCTCATTGTTCAATCCGATGTTTGAGCCTGAGCAAAAAGAAGCGCTGCGGGATGTTGTGCGCTTGGACAGTGCAGCTTTACAGCGCCTAAAAAGCCTTCTGGACAATCCGGATGCTACTCGCGAGAGCCGAGCGGTGAAACTTTCCCGCATCCTTGATGAGATAGGCTGTTCAAGTGTCGCTGGGTTGAATATATCCACCCTTGTAGATGAGGCTTGCTGTCGCAAATTGATCGCGCAACGCAACTTGGTCGCCCATAAGGGAGGCAGCATCGACACTGACTTTCTGTACTCGGTGCTTTTCCCTCTCAGCATAGCCGCGCTGAACTACATCCTAGACCAAGAGGCGGAGAGTGCAACGGAATCCGAATCCTAAACGCCGTACAGCGCGAGCAGGACGGGAGCCGTGCTCGGACGCAACTAGCTCCTATTGACAGTCAGTCTGGTCAGTAAACTTGAATGGAGTTGATATGGAGCTACTCGAATTGTTGCAGTTGGTGGAGAAAGGTCCATTTACTTTCCACATCAGAGATTCAGAGTTTTCAGATGTGCTTGATCTTATCGATGGTCAGGCGAGCGGGGCCTTTAACCACATCACGCGGAGCATCGATTCAATGCGAGATGGTGATATTGGCGAGGTGTATTTAAGTGTTCAAATCAACGGGCTGTCCTTATTTGGCGAGCATCTTTTGCTGAGCTTGGACAAGCGCGCCTCCAACTCCTAAGAAAGCTCGCCGCGAATTTGGTGCAGACAAGGCGTGGTAGACGACGCTAGTTCTTATTTCTGGGGTATGAGATGACTGATAACGAGAAAGTCAGGCAGTCGCTCCACACCTTGCTGACTCAGGCAGAAATCGACTTCGAAATGTGGAAGGCAATGCGTAATGCGCGAGCTGATCCCGAAGTAACTGTGATGCTAAATCGAAGGTATGCTCGATTCTACATTGCAGCCGAAAATGGTCTCTTTAATTCTTTAGTTACAATTCTGTATAAGTTGTTCGAAACCCGTCCCGATACCGTGAATTTCCGTCAGCTTATCAAGATGCTTCCGGAAGATATGGATTCGGGCATAAAGGAGGAAATAGATGCGCTGATGCGTGTTACAAAAGAGACCTGGCTAAAGGTGGTCCAAGTTCGAAATAAGGTTGTCGGCCACCAATCCATGATTGAAAGCGTTGAAGATGTGTACCGCGAGGCGGGTATTTCGATTTGTGAGCTAGAAGAGATGGTCAAGAACGCACAAAAGCTTCTTGTACTAGTGGCCGGAAAATTCCACGACACGCATGTTGTCTTCAACTTGAAAGGTACGGCCGCATTCGACAATCTTCTCGGTGATCTTCGCGCTAGTCCGGCGTGGCGTCCAGGTCGAAATAGCTAAGTGCCAAGCATTTTCCAGGGGATATCAGCTGCTAGCTAGCATAGGAGCGCAACCTGAGGCATGGCCGGGGTCGTGAATTTCGGTACGAGAATGCGCGGTGCAATTGACGCATGGCGATTTCCAGCTAGCTGCAGAAGGCAGACCCGGCCACCTTGGCGCCGTCAAGCAATCTGGGGCGCTAGAGGGCGCTTAGCCACCAGTAAACAGAAGATTGGCTCCTGCATCATGCCCCTCGCCCCGCGCACAGCGGCGTCAGCCTCGCTTGACGAGTGTTCGTTTACCGATTGAATCTGTTTTCCGCGCAGTCGGCCTCGCCAAGCCTGGGACCAGGAAGTCACTGGGATGCTGTCCAAATCTGATCTTCTTGGCGAGCCAACGCGGCATGCTCCCTCGGCCTGACCAGGTGTTGCGCTCGTTGTCTGGGTTGCGGTACTTGGGCGCGATCTTGGCTGGCTTGCGGCGTGCTCCCCGCTTCCGTCGGATCGGAGGGGCTGTAGGCTGCTCGCCAAAGAGTTCTTCTATCGTGTAGCCATGTTTTGCAGCAAGAGCGACCGCTTGCCGACGCACCGAAGCGGCAGGGCGACGCTTTGATAGGAGTTGCTTTCGCTTCTCCGCAGAAGTAAGAAGGGACGTCAGCTCCCGTAAGCTAAGTTCGTCGATATTGAAGTTCATGCTTTCCAGATTCCAACTCCGCCCATGCGCCTGTCAAGCAGCCTCGGCTTCAGCCCGGTGGGCGCCAGGTGTCATGCGACGGCAATTTAACGACACGCCGGTAGGATAAGAGCCTCCCTTCCGAGAAATGTCGTGACCGAATCGGCGATCCGTGGCACCTGCCATTGCGGCACGGTAGAAATCGTCCTGAGCGCATTCCCGCCGACGATCACCGAATGCAATTGCTCGCTGTGCCGCCGGTACGGCGTGCTTTGGGCCTACGTCGAAACTGACCAGGTGTTGGAACTTCCCGATCCCAGCCTTACAGACGCTTATGCGTGGAATGGCCGAAATGTGGACTTCCTCCGCTGCAGAGACTGCGGCTGTATCACCCATTGGGTGCCACGAAAGAAGGGGCGAACTTCGCGCGGGATCAACGCGAGAATTTTCGATCCAGAGCTGGTGGCGCAGAGCAAGCGCATTCTTCGCGACGGCGCCAACAAGTAGTTTCAGCGAGGGGCAGTGGCATCGCGAGTCTGGGGCGCCAGTATCGACTAGCGCCACTCGCCTCGACGTCCAGCGAGCAGCTTGGAGCCTTTCCGTGGCGCATAATATCAATGGTAGAACGTGGCCTCTTGCATGATGCACTTCGCCTCACTGAGCTTCGCATCGCGCTTTGTCATGCCGCTGAGGCTAGCTCTACGTGAAGCCTGTAGCTTTTGTGAAAGTGGGATGAGTACGCTCCCCCCGTTGGTCTGGTGCAAAAAGCTCTAACTACACCTATGTAGTCGAATCCTCCATGACTCCCTAGGTGACAAGGGCCTGAGTTAAATTGAGCCGAGAAGTAGCCTCGGCTTGAATGGCTTTTTACGTTACAGACTGTCGCAAGTCGATAGCGTTGATGGATGACGTGCTGACGTGAACAAAGTGGTCTCGGAAGTCACTCGGAACGTCCACCACGCCCCAGGTATGGCACTCAAGGGTTAGCTCGTTATCTCCTACAAATACGACGAAGCCGCAGGTGATGTTGCCGTCCTCTCCAACCAACACAGGGTGCGACAGGGTCGCAGTGGCTTCGGGGAGCCGCAATGCTCCAGCAGCACCGTCAGCGGGTCGAATGGAAGGCCGACTGCTTCGGCTTGAGCGCATAGAAGTCGTCCGCTTCCGACGTTAGAAGAGCCGCCTTCCTTTGGGGACCTACCCGTTGAGCGGGAGCGGCGGTAGCGACCGACGAACGTATCCGATTACAGCAGTCGCACTGACCACACGTCGGCCGGATGCGGCGACCGACGTGGCATCGAAATCTCGCAAGTCGCCAGTGATGATCCACTGCGCCCTTGAATGCGCCCGAGACGAGGGCGCGCGCTCAACTGGATCCATGAGCAGAGGCGGCTGGGATTTCGGTATGCATGACACATAGCCATCGGCCACTGGCCTTAATCCAGGTAGAGCTGTCGTACACGTCCATCTCGTTGGTCTCTCCGTCGATCTCCACTGTTTGCGCTACGCGATAAGTGATGATCGCTACCTGATCCGTCGGAAACAGAACCTCCATGTCCGAGAAACTGTAGTCGACCAGCTTCACTCGGTCGCTGCTCGCCATTTTGATATACGCCGCGCGGTCGAATTTGATGACCCCGTGGGTACTGATCGTGAGGGCCGGTTCGGTCAGCAACTCGGCGGCTATGTTCGGTTGCCCGTCCAAGATGGATTGCCAGAAGGCTTTCTCCAGTCGCTCGATCTCTTCGTTCTGTGTCGAAGTGCCCATGACAGGTCTCCACGTTAAGCGGTGCGTACAGCCCACACCCTCACGCGTTTTCCACTTGTGAGCAGCGCGCGAAACGATATGTAACAACCGGTTGGATGATGCCGAGTCATCACGACATGGGTACGCGCCCGGGTCGAGGCACGCGTCTGTTAACGGTGAGGATTCGTTATGCCAGAACAATCGCGGATCCGTTGAGCCTTGGTCCCCGTCGGGTCGCTCTAAATAGGCGTCCACCACGTTGGAAATCCAAAGCACCCCGCATTAGTGCTACTGCATGGGGGCATAGCAGCGCTCTATTCGACTCTCATGGACGCATTGGCGTTGTCGGAGTCGAATCACGCAAGTTTCGCCATGATCACGGCCGGATCCAACCGACCTCGGCGCAATTGGAAATGCTCAGGTGATACACGTACGGCTCCTCGCCGAGGATTCGGGTCTGATCCGGGTGCGCCGGCGAATACTGCACGCGAACAAAGTAGCGCTGTCCGCCGCTGAGCTGAGCATAGGTTTTCATCGCGATATTTTCGGGCCCGCGCTCGGAATAACTGCAGCAATCTGGATTGGCGCGCTTGAACGATGCGTAGTCGGAATAATGGAAGCCGTTGTCTTCAATGCGTATGACGGCTCCGTCGACACCGGTCAGGCGCTGTATGTTTCGTTCGCGCAGGAAGCTGTAAACCGCACGATTTCGCTCATCTTCTTTGATGAATTCCCACCTCGCAAAGCAAAAGCCGGCGTAGTGCCCGGCCGGGCGACCGAACACAAGCAGCAGCGCCGCCGCGGCGAGGCATAGATACCACCGTCTTGAAGTACCGGTGGCGCGTAAAGGCGTGGTGTCGGGCTTAGTATCCGACATTGGCTGTGGGCTCAAGGGTGATCTTGATCAGTCGACAGACGCAAAGTGCTTCAATGGAAACAGCAATACGGTCATGTGGAGATCCTTCAAGATCAGTGCGGCAAGCAGGAACATACTGACGCCGACGACTGAACGCGGACGCGGCAGGAAGGGGCAGAATGCCGCCAGCGACGCATCTGCACGAAGAGCGCGTAATGTATGGGACCGACGGTTTTTTTGTCTGAAGCGAGTATCTTTACCGATTGTGTGCGCGTTATGGGCTCATCGTGAAGTCCGCCCAGCGTTGCAGGCCCGCGGGCGCCCGCGGCGGTGCCGCGAAAGAGGTCGAAGCGTTCCGGCCAAGGGCCGGAACGGTCCATGTGGTGATGGAATACAGCATCGCTCCCTCGGCGGTGCCGGCGGCTGCGGGGAAATTGCGATGTCGGATTCGCAATACGAGCCCGCCGATGCGGCGCCCGACGAGGCCGCGCTCAAGCGGATCGCGGCGCTTCGGCCGGAACAGCTTCAGGCGATCGATGCGGTGTTGATGAACGCCTGCGATGGTCAGTGGCGCAAGGTGGCCAGCGTCGTCGGCCGCGCGATGGGCTGCATCCCGGACCGGGTTCCTGGCATCCCCGATGGCTTCTACGCCGCGCGCGTTTCCGGGTTGGTGGCGCGTGGGCTGCTGGAGTTCCAAGGCGATCTGTCGCGGATGCGGTACAGCGAAGTTCGGCTGACGATGAAGCCCGCCGGTTCCGTGTAACGGCTGGAGCCGCGGGCCGATACCGTTTCGCCGCCGATGGCGAGCTTGCGCGCGATGGGCAAGCGATGCGCGGGCTGACGAGGCGGACCGTTTCGGCTACGGTGCGAACCAGCGATGCCGCATTGTTCACGCGAGGGATAGCGATTGGTCCGTTCCAGTAAAACAGCGGCTCGGAATCCGACGGCCGGGTCTCCTCCCCCGGAGTTGGCCGCGCGCGAGCCTATTTTTCAGGAGGTGCTCGGCGAGGATTGGCATCGTCTCGGCGGGGTCATCAGGCGCCACTATTTCCTGCGCGCTTTCAGCGACGACTCCATCTGCGTCAAGGGAGTGATGCGCGAGGTCTGGCACAGCGCGATCGCCAAGTGCCTGATCCCGCCCGCGCGGGTCTTCGGCGCGTTGGTGCCTTATCGCGGGACGGACGTGCCGATCGAGGTCCACTACAACGTCAGGCCCGACGACGGGACGATTCATTGGGATCGCGTGTTCCATTTCGCCGGGCGCCCGCCGTTCCATTTCCGCTCTTACATGGAGCATGTCGGCGGCAACGACGTGATCGAGTTCATCCGTTTCGGCGTTGGGATGCGGCTGAAGGTGACCGCCGAGGACGGTGCGCTCGTGTTCCGCGACAAGGGCTATATCTGGCGGATGTTCGGCGTCGACGTGCCTTTGCCGTTGGGGCTCCTGCTCGGCCGCGCCTATATCGAGGAGCGGCCGGTAGATGCCGGGCGCTTCAGCATGCGCATGACGCTGACCCATCCGCTGTTCGGCGAGTTGTTCCGTTACGGCGGCGATTTTTCGGTCGGCGACTGAGCCGGCGCGCCGGCGACGGTCCTGCGCAATATCGCGCCGCGTCCGCCGACTGGGCGTTTACCCGTGGCGCCAGCGAGCAGGTCCGTCATGTGGGCGATGCGTCGCTGGTGCTCCGCCAAATCATCGCAACGAGCCAGAACGAGAACAGCTGGACGATCTCGGCCACGGTGGCGTCGCATTGCACCCGGGCCTTGCGGGTGAGCGGGTGCTCCGGTTCGATGGTGCCGACCACGGTGTCGCCGAGCAGCAGGTGATAGTCCCGGACCAGCAAGGTCTGCGGCTTGAGGAGCAAGACGGCCCTGGGGTGGGTCAGGTCGAACGAGCGACCCAGCATGCCGCGCCTCTTCGCGATGGCGACGGTGTTGCCGTCTCGCTCCAGGGTCCAACTCGCATCGAGCCAGCCCTGCTTTCGAATGTCGAACCTGACCCCGTCGATTGCGATGGCGCCTCGATCGGAGAGCGCCTCGAATGTCAGCTCGGCGGTGCCGAGTTGGAGGCCGGATACCGAATAGTTCCAGGAGAAAACCGAGTGCGGCGTGCATTCCAGCATCGGGATCGGCCTCGGCGCTGCGGGGAGATCAGACTATCGCGTTGAAGGCGGGGCCGCTATCCGCCGCAGCCCTGAGTCAGCGCGCAGCGTCCACGCGCCGCTTGGGTTCTTGCCGGGGAGACGGGGCTTTAAGTTGCCCACGAAGTTGTAGGCGCCGCCACGGCTCCGGGCTTTGGCGAATCGGCACGGCCATCCGCCCGATGTTCGGCTAGGCCCACCGGCGCAGGCCGCGCCAGTACATCGCCAGCGTGGCGTCGTCGAGCGTCGGCGCGGCGAGATCCAGCTCCGCAAGCGCGGCTTCGGTGACGGCAAAATCGAACTGCACGCCGGAATCCCGCGGTGGCGCGGCAGCGGTGTTCGTCGATCGGGCCGCTTCGTCGATAGCCTCCTGAACCAAGGGCAGGATCGGCAAACAGACGCCTGCGGCATGGAACTCGGCGATGCGGCGCAGCCATTGCGCGTGGGCAAGCAGTTCGATCGGTTCGCCGAACGCCGTCGCATACGCCTGGAACAATCGTTCGATCGGCACCGGCCGGGTAGAGGCAAGATGAAAGATGCCGCCTGCGTGCCGATGAGCCCGGGCGAGTGCGACGATTGCCTGGGCGACGTAGTCGACCGGCAGCAGCGCGACGCCGGCTCCGTCATCGATATAGCCGGCCTTCATTATCGAGGCGCTGTGCATCAAGCGATGCAGTCCCTGCCTTTCGTCGTAGCGCCCTTGCTCGCGGTCGCCGGCGACCAGGCCCAAACGAAAAATGGTGCAGGGCAGGCCACGTTCGCCGGCCAGCGTTACCAATCGCTCCGCGACCCATTTGCTGGCCGCGTAACCTTCCGCGTGTGGATGCCGCTCGCTTTCGATCGATGTGTGTTCGTCTATTCGCGCGTTCTCGGGCCGAGGCGTCGCGCGGCTGAAGACGCCGAGCGTGGACACATGATGGAATGTCTTCGGCCGGCCCCGCATCGCCAAACGCAACAACTCGCGTACGCCGTCGACGTTCGCGGGTTTGGCGCTCGCGTAGTGTTCGAGGTGGTTCATGCTTGTTCCGTTGTGGAACACCATGCCGACCTCGGCAGTTATCCTCGCCCTGTCCCGCGCGGATAAGCCGAGCGATGGGCTGGCCAGGTCGCCCGCGCAGACGACGATGCGGGCCTCGTCTTCGGGCTTCCACAATCGCCAACGCTGCATGATCGCACGCAAGCGCAGCGTAGCCTCGGGCTCGTCTGCGCCGCGAACCAGGCAGAACACCGTCGAGGACGTGCTGTCGAGCAACTGGCGAAGCAGGAAGCGGCCGATGAATCCGGTCGCTCCGGTCAACAGGATCGCGGCATCCGTCGCGTCCGTCGGCTGTGCGGTTAGCCACTCGGGCGCGGCGGGAAAATCGTCGCCCAGCGACCCATCGGGTTGCAACGACACAACGCGCTCGCGGCCGTCGTCGCCGTAACGGATGCGTTCGGCCTGCCTGGCCAGCGTTGGCGCTGCGAATACATCGCCGGTGCGCATCTGGCAGCCGAGCTCGGCGGAGATCCGTCGCGCCAGTTGCATCGCCAGCAGCGACTGTCCGCCGAGGTCGAAGAAGTTCGCGTCGGCGCTGATGGAGGCGGACGGTAGCTTGAGCACCGCCGCCCAGACTTCGGCGAGCGCGCGTTCGAACGCATCGCGCGGCGCGATGTGGACCGTGCCGGCTGCGCCGGCGGCCAGTTCGGGTCTCGGCAGCGCCTTGGCATCGAGCTTGCCGTTGCCGGTCAGCGGCAGCTGCGCCAGCTCCATCGTCGCCTGCGGCAGCATGTACTCGGGCAGCGCGCGACGCAGTCCTTCGCGCAGTTCGGCCAGGAACTCGGCCTGCGGCTGCGCGCGCGCATCCTCGTGGCGCACCACCCAGGCCAGCAGGCGGCGCTCGGCGCCGTCGCCGTGCGCCAGCACCGCGGCGTCGCGCACGCCGGCGTGTTCGCGCAGGCGGTTCTCGATCTCGCCCAGTTCGATGCGGAAGCCGCGCAGCTTGATCTGGCGGTCGCGGCGGCCGATGAATTCGATCCGGCCGTCGTCCAGCCAGCGGCCGTGGTCGCCGGTTCGGTAGACCCGCTCGCCCGCGCGCCAGGGATCGTCCAGGAACTGCTGCGCGGTCAGCTCGGGCCGGTTGACGTAGCCCTGGGCCACGCCGGCGCCGCCGATCCAGATTTCGCCGAGCAAACCCGGCGCGCACAGCTGACCGGCGGCATCGACGACGTACATCGTGGTGTTCGATATCGGCCGGCCGATCGACAGCCGCCCGGCCGCCAGTTCGGCGTCGTCGGCGGCGGGCATCCAGGCCGAGGACAGCACCGTGGTCTCGGTCGGGCCGTAGGCGTTGACGTAGCGGCAGCGCGCGCTCCACGCGCGCGCCAGCTCGACGGTCGGCGCCGAACCGGCGGTGAGGATGCTCAGGTTCGCCGGCACCTGCGCGGGATCGATCTGCTGCAGGTACGGCGGCGGGAACGCGGCGAAGGCGATGGCGTGTTCGCCCAGGTACGCGGCCAGCGCGCGCGGTTCCTGGATCAGTGCGTCCGACAGCAGGTGCAGGGTCGCGCCGGCCAGCAGCGCGCCGAAGATCTCGCCGATGGACGCGTCGAAGGTGTGCGGGGCGAACTGGGTGAAGCCCTGGCCGCGGCCGTACAACCCGGCGCCGCCGAGCCACAGGCTGAAGTTGACCAGGTTGCGGTGGCTCAGCGCGACGCCCTTCGGCGTGCCGGTGGTGCCGGAGGTGTAGATCAGATAGGCGGTGGACTCGCTGCTTTGCGGTTCGGCGTCTTGAAGCGCTTCGACGTCGGCGCTGCTGTCCGTCGCCGCCGCATCGATCTCGTCCAGGCACAACGCGCTCAAGCCGCTGCCGTCGGCCAGCGCCGCGTGCGCGCGCACGGTCAGCAAGCGGCCGATGCCCGCGTCGCCGGCGATGAACGCCAGGCGCTCGGGCGGACAATCCAGCGCCACCGGCACGTAGGCCGCGCCGGCGCGCATGATCGCCAAGATCGCCGCGATCAGTTCCGGTTCCTTCGGCAACGCCAGCGCGACCCGGTCGCCCGGGCGCACGCCGCCGCGGCGCAGCCACGCCGCGACCTCGGCGACCCGCGCCGACAGCCGGTTCCAGCTCCAGCGCTCGCCGCCGCAGACGATCGCATCGCCGTCGCCGAGCGCCTCGGCCTGCTGCTGGAACAGCTCGTGCGCGCATGCGTGCAGCGGGTAATCGACCTCGCTGCGGTTCCACTCGCGCACCGCGCGCTCGCGCTCGTCCGCGCTCAGCGGCGACAGCTGGCCCACGCGCTGGTCGAAGCCGTGGGCGAAACCGGCCAGCAGGTGGCCGAGGCGGTCGAGCATCGCGCGCGCGGCCGCGTCGCCGAACTGGCGGCTCTGGTAGGCCAGCTTGAGGGTCAGGCGCGAACCCGGGTAGACGATCAGGTTCAGCGGGAAATCGCTGCGCTCCACCCCGCGTGCGTCGAGCACGCGCAGTTGCTCGCCGTCCATGCTCGGCAGGCTGCGGTCGAGCGGGAAGTTCTCCACCACCACCAGCGCGTTGAACAGCGCCTGGCCGGCGCGCGCGCCGCAGGCGCGCTGGATCGCCGCCAGCGGCAGGAAGCCGTGGTCGCCGTGGTCGAGCTGCATCGACTGCACCTGGCGCAGCCACGCAGACAGCGTCTGCGCCGGATCGATGCGCAGGCGCAGCGGCAGCGAGTTGATGAACAAGCCGACCATGCGCTCGATCCCGTCGAGCTCGGGCGGACGGCCGCTGGTGGTGTAGCCGAACAGCACCTCCTCTTCGGCGCTGTACTTGCTTTGCAGCAGGCCCCACGCGGCCAGGATCGCGGTGCCCAGGCTGACGCCTTCGTGCTTGAGCGCGCGGTCGAGCTGCGCGGTCAGCGCGACCGGCAGCTCCAGCACGTGCGCGCGCTGCTCGCTTGGGCCGGTGGCGTCGGTATCGGCGTCGTCGTCCAGGCGCGCGCTCAGCGCGGCGCTGGCGGCCAGCGGCAGGCCGTCGAGGTAGCGTTGCCAGTAATCGGCGGCGGCCTGATGGTCGCGCGATTCCAGCCACGCGATGTAGTCGCGGTACGGCGGCGGCGCTGCGTCTTCGTTGTGGCCGGCGTAGACCTGGAACAGCTCCTGCGCCAACAACCCCATCGACCAGCCGTCGATCAGCGCATGGTGGTGGGTCCAGGCCAGGCAATGGCGGCGCGCGTCCAGCCGCGCCAGCAGCACCCGCATCGGCGGCGCCTCGCCGAGCGCGAACGCGCGCCGGCGTTCGTCGTCGAGCGCGCGTTCGAGTTCGGCATTGCGCTGGTCTTCGGCCAGTGCGCTCAGGTCGATCTCGCGCCACGGCAGCGCGACCTCGCGCATCACCGCCTGCAGCAGGCGCTCGCCGCCGCGGTCGAGGAAGGCGGTGCGCAGCACCGGGTGGCGCCGCACCAACTCGACCCAGGCCGCGCGCAGGCGCTGCGGATCGGCGCCGTCCAACGTCAGCCGCAGCTGGGTCAGGTACACGCCGTCGGGGTTGGCGCCGTCGCTCATCAGCAACAGGCCCTGCTGCATGCCGGTGCACGGGTACAGGTCCTGCAACGCCGGGTAGTGGCGGCGCAGATCCTGCAACTCGGCCGGGGTGCAGTCGGCCAGCGACCACGCCGATTCGGACGTGCCGTCGTCCTCCGCGCCGACGTCCACGCCGGCGCCTGGGCCGCCTTCGTCGTCGGCGATTTCGGCCAGCGCGCGCTCCAGCTGCGCGGCCAGCGCGGCGACGCTCGCAGCCTGGAACTGGCGTTCGCTGTAGTCGATGCGCAAGGTCAGCGCGCCGTGTTCGACGCCGCCTTCGACGCCGAGCGCGTGGCTGCGGCGGCGACGCGCGCCGATGCGGCTGCCGCCGCGATCCGGATCGAACGCGCCGAGGTAGTTGAACAGCACCTGCGACTCGCGGCCCTCGCGCGCCTGCTCCAGATCCTCGTCGCGGGCCAGTTCGTTCAACACCCCGAAGCCGATGCCGGCGTGCGGCACCGCCGCCAGCGCCGCGCCGGCGGCGCGCAGCTGGCCGCGCAGGTCGTCGCGCAAGCGCTCCAGGCGCAGCGGATACAACGCGGTGAACCAGCCCACGGTCTGGCTCAGGTCGACGCCGTCGAAGCCCGGCACGTCGCTCAGATCCGGGCGGCCGTGGCTTTCCAGATCGATGCGGATCGCATCCACCGATTGCCACTGGCCCAGCGCGCGGCCGAGCGCGGCGGTCAGCAGCTCGTGGATGCGCAGGCCGTGGCGCGACGTGGCCTGGTCGAGCAGGCGCCGGGTCAATGCCGACGGCAGGCGCAGCTCGTGCTGGCGGCTGCTCGACTGCGCCGGCGCTTCGTCGTCGCCGTCGAAGGCCAACGCGCCAGCGGGCGCGCTCAGCTGCGCCAGCCAATAGCGCTTCTCGGCGTCGAGCTCGCCGCTGTAAGCGTAATCGTGCAGGCGCGCGGCCCAGTCCTGATACCCGGTCGCGCCCTTGCGCGCCAGCCGTACCGCTTCGCCGCGGCCGAGCTGGTCGAGCGCAGTGGCGAGGTCTTCGGCCAACACCCGCCACGACACCACGTCCACCACCAAGTGATGCATGACCCACAGCAGCCGCGAGCCGTTGGCGTCGCGCAACCACAGCCAGCGCAGCAGCCGGCCTTGCTTGATGTCGAGCTCGGCCATCGCCGCGTCGACCTGGGCGTGGATGTGCTCGCGCGCGGTCGCCGGCGCCTGCGCGGCGTCGCCGTCGATCTCGACGATGGCGTCGTCCCAGGCCTCGGCCGACAAGGCCTCGGCGCGGTACTGCGCCATCCAGCCGCCGGCGCTTTCGCGGAACTTCAGCCGCAGCGCGTCGTGGCGGGCGACGAGAGCCAGCAACGCCGCCTGCAATTGCGCGCGGCCGATGCCGTCGGCCAGCGGCACGTCGGCGTATTGCACGTAGCGGCTGTGTTCGGTGCGGTCGCGCTGCAGAAAACGCCACTGGATCGGAAGAAGGCGCTGTTCGCCGGTGGCTGCCGTCGTCGCATCGATGCAAGCACGACGATGTTCGCGATCCGCTCCAAGCGAACTCCGCACGGAGCTTTGCGTTGTCGCCTGCGCGAGTGCGTCGTCCATGTTCTCGCTGCGAGCGACATTGCATTGCGCGCCATCCGGCGCGCGGGGCGTGAGGCTTACCATGACAGCTCCATTGTCATTAGATTGAAGCCTTCGATCGCTTCGGCGTCACGACGAAGTCGTCTGCTCGATCGGACTCTAGATCGAAGACACTTCCGACTTATTACATGGGAAATCATGGCGCTGAATATCGCCGGCCCCCGCCTTGCGCGGGAACTGTGAAAAACTTCGCCTTTCGCCCGTGCGATGCCTCACTTTCGTCTGCGTCGGCGCTATCGGTCGGCGGCAAGCGCGCTCGCCGGCGTTCGCTGAAAGAAAAGCGGCGTTTTCTCGCGGACGCACCGACCCGCTTGCAGGCGACGCCTGCGAGTAAATGGACGAAGCGCAGCGGCATCGGGCTGAGCGCGATGCACTCGATCTTTGAAACCGCCCTCGGGTTTTGCAGGCGGTCGCCGGCGGTTTAACCCGCGCGCCTCGCTCGGCGCAGCTCAGCCCTGCTTGACGAGCGTGCGTCGGCCTATCGAATTGGTCTTGCGCGCGGTCGGCTTTGCGAGGCCGGGAATCAGGAAATCGGTGGCGCTGCGTCCATGCTTGGTTTTCTGCGCCAGCCAGCGCGGCATCCGGCCCCGGCCCGACCAGGTATTGCGCTTGTTGTCGGGATCGCGATATTTGGCCGCCACCTTGCTCGGCTTGCGCCGCGGGCTGCGCTTCTTGGCGGCGATCTCGGCGACGGGCTGGTCGCCAAAGAGTTCTTCGATCGTATAACCGTGTTGGGCGGCCAGCGCGGCGGCCTTGCGGCGCACTAGCGCGGGCGAGCGGCGCTTGGCCAGCAGTTGCTTGCGCTGCTCCGCGGCGCTCAGCAGGGCGGTCAGTTCGCGCAGGCCGAGCTTTTCGATATCGATATTCATCCGCCAAGGGTCCGGCCATGCCTATCGGGCTGTCAAGCGACGCCGCCGCCGGCCCGCGGGGCGCGTTCGCGCCGGAGCGGCGGTCGCCGCTCGTCGGCGGCAAGAATGGGTGGGTCTTTGGGGCGGGTTTAAATCGCGCCGGATGCCGGCGAACGAGGCGTCGCAATCGAAAGCCGGCCGGGGGCGAACCTGTGAACCGGCGGCCGGCCGCGCCGGAGAATCCGTTCTCGCGAAACGAACGAGCGTATTGGAACGGGGCGAGTTGAATACCCCGTCAGGCCGCTACAGATAAACACAGCGCGGCTGGCGCAGGGGATATTCGCGGCCGCGGCGGGGGCGTTACGCTCGCGACGCGCGCAGAGGCGGCTGCGGGCATTATCGAGGTTTCACCATAACGGACTCCGCCATAACGAATCAGGGGGATTCTCAATGAAACATCAGATCGCGACCGTGGCTTTGGCGCTCATCCTCGGCATGGCGACGGTATCGCCGGCGCAGGCGCAGGAAATCTGCCTGCCCGAACTGAATCCGCAAGACAGCGCGCAGAGCTGCGGCGGCGACCCGGGCGGCGGCGGTGGCGGCGGCGGTACTCCGGGTTATGTACTGCAAGGCGTCATCCAGAACGAGGGATACACCACGGAAGGCGCCGTGCCCGGAGGCAAGCGGCTCAAGATCCGCGCGTACTCGCGCCTGGCCGACGCCAGCAACGATCGCGTCGATGCCCACTACATCAACGTTCGCTGCAACGCCTACGATCCCTACGGCCCCGGCTACACCAGCGATTACGACGAAGAGAACAACGGGGCGCTGGTCGATGTGAAGTTCGCCTCGAATTCGGTGCAGGGCGAGTTCCGCACGGTCAAGGTCGTATGCACGCATCACGCGCGCTTCGGTTTCCTTACCTACGATACGACCAGCAGCGCGGAGATCGTCGTGCCGCACTGATCGTCCTGCGCGCGCGCTTCCAAGGCCCCGGAAACGGGGCCTTTTTGTTGTAACTGTCGATGGCTCGATCCCGGCGCGATCTGTCCGCGCGACTTCGCAGGTCGCGCGTTGCCGGCCGGAACGCCAGCGCGGTTCGCGGATTATTCTCGCGCCGCGTCCGATCCGGGTTCGCGGCCGCCGCCGCTGGAATCGGGACAGGCCGCGCCTGGCGCGTCGGACGGCGATGCGGGATTCGGCAGTATCCATGCGCGTTTGCCGGTGTCGTCGTAGACCACGCGCAAGCGCCGCAGGATTCCCAAACCGATATCGGCGGTGCCCGCTTCCATGAAACGGACCCCGGGGCGCTCCAGCCGCAGCGGCCCGACGCACAGCGAGCCTTGCAGCCGCGCCGAGAAAATCGGCTGGCGCATCGAGCACGACCGAGGGCAACCTGTCCGCCTGGGACGGCAGCGCCGTCCCGGCCGGAGCGTTGTCGTCCGAGCGCGGCGTCAGCACGAGGCGGCTGCCAGGCCCGTCCATCTCGACGAAATGCCCGGGAAAGCTGTTCGGACCGATGATGCCGATCCCGTCGGGCTGGTCGTAGGCGAGCGCGGTCGCGCGCGCGTCGGCGATGGCGACGCCGCCCAGGCGTGCGTCCTTGATGAAGGTGTCGTGGCCCGGCACCGGCTTGCCGATGCCGCCTTCGACCGAGGGCGAGGGGCCGGTATCGGGCAGGCCCGGCGCGGCGGCTGCGGCGCGCCGCGTCAACAGGCCGAAAGCCACATCGTCGGCGCGCGCGCAGCGGTTACGATCCGGGCATGAGCTTGCGCCGTTATCTGCAACTGGACGTGTTCGCCCACCGCATCGGCGCCGGCAATCCGCTGGCGGTGGTGTTCGACGCGCAGGGGCTGGACGATGCGGCGATGCAGTCCTTCGCCGCGTGGATGCATTTGCCGGAAACGGTGTTCCTGCTGCCGCCGGGACCCGGCGCGGATTATCGCGCGCGCATCTTCACCCCGACCCGCGAACTCGACTTCGCCGGCCATCCCAGCGTCGGCGCGGCCTGGGCCGTGCTCGACGCGGGCCGGGTCGCGCCGCACCGCGATGCCTTGGTGCAGGAATGCGCGGCCGGGCAATTGCCGGTGCGGATCGTGCACGACGCGACCGGGCCGCGGGTGTCGGTGCGCACGCCGCGCGCGCGGCGGATCGAGCGCGCCGGCGAAGACGATGCCGCGCGCCTGGACGCGGCTTTGCGCGGCCTGGCGTTGGCCGATCGCGCGACCGGCGCGCTGGCGCCGGCGCTGTGGGACAACGGCGTGCGCTGGTGGCTGGCCGAAGCCGGCGACGCGCGCGCGCTGCGCGAATGGCGGCCCGATCCCGCGGTGCTCGCCGCGATCGCCGAACTCGGCGGCGATGCGCTGGGACTGGCCGTGTTCGCCGCCGGCGATGTGCCCGGTTGCGCGCGCACCGTGCGCGCGTTCTGCCCCGGCGACGGTTTCGCCGAAGACCCGGTGACCGGCAGCGCCAACGCCGCCATCGCCAGCGCCCTGCTCGAGGCCGGGCGGTTGCGGGCCGGCGAGGGCTATTGCGCCAGCCAGGGCCGCGAGGTCGGGCGCGACGGACGGGTGGAACTGCGCGTCGACGAGGACGCCGCGGTCTGGGTCGGCGGACGGGTGCAGGCGGTGATTCGCGGCAGCGTGGAGTGGTGAGCGCGCGAACTGCCAATTTGGACTTGCATGATGCGCGCGTCGCTGTTTACGTAAAAACGCCTGGATATGTCCAAATTTGGATAAATCGGCACGGGATTTGAGCCCAAGCCGGGCCATTGCCTCGTGCAAGCCCGTCGGTCGAGGGCATCGCCCGGGGTAGCGCGCGAGGCTGGACGGCGGGGCCGGATTAATCGACTTCGTCACAATTTCAGGTTGCGATTTCGGGCGTCGCCTGGTCGATAGCCGCTCCGGCGCAAAACATTTTGAGACGGGCCTGTCCGCTGCTTGCCGGAGGACGCGTTTCTGCCCGCCGCAATGAACCAAAATCACTGTTTCTCACCAGAAATGCCGGCTATCGGAAATCTTCCGAGGCCTCATCGCTGCGGGCGTTTTCGTCACGCGCCCTTAACGATAAACAGGCGCAGCCTGTCCGCGATACACACGAGATCCGCACCTCGAAAGTGTGTTATCGGCGCTCAGCCGGTGTCGCCCCCGCGGACGCAGGCCTAGCGGTCCAACCTCAGGCACGAGCAGCGCAAGGCTGCATTCGGAGGACGTGATGGACACCTGTGGCATTCGCAAGGCCCTTTCCTACAGCCTGCTCGCTGCGTGCATCTTGACGGTCACGGTGGCGACGACCGGGTGCTCCGGTTCGGGCGGGGTCAAATCCAGCTTCAATCCCAATCCGGGCGGCCCCGGCGGCCCTGGCGAGCCGGGCGGTCCCGGTGGTCCGGGCGAACCGGGCGGTCCTGGTGGTCCCGGTGGTCCGGGCAATCCCGGCGGCCCGGGCGATCCGGGCGGTCCCGGTAATCCGGGCGGCCCCGGCGGTCCGGGTGGTCCGGGCAATCCCGGCGGCCCCGGCAATCCGGGTGGTCCTGGCGGCCCCGGTGGCCCGGGCGGCGCCTCGGCGGGCAATCCGCTGGGCTCGATCATCACCACCACCGGCAATCTGGTCACCGGCATCGGCAGCGGCGTGAGTTCGCTCGGCGCGCAGATCCCGAACCAGGCCCTGCTCGGCGGCAACAATCCGACCACGCAAGGTCTGGCCAAGGTCGTCGACGACCTCGGCAAGACCGTCAGCGGCCTCGGCACCGCGACCAGCAGCGGCCTCGGCCAGATCGGCAACATTCCCAATCCGGTCGGCACCACCGTCGGCGGCGTCGACAACCTGGTGGTCAACGTCGGCACCACGGTCGGCGACCTCGGCGCGACCGTGGCCACCGTCGGCGCCTTCCAGGGCTCGCCGATCCAGCCGTTGACCAGCGCGGCCGGCGGCCTGGTGTCGGGCGTCGGCGGCGGGGTCAAGGACCTCGGCGGCAAGCTCGGCGGCGTGCTCGAAGGCCAGGCCGGGCAGCAGCTCACCGGCGCGGTCAGCCAGATCGTCACGCCGGTGGCGGGCCTGTTGCAGGTCAACGGCGGCACCGCCGGCGGCACCAGCGGCGGCGGCAATCTGGTCGCGAACGCCTCGCGCGGCGTCGGCGGCGTGGTCGGCGGCGTGGCCGCGGCCGGCGCCGGGCTCGGCGCGGCGATCGGCGGCGCGCCGCTCCCGGGCGGCGCGGCGGGCGTGACCAACGTGGTCGGCGGCGCGGTGACCGGTCTGAGCGGCAACATCGGCACGGTCGGCGCGGGCATCACCGCCGGGCTGGGCAATGCCGGTTCGATCGCCAACCCGGTCGGGGTGACCGCGGCCGGCGCGACCACCGCGGTGGCCGGCGTCGGCACCACGGTCGGCGGCGTCGGCACCGGACTGGCCAGCGCCGGTGGCGGCACGCCGTTGGCGCCGGTGACCGGTCTGGTCGGCGGCGCGGTGGCCGGCATCGGCAGCGGCGTGAATCAGGTCGGTACAGGCGCGACTGCGGCGGTCAACGGGCCGCTGCAGCCGGTGACTCAGGGGCTGAGCACGGTCGTCAACGGCGTGGCCGGGGCGACCGGGCTCAACAACGCGAACGGCGGCCTGCTCGGCGGCGTGGTCGGCAGCGTGGGCGCTGCCGGCGGCGACGGCGGCAAGGGCGGCCTGCTCGGCACCGGCTTGCTCGGCGGCAAGAAGGGCGCCAAGCCGTAAGCCGGCGCCGCCGCGCGGCTTGCGCTGCGGCGATGGTGCGATCGACCGCGCGGGAACGGCCATGCGCCGTTCCCGCTGCGGCGCCAAGCCCCGGATTCGCAGCGTAGATCGCAGATACAGATCGAACATCCGGATGGGACAGGCCGATGCGCGCCGGCTCCACGGCGCGCGCGCATCGGCGTCGCGGCGCCCCGCGGCGCCGCTTGCGCAACACCCGATCGCACGCAAGAACACTTGAGGGGCCGCGCATGGGCACAGGGCTTTGGGGGAAGCGCTATCCGCTCGCGCTGGCATGGGCCGCGTGTTTGTCCGCGAACCTGCCGGCTCACGCCCAGACCGTTCCGCGATTGCCGGCCACCGGCAATCCGCTGCAGACCTTGCCGCAGGCGCCGCTGCCGAAAACGCCGCCCAAGGTCGAGACCACGGTGGCGCCGCAGCAGAATCCGGCGATGGCCGCGTTCCTGGCGCTGCAACTGGTGCCGTCGCGGTTCGAGGTGTCCGGGGTCAAGTCGGTGCCGTTCGACGATGTGATCGCGCTGTTCAAGCCCTTGGCCGGCCAGCGGATCACCGTCGCCCAGCTGCTGACCGCCGCCGAGGCCTGCACCAGACTCTATCGCCAGCGCGGCTACGCGCTGTCGTTCTGCTACGTGCCCTCGCAGGACTTCGCCGACGGCGCGGTCAAGGTGGTCGCGGTGGAGGGCTATGTCGCCCAGGTCCGCGTCAACGGCAAGGTCGGCGGACTGGAGCGCAAGATCCGCGCGATCGCCCAGCGCATCGTCGACGACCGGCCGCTGCGCCAGGCGACGTTCGAACGTTATTCGCAGATCCTGGGTTTCCTGCCCGGGGCCAAGATCGGCCTCAACGTGCCGGCGCCGACCACCACCGACGGCGCGACTTCGCTGGAGATCAACGTCCAGGCCAAGCGCTACGACGCGACCTGGGCGCTGGAGTTCAACCACCCCGGCACCCAGGGCCTGGCCACGCTCAATCTCAACGCGTTGACCGCGCTGGCCGAGCAATGGAGCCTGGCGGCGCTGTATCCCGACGGGCGCGGCAACGAGCGCTTCTACAGCGCCGGCTACTCGCAACTGTTCGGCAGCGACGGCTGGATCGGCCGCGCCGAAGGTTCGCGCTACCGCGGCGTGCCGGCGACGCAGACGCCGCTGCCGGCCTTCCTCGACCATCGCGTCGAGCAGGACCGTTATGCGCTCAGCGCGCGCTATCCGCTGAAGCTGGAAGCCGAGCGCTCGCTGTTCCTGTCTTTGGGCGCGTACGCGGCCGACCAGTCCGACCGCTATCTCAACACCCTCAACGGCGCGAGCCTGGAGCAGCGATCCAAGACCCGGGTGCTGCAGGCCGGGCTCGACTACGCGCGCGCCGGCAAGGACCGCGCGCGCCAGGTCGGCGTGCAGATCGCGCGCGGGCTCGACGCCTGGGGCGCCAAGGCCGAGACCCTGACCAACATCGGCGGCGCGATCCTGCCGTCGGCCAGCGACGTGGCCTTCACCAAGTACAGCCTGGGCTATGCGCAGAGCCGCGCGTGGAAGAACCAGCGCTACCTCGCGGTGCTGCGCGCGACCGCGCAGTACAGCCGCGAGCGCCTGCCGTCCTCGGAGCAGATCAGCTTCGGCGGCAGCCGTTTCGCGCTGGCCTACGACCCGGGCGAGACCTCCGGCGACCGCGGCTGGGGCGTGGGCCTGGAGCTGAGCCGCAACTTCCAGCCGCAGCTGCGCTGGCTCAAGACGGTGTCGCCGTATTTGAGCGTGCAGCATGCGCAAGTGTCGCTGAGCGACGGGCGCCGGCCGTCGCCGAATCGATTGGGGACGGCGGCGGCGGGGGTGCGGCTGTCGGACGGCAAGCATTACAACGTGGATTTCGCTTATGCGAAGCCGACGGCGGATTTGCCGTTGGAGACGGACGATCGCAAGCCGCGATGGAATTTGAACTTTGCGTATCAGTTGCCTTGAGTTTGGGGCTGGGGCGGTTTTTGGTGAGAGGTGGGGCGGTGGGATCGAAGCTCCTGGACCAACCGAAGCGACTCGGCTCCGCCGACGATTCCTGAAGCCACGAACCGTTCAAGCCGTCGTTCCGACGAAAGTCGAAATCCATGTTGATGAAAAAACATCGCAGAACCGGCTAGGCCGCCCAGTTGCGGGTGAGTGCTTCCAAGAGGGCGCAGTACAGGAGTTGACCGAACCTGAGAAGGCCGTACAGGCTATTGGTGCTGGAGGCCAACTGTGACCAAGAGAGACCGGAAAAGCGATGACATCGAGTCGAGGATGATCCTTGTCGAAGGGGTTCTCCGTGAACTTCATCTTGGAGAAGGTCGCGAGAACCTATTGCAGAAAATCGACGGCCACTATCGAGGGAAAAGCGCTCTTGCTGGGGCGTCCGCAGGGGCTGGGGATCTGTTCGGGCAAGCCGCGAATGCGGCCATGCTGGCGATGTGCGACGGGGAGGCCGTGCAGAATTTTGCATGCCTCATTGACGGGCAAGTGGTTTGTGGCCAGTTCGCGGGAGCTCGGTTGTTGAAAGAGGGTAACTGCGTGCGGATCGCGGCAGAGCGGAATGGCGATGCGATCGTGGCGCGCGGCATCTTGGATGAAAAGCAGGGGCTGGTCTGGGTTGAGCATCCGTGGGGAGGCGCTGCAGAGATGCTCGCAAACTGGAAAATTGCCCTATGGTGCTTCGGCTTCGCGTATGTGCCCTTGACGCTTCTGAGTTGGTTTCAGGGGGCGGGAAGTTGGAGCTTTTGGGAGTTCCAACTCTTTATCGTTGCGGCTCTTGTGTTGCTTTGCGGTGGCCTCGCCCTGTGGGCGAACAAGGGCATGCGAACACTTTCTGCCCGTTCCACGGAGGTTTTTCGCCTGCTCGGTTTTTCCTCGCCAGAGAGAGTCAATCTAAACAAATATCAGGTCTCGCTCGTGGAGTCGCGAAAGCGTATGAAGCTGATTTCGGCGAAGCGGAAGGAGTTGCGCGAAGGAACCTTCACGTTGCCACCGAAGGTCCCCATTCTGAATGTGTCATCCGAGCAACTCAGAAATACACACGACTACAAGCAAGCCATTGAGGATGGCAAGCTTTCAATGGCATCGGTTGGATCATGAGATTCGCGACCTGGGAAGCCTGTTGCCCAAGGCCAACAAGCCTAGTTGTGAAGTTGGCTGGGTTCGACATAAGTAGTGGCCCGCCCTGCCGGCACTGACGCCAGGGAGGTTCATGAGGCACGTCGAATGGCGCCACGCCATGGAGCCTCGAAGGCCTGAACGCCGCGCGGCTGTCCGAGCAGGCGCGGCTCATCAAGCTGCAGCTGCCCGCATCGGCGCAGCGGAACGCCGTCGTCGTCGAGCGCTTCACCGGTACCGAAGGCATCTTTGCTGTTGCGCTTGCCTTTGCTGTCGCTACGAGTGACGACAAGCCACGATCAAGAGCTTTCGTCCGCAAGCGGCCGGGTCACTTTCTTTGTCTGAAGCCACAAAGAAAGTAACCAAAGAAAAGGCCTCGTTTTTTCGGATCAAGAGCCACTATGGCTCGCAGCAGCGCGGGGCCGCGCCATAAGGGGCATCCTGCCCCATGGCGCGCGTGCGCATCCATGCGCACGCCCTTCGGGGCTGCGGGGCGTGTGCTTTGCTTGGGGTTACGTCCAAGCGAACAGCAACAGCAACAGCAACAGCAACAGCAAAAGCGAAATGGATTCCGGCTTTCGCCGGAATGACGGTGGGTGGGCTGAGGTTCGGCACGGACATTTTTCACGGCCGCGGCTTTTGCGCCGCTCCTGCAGTCGGAAACGAAACCGGCCGCAGCTCCTGTAGGAGCGGCGCAAGCCGCGACCGCGGTAATGCAACGACGACGCAAGATCCATCGTCGCCGCTTCTGCACGGAAGGCTCGCCTATGCCGCAGCCGTACCTGCGCCGCTGCGCTTCAGGCCGTTTACCGCAAGGCGCAATCCTGCCGGCGATGGGCCGCCAGGCCCGGCGCCGTCACTCGTGATCGAGCAAATGCTGCAGCACCGCCTCGCCATAACGGTCGAGCTTGCTCGCGCCGATGCCGGGAATGCGCGACAGGTCGTCCAGGTCGTCGGGCGCTTGTTCGGCGATCGCGCGCAGGGTGCTGTCGTGGAAGATCACGTAGGCCGGCACGTTCTGTTCGCGCGCGGTGGTCGAGCGCCATTCGCGCAGGGCGTTGAAGCGCGACAGCGCCCCGGGCTCGAGGTCGGCCATCGCCGCGGCCGCCGCCGCGCCGCCGCCGCTGCCTCGGGATTTCCTGGCGCCGGCGCCGCGCGCGGGCTTGGCGGTCTCGCTGCGGAAGCGCAGGCTGCGTTCGCCGCGCAGCACCGGGCCGGCGTCGGCGGTCAGGCGCAGGGCGCCGTGGCGTTCGATGTCGGCTTCCAGCAGGCCGCCGGCGACGAGTTGGCGGAACACGCTGCTCCACTGGCGCGCGTCGAGGTCGGCGCCGATGCCGAAGGTGCTGATGTCCTCGTGGCCGAAGCGCGAGACTTTCTCGGTGGTCTGGCCGCGCAGGACGTCGATGACATGGCCGGCGCCGAAGCGCTGGCCGGTGCGGTACACGCACGACAGCGCCTTGCGCGCGGCGGTGGTGCCGTCCCAGCTCTGCGGCGGTTCCAGGCAGTTGTCGCAGTTGCCGCATTCGCCGGGATGCGGTTCGCCGAACCAGCCGAGCAGGCCCTTGCGCCGGCACTCGGTGGATTCGCAATAGCCCAGCAGCGAGTCGAGCTTGCGCAGCTCCACCCGCTTGCGTTCTTCGCCGGCTTCGCCTTGCTGGATCAGCTGGCGCAGGCTCACCACGTCGCCGAGGCCGTAGCACAGCCAGGCGTCGGCGGGTTCGCCGTCGCGGCCGGCGCGGCCGGTTTCCTGGTAGTAGCCTTCGATCGACTTGGGCAGGTCGACGTGGGCGACGAAGCGCACATCGGGCTTGTCGATGCCCATGCCGAAGGCGATGGTCGCGACCATGACCACGCCGTCTTCCTGCAGGAAGCGGCGCTGGTTGGCGGCGCGCGATTCGGCCGGCATGCCGGCGTGGTAGGCCAGGGCGTGGATGCCGGCGGCGACCAGTTGCTCGGCCACCGTCTCCACGCGCCGGCGCGAGAACGCGTAGACGATGCCGCTGTCGCCGCGATGGGAGGCGAGGAAGTCGAGCAGCTGGCGGTTGCCGTTGTCCTTGTGGACCACGCGGTAGCGCAGGTTGGGGCGGTCGAACGAGCTGACGAAGCGCTGCGCGTCTTCCAGGTTGAGCCGTTCGGCGATCTCGCGCTGGGTCGGCGCGTCGGCGGTGGCGGTCAGGGCGATGCGCGGGATGTCGGGCCAGCGCTCGTGCAGGATCGTCAGTTCGCGGTATTCGGGGCGGAAGTCGTGGCCCCATTGCGAGACGCAGTGGGCCTCGTCGATGGCGAACAGGGCGATCTTGGCGCGGTCGATCAGGTTCAGGCAGCGCGCGGTGAGCAGGCGCTCGGGCGCGACGTACAGCAGGTCGAGCTCGCCGGCCAGCAGCTCGCGCTCGATCCGCGCGGCGTCGTCGGCCGACAAGGTCGAGTTGAGGTAGGCCGCGCGCACGCCGAGCTGGCGCAGGGCCTCGACCTGGTCCTGCATCAGCGCGATCAGCGGCGAGACCACCAGGCCGCAGCCTTCGCGCACCAGCGAGGGAATCTGGTAGCACAGCGACTTGCCGCCGCCGGTCGGCATCAGCACCAGGGCGTCGCCGCCGTCGATCACGTGCTGGACGATCTGCGCCTGTTCGCCGCGGAACGCGGTATGGCCGAAGACGCGGTGGAGGATTTCGAGTGCGGGGGACGACATGGGCCTAGTTTAGCGGCGCGGCCGCGCGCGGCGGTCGGAGAATGCGCGGGGCGCGGGGTCGGACGCCGTCGCGGCGGTGGGTCGGGGGGCTGCCGGCGGCGGTTGTGGGAGGGCCTTCAGGCCCGACGCTCTTTTTTCAGGTCGCGGCGATCGGAGCGGAAGGCATCGGGCCTGAAGGCCCTCCCACAAAAGCCTCTCCCACGAAAAAGCCCCTCCCCGCCGGGCGGGAGAGGGGCTTCGGGGGAGCCGGCCTGCGCCGCGCCGGTTCCCGGGCCGGTCACTGCAGCAGCGAGCGCAGCATCCAGGCGTACTTTTCGTGGGTCTGCAGGCGCTGGGTCAGCAGGTCCTCGGTCGGCGCGTCGTCGACGTCGTCGGCCTGGTCGAGTACCTTGCGCGCGGTGCGGCACACCGCTTCGTTGCCGACCACCAGCTGGCGTACCATTTCGCGCCAGTCGGCGGCGTCGGTCAGGCCCGGTTCCTCGGGGATCGAGGACAGGCGCACGAACTCGGCGTAGGAGCCCGGGGCGTTGAAGCCCAGGGCGCGGATGCGCTCGGCGATCTCGTCCAGCGCGGTCCACTGCTCGTTGTACTGGGTTTCGAACATGACGTGCAGGCTGTTGAACATCGGCCCGGTCACGTTCCAGTGGAAGTTGTGGGTCTTCAGGTACAGGGTGTAGCTGTCGGCCAGGAAGCGCGACAGGCCCTCGGCGATCTTCTTGCGATCGGCCGGCGAGATCCCGATATCGATCGAGGGGCCGCGGTCGCTCGGGCCCGGCGAGGCCGCCGGGTTCACCGGCGCCTCGGCGCCGCTCTTGCCCTTGCCGGGCTTGGTCTTGTCGGACTTGTTGGACTTGGCCATGTGCGACTCCTTCATTGGGGGAGGTGGTTCCGGCGATCCGGACCGTTCCTGGATGGGGTCCGGACTTTGTGGCGACAATAGGCGCAGTCGCCGCGGAAGTGAAATGGTTTGTTTTTAGCGCTGCAATGCAGGCGATCTATCGATGAGTACCAGCCAATCCCCACAGTCTAGGCAGGCCGATGCGAGCGCTGCGTTACGGCAGGCGCGCCGCGCCATCGACGGCGCGCTGAGCCGCGACCGCGGCCGCCTGCACGGGCTGTGGTCGCGCTGGAGCGGCAAGCCCGCCGACGCGGCCGCGCAGGAGGCCTTCGCCAAGGCGCTGGCGGCCTCGGTCGCGCAGCGCCAGGCGCGCGCGGCGGCGTTGCCGCACGCGCCGGTGGATCCGGCTTTGCCGATCGCGGCCGAAGCCGAGCGCATCGTCGAGCTGATCCGCAAGCATCCGGTGGTGGTGATCGCCGGCGAGACCGGCTCGGGCAAGACCACCCAGCTGCCCAAGCTGTGCCTGGCCGCCGGCCGCGGCGCCGCCGGCCTGATCGGCTGCACCCAGCCGCGCCGCATCGCCGCGCGCGCAGTGGCGCGGCGCGTGGCCGAGGAACTGAGCACCGAGCTCGGCGGCGCGGTCGGCTATCAGGTGCGCTTCAACGAGAACGTCGGCGAGCGCACCGCGGTCAAGTTCATGACCGACGGCATCCTGCTGGCCGAGATCCAGTCCGATCGCTTCCTGTCGGCCTACGACACCATCCTCATCGACGAGGCGCACGAGCGCAGCCTCAACATCGACTTCCTGCTCGGTTACCTGAAACAGCTGCTGAAGAAGCGCCCGGACCTGAAGGTCATCGTGACCTCGGCGACCATCGACACCGAGCGCTTCGCAGCGCATTTCGACGGCGCGCCGGTGGTCAGCGTGGAGGGGCGCGGGTATCCGGTGAGCGTGCGCTATCGGCCGTTGGACGATGCGGGACCGGGGGTCGGGGACCCGGGACCGGCAGATCGCCGCAGCGCTTCCGGTCCCGGATCCCGGGTCCCGGGTCCCGCACTGAGCGTCAACGACGGCATCGTCGCCGCCTGCGACGAAATCAGCCGCGAAGACCCGCGCGGCGACGTGCTGATCTTCCTGTCCGGCGAACGCGAGATCCGCGACGCCCACCAGGCGTTGGAGCGGCGCAAGTACCGCGAGACCGAAGTGCTGCCGCTGTACGCGCGGCTGTCGGTGCGCGACCAGGACCGGGTGTTCAACCCGGGCCCCAAGCGCCGCATCGTGCTGGCGACCAACGTCGCCGAAACCTCGCTGACCGTGCCGCGCATCCGCTACGTGGTCGATCCGGGTCTGGCCCGGGTCAAGCGCTACAGCCCGCGCGGCAAGCTCGACCGCCTGCACATCGAGCCGATCAGCCAGGCCAGCGCCGACCAGCGCAAGGGCCGTTGCGGACGCATCAGCGAAGGCACCTGCTACCGCCTTTACAGCGAGGCCGATTTCGAATCGCGGCCGCAGTACACCGACCCGGAAATCCGCCGCGCGGCGCTGGCGGGCGTGATCCTGCGCATGCTGTCGCTGGGGCTCGGCGACATCGAAGCCTTCCCGTTCCTGGAGCCGCCCGACAGCCGCGCGATCGCCGACGGCTGGCAGCAATTGAACGAGCTCGGCGCGGTCGACGAGCAGCGCAAGCTGACCGCGACCGGGCGCACGATGGCGCGCCTGCCGGTGGACGTGAAGCTGGCGCGCATGCTGGTGGCCGCCAACCAGCACGGCTGCCTGCGCGAGATGATCGCCATCGCCGCGTTCCTGGGCATCCAGGACCCGCGCGAGCGTCCGTCCGACCAGCGCGCCGCGGCCGACAACGCGCACGCGCTGTTCGCCGATCCGCGTTCGGAATTCGTCGGCATCCTCAAGCTGTGGGACGCCTACCAGCAGGCGCACGAGGAACTGACCCAGTCCAAGCTGCGCGGCTGGTGCGAGAAGCACTTCCTCGGCTTCCTGCGCATGCGCGAATGGCGCGAGCTGCATCGCCAGCTGAAGCTGCTGTGCGTGGAGACGGGACTGGGGACCCGGGACCCGGGACCGGAAATCGCGGACTCCGCGGGTCCCGGGTCCCCGGTCCCCGGTCCCGAGGCCTACGCTCGCCTGCACCGCGCGCTGATCGCCGGCCTGCCGACCCAGATCGGTTTCCGCGGCGACAAGGGCGTCTACGACGGCCCGCGCGGGCGCAAGTACACCTTGTTCCCCGGTTCGCCGCTGGCGAAGAAGCCGCCGCCGTGGCTGCTGTCGGCGACCCTGCTCGACACCGAGCGGGTGTGGTCGATGACCAACGCCGCGATCGAGCCGGAGTGGGCGATCCAGGAGCTGCCGCACCTGCTCGCGCGCCGCCACCACGACCCGCGTTGGTCGCGTTCGCAGGGCCGGGTGGTCGGCAGCGAGCAGATCAGCCTGTTCGGGCTGGTGCTGGCGCCGAAGCGGCCGATCCACTATGGCGCGCTGTATCCCGAGGAAAGCCGGGCGATCTTCGCCCGCGACGCGCTGGTCACCGGCGAGATCAACACCCGCGCCGCGTTCCTGCCGCGCAATCTCGCCGCGCTGGCCCGAGCGCGCGAAGAGGAAGCCAAGCAGCGCCGCGCCGGGCTGGTGGTGGACGAGGAATGGATGGCGCAGTGGTACCTCGACCGCTTGCCGGCGCAGCTGCACAACGCGCAGGCGCTGGACGCCTGGTACAACAAGCTGCCGGCGAACGAGAAGGCCGCGCTGGAATGGAGCGCCGACGATCTGATGATCGGCGGCGAGAGCGAGGCCGCGCGGTTCCCGCCGTACCTGCAGCTCGGCCAGGCCCGGCTGGCGGTGGGCTATCGCTTCGAACCCGGCGCGCCCGACGACGGCATGACGTTGGCGGTGCCGTTGCACCTGCTCAACGCGCTCGACCCGGCGCAGCTGTCGTGGCTGGCGCCGGGCTTCGTCGCCGACAAGGCCGCGGCGCTGATCAAGTCGCTGCCGAAAGCGCTGCGGCGCAACTTCGTGCCGGCGCCGGATTTCGCCAAGGCGTTCTTCGAGGCCCATCCCAAGCCCGAGGCCGACGATTTCGTCGGCACGCTGGCGCGGTTCCTGCGCAAGCTCGGCGGGGTGGAGATTGCGGCGACCGATTTCGACGCCGCTTCGATCGAAGCGCATCTGCGCATGAACCTGCGCCTGCTCGAATACCCGGCCGGCGGCGACGGTCGCCGCGGCAAGGGCGAACCCAAGGGCGAGCCGGTGGTGCTGGCCGAATCGCGCGACCTCGACGAGCTGCGCGCGCGCTTCGGCGAACGCGCCGCGCGCGCGTTCGCCGCGCGCGCCGCCGACGGCCTGGGCCAGCGCGGTTTGACGACGTTCCCCGAGCAACCGATTCCGATGTCGGTGCCCGGCGCCGCCGGCGTGCCGGCATTCCCGGCGCTGCACGACGACGGCGACAGCGTGTCGCTGCGCGTGCATGCCGAGCGCGACGCGGCGCTGCGCGCGCACCCGCGCGGGGTGCGGCGCCTGCTGGCGCTGGCGCTGGTGGAAAAGCTCAAGCAGGCACGCAAGCAGTTGCCGATCCAGCCCAAGATCGGTCTGTTGTATGCGGCGATCGAATCGGCCGCGCCGCGCCAGGAGCGCGATTCGCTGCTGCGTCGGGCCCAGTCCGGCAACGCCGCCGGCCGTGCCGCGCTCGACCGTCCGCGCGACGGCGACCGGCTGCGCGAGGATCTGGTCGACGGCGCGGTGCAGTCGCTGCTCGGCGAGGACGCCGAGTTGGTGCAGGTGCGCGATGCGGCCGCGTTCGAACAACGCCGCGACGAGGTCGCGCGCAAATTGTTCCCTGAGGCGATGGAGCGCTTGCGCCAGGCCGAGGCGATCCTGGCGGCGGTGGCCGAGGTGCGCGCGCGTCTGGAATCGCCGCTGATGGGCTGGGCCAGCGGCAACCTCGACGACATGCGCGCGCAGCTGGCGCGGCTGACTCCGCCGGGCTTCCTGCGCGACGCGCCGACCGCGGTGTTGGCCGAGTACCCGCGCTATCTCAAGGCGCTGGCGACCCGCGGCGAGCGCGCACTGCGCGATCCGGTGCGCGACCAGGCGCGCATGCTCGAACTCAAGCCCTTCGTCGACGCGCTGGACGCGGCGACGGCGGCGGGCGAGGGCGGCGACGCGGGCTGGCAGGCGCTGCGCTGGGACATCGAGGAACTGCGGGTGTCGTTGTTCGCGCAGGAACTGGGCGTGCGCGGCGGTGTGTCGCCGAAGAAGCTGGCGCAACGGCTGGCGGCGTTGCGCGGTTGAACCGCGCCGTTGCCGAACAGCTGGTGTGGGAGGGCGGCTGTGGGAGGGCCTTCAGGCCCGATGCTGTTTTTTCAGGTCGCGGCGACCTGAGCGGAAAGCATCGGGCCTGAAGGCCCTCCCACAAAAAACGAAGGCGGCCCTGAGGCCGCCTTCGTCGCATACCGCCGGCCGCCGTTATGCGGCGGCGCAGCTCACTCCACCCGCCTGACCTTGGCCTTGGGCGACTGGCCCTCGACCTGCAGGTACCACGTCGAACCGACCATGCCCGGCGCGATGGTGACCTTGGGCGCGGCGAGCGGCTTGCCGAGATAGAGCGAGCCTTCGATCACGCGCCAACGCTGGCCGTTCTCCAGCTCCAGCACGGTGCCCACCGACCAGCCGCGGAAGGCGCCGTCCTTGAGCTGGGCGACCACCGGCTCGCGCGCGGCGGCTTCCTCGGGCAGGCCGCGGCGCTCGGCGCGGATCTGCTTGACCGCCTCCTGCACCTGCGCATCCTGGTCCTGCGCCAGCAACTGGTCGAGCAACTGGATCTGCTGCGGCGACAGGGTATCCAGGCCGGTGGCCTTGAGCTGCTCGGCGCTCAGGCGCTGCTGCAGCGGAACGTAGTGGCGCTCGGCGGCGTGGGCGGCGGGAGCGAGGACCGCGAACGAGACGGCGAGGGCGAGCGAGCCGGCCAGGGCCGACGGGGACAGCACGCGCATGACGGAACTCCGGAGCGAAGGGCGATGACGGAAAGCGGCGGGGACGGACGGACTCACTTGACCCGGACTACCTTGGCGCGGGTGTTGTAGCCCTGCACCGACAGGTACCAGGCGTTGCCGATCACGCTCGGCGCGATGCGCACCTGCGGCGAATCCAGCTTCACCCCCGGCAGGTCGGCGCTGTCGTCCTGGCGCCACTCCTGGCCGTTGTCGAGCACGTAGGTCTGGCCGCGCGAGAAACCCTCGAAGCGGCCGGTCATGCGCGCCACCACCGGTTCCCGCGACGGGCTCTTGTCGAAGAAGCCGCGGCGTTCGTGCGCGGTCTCTTCCTGGGCCTTGACCACGGCCTTGCTGGTCTCGGTGTCGAGGGTGCGGTTGAGCCAGGCGTTCAGGTTGGCGAGTTCCTGATCGTCGAGCTTGTTCAGGCCGGCGCTCTTGAACTGCTCGGCGCTCATCTGTTGCTGGATCTTCTGCTGCGCCAGCGCGGCCGGCGCGGCCAGGCAGGCGGTCAGGGCGAGGGCGACGGCGAGCCGGCGCGGCAGGGGGACGGCGATTGCGGACATTCGTGCGGTTCCTCGGTGCTGTTCCTCGGGACGGATGCTCGCTAGTGTAGACGCTAGCTCCTCCCGCTTCTCCACTCCCCCCACGCAGTGAACGCTTCCGCCGAGCCGCCCGAACCGCCCCTGTCCGACCTCCTGGCGCTGCCCGCGGCGGCGGCCCTGTCCGCGCCGCTGCGCGCCGGCTTGCTGGCCGCCGCGCACGCGCCGCAGGCGCGCGACGCCGCGCTGGACGCGCCGGTGGTGGTCGCCGCGACCCTGGACGCGCTGGCCCTGCTCGGCGCCGACGGCGACACCGTCGCCGCGGCGTTGCTGCACGCCTATCCGGGCTGGGCCGCGGCGCTGGGGCCGGGCTGGGAGCGCGAGCATCCGGTGCTGGCCGCGCTGCTCGACGGCCAGCGCGCCGCCGAGCAGGTCTGGGCGCTGCACGCCGAGCCCGGCCGGCGTTCGGGCAGCGAAGGCCTGCGCCGCTTGCTGCTGGCGATCGTGCGCGACCTGCGGGTGGTGCCGATCCTGCTGGCGCGGCAGCTCGCGCGGCTGCGCCACGCCGACCGGCTGCCGCCGCAGACCCGGCGCGAACTGGCCGCGCTGACCCGCGACATCCACGCGCCGCTGGCCAACCGGCTCGGCATCTGGCAGCTCAAGTGGGAACTGGAAGACCTCGCCTTCCGCCACCTGGAGCCGCAGACCTACCAGAAGATCGCGCGCCTGCTCGACGAGAAGCGCGTCGACCGCGAGCGCTACATCGAGAACGTCAAGCGCGTGCTGCGCGAGGCGATGGACGCGCAGGGAGTGACGGCCGAGGTCGCCGGCCGGCCCAAGCACATCTACAGCATCTGGAAGAAGATGCAGCGCAAGGACGTGCCGATCGGCGAGCTCTACGACCTGCGCGCGGTGCGGGTGATGGTCGACGACCTGGCCTCGTGCTACGCCGCGCTCGGCGTGGTCCATGCGCAGTGGACGCCGATCCCGAGCGAGTTCGACGACTACATCGCCCGGCCCAAGCGCAACGACTACCGCTCGCTGCACACCGCCGTGGTCGGGCCGGAAGGCAAGACCCTGGAGGTGCAGATCCGCACCCACGAGATGCACCGTCAGGCCGAGCTCGGCGTGGCCGCGCACTGGAAGTACAAGGAAGTCGGCAGCCACAGCGCCGACGCCGCGTTCGACCGCAAGATCGCCTGGATGCGCCGCCTGCTCGACACCAAGGCCGAGGGCGGCGGCGACGAGGCGCTGGCCGGCGAACTCGATACCGAACTGATCGAAGACCGCGTCTACGTGCTCACGCCCAAGGGCGAGGTGATCGATCTGCCGGCCGGGGCGACGCCGCTGGACTTCGCGTACCACGTGCACACCGAAGTCGGCCATCGCTGCCGCGGGGCCAAGGTCGACGGGCGGATCGTGCCGCTCGACCACAAGCTGCGCAGCGGCGACCGGGTCGAGATTCTGACGGCGAAGACCGGCGAGCCGCGCCGCGACTGGCTGGTGGCGGCGAACGGCTTCCTCGCCAGCAACCGCTCGCGCGAGAAGGTGCGCACCTGGTTCCACAAGCTCGACCGCTCGCGCAACGAAGCGGCCGGGCGCGAGTTGCTGGACAAGGAACTGCGCCGGCTCGGCCTGCTCGGCGCGGAACTGGCGCCGGTGCTGGAGCGCTTCAGCCTGGCCAGCGACGGCGATCTGTACGTGCAGGTCGCGCTGGGCTACCTCGGCCCGCATCAGGTCGGCCGCGCGCTGCTGGAACAAGAGCGCGCCGCCGCGGCACCGGCCGCGCCGCCGGCTTCGACCAGCCTGATGGCGGTGTCGGCGCGCAAGCCGGCCGGCAAAGCCACCGACTTCACCATCGAAGGCGTCGGCAACCTGCTGGTGCAACTGGCGCGTTGCTGCCAGCCGCTGCCGGGCGAGCCCATCGTCGGCTACCTGACGCGCGGCCGCGGCGTCAGCGTGCACCGCCCCGGCTGCGCCGCGTTCGAACGCTTGGCCGCGACCCAGCCGCAGCGGGTGCTGCCGGTGGAGTGGGGGCGCAAGGGCTCCAGCTACGAGGTCGACATCGAAGTGCTGGCGCTGGACCGCAAGTGGCTGCTCAAGGAAGTCACCAACGTCATCGCCCAGGGCAACGCGCACGTGCTCAGCATCCGCAGCGACGTCGAGCGCAACGGCTCGCAGGTGCGGCTGCGTTTCCGCCTGCGGGTCGGCGACTACGGCCAACTGTCGAACCTGCTCGGCAAACTGTCGTCCCTGCCCGGCGTGGAGTACGCGCAACGCAAATAGCGGTTGCTGCGGGAGGGCCTTCAGGCCCCTGCTGTCGTGGGAGGGCCTTCAGGCCCGATGCTTTCCGCTCCGGTCGCCTCGCGCCCCGCCGACATCGCCCTTCAAAACCCGCACCACAAGCGCGACCCCTGTCACGATCGTCATGCGCACGGCGCTATCCTGTGCGCCGTGAATCCCCGCCCGCCCGCCACGCCCGAACTCGCCCCGGTCCACCCGGGCGGCGCGCGCATCGAGCCGGCGGCCGGCGACTGGACCGCACTGGATTTCGACGCCCCCCGCCGCGCGAGCGATACGCCGGCCGCGCCCTCGGCGTTGCGCTTGTGGCTGTCCCGGCACTGGCTGCGCATCGCGCTCGGACTGGCCGCCGCGGGCGTGGTCGCGGCGCTGGCGGTCTGGCGCCAGCCGCTGTCGGAATGGGTGTGGCCGGAAACCCGCCTGCAGCGCCTGCGCGAACAAGCCGGGCAGGCGCTGTCCGAAGGCCGCTTGAGCTCGCCCGACGGCCGCGGCGCGCGCGAGCTGTACGAGGCCGCGCTGGCCCTGGACCCGGACCGCAGCGACGCCCGCGCCGGCCTCGCCCGCACCGGCGAGGTCGCCTTGCAGCAGGCGCGCCAGGCCATCGACGGCAGCCATTTCGAATTCGCCCGCCAGCGCATCGACCTCGCCCGCGATCTGGCGGTGCCGCGCGCCCGGGTCGAGCCCTTGGCGCAGTTGCTGCGCCAGCGCCAAGCCGTCCACGCCGGACTGGACCGGATGATCGTCGCCGCCGCGGCGGCGCGCGAACAGGGCCGCCTCGATGGCGCGCCCGACGCGGCGCTGCCGCTGTACCTGCGCGTGCTGGAGCTGCAGCCGCAGCGCAACGACGCCCTGGAAGGCCGCGACGACACCCTCGCCGACCTGCTGCAGCAGGCGCGCCAGGCGCTGGAAGGCGGCGAACTGGTGCGCGGCGCGCAAGGCATCGCCCGCGTCCAGGAGGCCGACCCCGGCCACGCCGACCTGCCCGACAGCCTGACCTTGCTGGAATCGCGGCTGGAGCGTCGCCGCGCCGAGGCCGCTCTGGCGCTGCGCCGGAACAAGCCCGACGCCGCGCTGGCCGGCTACCGCGACCTGCTGGCGGTGCGGCCCGACGACGGCGCCGCGCGCGAGGGCCTGCTCGCGGTCGCCGGCGTGCACGCCGAGCGCAGCGAGCGGCTGGCCGCGGATTTCCGTTTCGCCGACGCCGAGCAGGAACTGGCGCTGGCGCGCGAAGTCGCCCCGACCGCGCCGGCCGTGACCTTGGCACGCCAGCACCTGGACCGCGCGCGCGAATCGCGCAAGCGCTTCGACCAGGAAACCCCGCTGCGCCGGCGCCAGTCGCTGCAGCGCCTGCTGACCGAAGCCGCCGCCGCCGAACAGCGCGGCGACCTGCTGACCCCGCCCGGCGACAGCGCCTACGACAAACTGCGCGCGGCCCAGGCCATCGCCCCGGCCGACCCGGCGGTGCGCGCCGCCGCCGCGCGGCTGCTGCCGGCGGCCAAGCGTTGCTTCGAACGCGAGCTCGGCGGCAACCGGCTCTCGCGCGCCGGCGAATGCCTGGACGCGCGCCGCGCACTGGAGGGCGGCGGCGGTGCGGTGCGCGAGGCGTCCGCGCGCCTGGCCCAGCGCTGGATCGGCGTCGGCAGCGAACGCCTCGGCGCGGGCGAACTGCACGCCGCGCGCGCCGCGCTGCAGGCGGCGCGTTCGCTCGACGGCAATGCGCCCGGGCTGGCCGAACTGGCCGCGCGGGTGCAGGCGGCGGGGGCGGCGAGCAATTGAACCGGTAGCTCGCGGCGATCGGGTACACGAGCGTCGGGCCTGAAGGCCCTCCCACAAGAGCGAGCAGCGGGGGCTTCCTCGCCGGACCGGGCCGCCTTGGCTCTTGACCGGCCTGCTTTTGCGCTTGTGGGAGGGCCTTCAGGCCCGACGCTCTTCTCCCAGGTTGCCGGACGCCTCCAAGACCTGCCCCCGCGCCTGGGCGATAATGCGCGCATGCCCCATCGCTCCCGCCCCATCCCCACCTTCCCGACCCAGCGCCGCCGCGCCGCGGAGCCGCGCTGACATGACCGCTCCCGTCGTTCCCGCCTGCGCCGATGTCTGCGCGGCGATCGTCACCTATCACCCGCAGATCGAGTTGCTGCGCGACGTCGTCGCCGCGGTGCGCCCGCAGGTCGGGCGGGTGCAGATCTTCGACAACGCCAGCCCCGGCGCCGACGTCGCCGCGCTGTTCGAGGAACTGCGCGCGCAGGGCGTGCAGGTGCTGCGCAGCGACCGCAACGTCGGCCTGGGCAGCGCGATCAACCACGCCGCGCGGCTGGCGCGCGAGGCCGGCTTCGCCGAGATCCTGCTGATGGACCAGGACAGCCAGGTCGGCGCCGGCATGGTCGCGACCCTGCAGCGCGCCTTGCGCGAACTGCGCGCGCAAGGGCCGGTGGCCGCGGTCGGCCCGCAGTTCCGCGACCAGCGCACTGGCGAGATCGCGCCGTTCGTGCGCATCGCCTTCCCGATGAACCGCAAGCTGTTCGGCGGCCCGGGGCAGGCGGTGGACTGCGATTTCCTGATCACCTCCGGCACCTTGCTGCCGCTGGACGCGCTCGACCGCGTCGGCGGCATGGACGAAGGACTGTTCATCGACAACGTCGACATCGAATGGAGCTCGCGCGCCCGCCATCGCGGCTACAAGCTCTACGGCATCTGCGACGCGCAGATGCAGCACCGCATCGGCGAGCTGGTGCCGATCAGCGGCCTGCTGCCCTCGTGCAAGCTGGTGGTGCACAGCCCGACCCGGCTGTACTACATGATGCGCAACCGGGTGCTGCTGTACCGCCGCGCCGAAGTGCCGCGACGCTGGGCCGCGCAGGACCTGCCGCGGCTGGTGCTGAAGTTCGTCGGCACGGCGGTGTTCCTGCGGCCGCGGCTGGGCTACCTGCGGGCGATGCTGCGCGGGTTGCGCGACGGCATCGCCGGGCGCGATGGGCCGATGCCGCGGGATTGAGCGCTTGAGGCGCTGAGCGATGGCGCCGCGAAACTCGATTCGAATTTCCGCGCCTGCGCAAGTCACGGCAGCGACGCGGCTACTCCTCTGTCCAGGGCGATGATCGTTTACCTGCTTCGTCATTCCGGCGAAAGCCGGAACCTATTCTGATGTTGCTGTTGCTGTTCGCTGGGACGAAACCCCACGCAAAGCCCATGTACCGCAGCCCCGGAGGGCGTGCGCATGGATGCGCACGCGCGCCATGGGGCAGGATGCCCCTTATGGCGCGGCCCCGCGCCACGATGAGCCTTAGTGGCTCTTGATCCGAAAAAACAAGGCCTTTTCTTTGGTTACTTTCTTTGTGGCTTAAGACAAAGAAAGTGACCCGGCCGCTTGCGGACGGAAGCTCTTGATGTTTCGCTTGTCGTCAAGCGCACGCACACGTAAAGACGAATCGCACCGCGGCACGCCCCCTGTAGGAGCGGCGCAAGCCGCGACCGCGCCATCGCGGCGATTACGAAAGTTGCGTCGTAGTTGCGTTGCCGCGGTCGCGGCTCGCGCCGCTCCTACAGTCGGATACGCACCCTCATAACCGTCATTCCGGCGAAAGCCGGAACCCATATTGACGTTGCTGCTGCTTTCGCCGCTACCAATGTGTCGTGTGACGACAAGCCACCATCCAAAGCTTTCGTCCGCAAGCGGCCGAGCTACTTTCTTTTGTCAGCGCGACAAAAGAAAGTAGCGGCGGAGTCAATGTCCAAGTGCATCACCCTGCGCCCGCGGGTTTTTGAGTTCCTCATAGAGCACCTCGACGGGCGAGCGCCTGCCCAGGCTACGGCGGGGGCGGTTGTTCATTTCCCACGCCACCTCTTTGAGGCGCTGCGCAGAATGCACCGACAGATCGGTGCCCTTGGGAAAGTATTGCCGCAACAAGCCGTTGGTGTTTTCGCAGGTTCCGCGTTGCCACGGGCTATGGGGGTCGGCGAAGTAGATCGCTAAACCAGTGCGTTCGCTCAACTGCCGATGCGATGCCATTTCCTTGCCCTGGTCGTAGGTCAAGGTCTTCTTCAAACTTTCCGGCACGCCTTCGAACGCCGAGCTGAAGGCCTCCAGCACCGTGTGCGCGGTCGCGTCGGCGAGCTTGACCAGCTTGACGTACAAGGTGCGGCGGCAGACCAATACCCCAATCGCCGAGCGATTGTGCGCGCCCACGATCAGGTCGCCCTCCCAATGCCCCGGCATCAGGCGCTCATGCGCGGCCGGCGGCCGCAGGCGGATGTTGGGTAGATCCGGCAGATGGCCGCGGGCGTCGCTTCCCTGGCGCGTGCGGCGGCCGGACTTGCGCCCCTGCCGCAGCAGACGGGTCACCTGGCGGCGCAATTCGCCGCGCGGCATCGCATAAATCGCGGTATAGATCGTTTCGTGCGACACGCGCAGCCAGGGCCGGTCCGGGTACAGATCGCGCAGTTTGTCGGCAATCTGTTGCGGCGACCAGCACCGTTCCAGCCAATAGCGCACGCGTCGCCACAGCACGGTGTCGCGTCGCAGCTTGCGGCGCACCCGCGCCCGTCGCCGCAGTCGCTGGGCCCGCCGGCCCGCCCGGGTCGCATCGTAGCCAGGATCGAAACGGGGGCGTCCGCGCAGCGGCGGCCCCGAATGGGACCGAAACCCATTACGGCGCAACTCGCGAGCAATAGTGCTTTGCGCCCGACCCAACGTCTGGGCGATTTGCCGTCCGCTCGCCCCTTGGGCGATCAAGACCATGATGGCCCCGCGCTCTTCTGCGCTCAGATGCGAATACTGCTGGCCCATTCACAGTGCCTCACTGAGGTGATGCACTTGAGGTTAGAGACCAGCAGCCAAAGAAAAACGCTTGTTTAAGGTCAAAAGCCACTAAGTCCAGTACCCGACGCGGGGCTGCGCCATAAGGGACATCCTGTCCCATGGCGCACGCGCGCATCCATGCGCGCGCCCTCCGGGGCTGTGGGGCTGACGTTACGGCTCGGAGGCGAGCGCCAGCAACAGCAAAGGCAACGGCACTGATCGACGATGCGGCGAAGGACGATCCTGGCGTCCGTCCAGAGCACAGGGGCGCCGCCGCCATCGCCATAGCGCCGCAACCGGCCACCCGGCCCATGCGTCTCGCCCGGCAGCCGACCACCCCCGACTTTGCCGATTCCGCCTCCTGGCCTGAACCAAACCCCAATCGCAGGGTCTGACCCCAGGTCGCCCATCCCGGGCGCCGCCGGCGCGCGCTCCGGACGCCTGCGCTAGACTTGCCCGCGACTCAAGACACAGCATCTCCGTGGCCCGAATCGATTACGACGAAGACGAGCGCGACGACAACGACGGGCAGGGCGCCAAGCCAGGCTGGCGCCGGCGGCTGGTGACCTGGACCCTGGCCGCGGGCGGCCTGGGCCTGGGCTTCCTGATCCCGTACACGCTCTACCTCAACCACGAGGTCGGCGAGCGCTTCGGCCAGCTGCAGTGGCAGATCCCGACCCGGGTCTACGCGCGTCCGCTGGAAGTCGCGCCCGGCGCGGCGCTGGATGCGGCCACGCTCAAGACCGAACTCGACGCCGCTTCCTATCGCGAGGACGGCGGCGAGCGCCCGGGCACCTACGCCCGCGAGGGCGGCCGTTTCACCATCGCCAGCCGCGGCTTCGACGACGTCGACGGCACCGTGCAGCCGCGCCGGATCGAAGTCAGCATCGCCGGCGGCCGCGTCGCCGCGGTGCGCGACCTGACCAGCAAGAAGGCGCTGCGCACCGCGCGCCTCGACCCGGCGCGCATCGCCACGCTGTACGGCCAGAAGCAGGAAGAGCGGCGGCTGGTGCGGATCGAGGAAGTGCCCGAGCTGCTGGTCACCGGCCTGCAAGCGGTCGAGGACCGCGACTTCAACCACCACTTCGGCATCGACCTGTCGGGCATGGCGCGCGCCGCGTTCAAGAACGTCGCCGCCGGCCGCGCCAAGCAGGGCGCCAGCACCCTGACCCAGCAGCTCGCGCGCAGCGGCCTGCTCGGCATCGGCCAGGAACAGACCCTGACCCGCAAGGGCAAGGAAATCATCTACGCCCTGCTGATCGAGGCGCGCTACGACAAGCGCACGATCCTGGAGGCGTACTTCAACCAGGTCTATCTCGGCCAGCGCGGCTCGCAGGCCATCCACGGCGTTGCCGCGGCCTCCGAGTTCTGGTTCGGCCGCGACCTGCGCGACCTCAACACCGAGCAGATCGCGCTGCTGATCGGCATCGTCCGCGGCCCGTCCTATTACGACCCACGGCGCAATCCCGAGCGCGCGCTGTCGCGGCGCAACTTCGTGCTCGGCGAGATGCACGAGACCGGGCTGATCGCCGAAGCCGAATACCAGCGCGCGATCAAGACGCCGCTGGAGATCAGCCAGAACCCGGGCAACATCGCCGCCAACCGCTTCCCGGCCTACGTCGACCTGATCCGCCGCCAGCTCGCCCGCGACTATCCGGCCGACGCGCTCGCCGGCGCCGGCCTGAGCGTGATGAGCGGGATGCAGCCCTCGGCGCAGGCGCAGGCCGAAGGCGCGGTCGCGCGCACGCTCAAGAGCCTGGACAACAAGCGCCGGCCGCCGCTGCAGGCCGGCCTGGTGGTCACCGACGTGCACAACGGCGAAGTGGTGGCCGTGGTCGGCAGCCGCGAGTTCACCCAACCGGGCTTCAACCGCGCGGTCGAAGCGCAGCGTCCGGTCGGTTCGCTGCTCAAGCCGTTCGTGTACCTGCTGGCGCTGGCGCGGCCGAGCGAGTTCAACCTGTCGACCTGGGTCGACGATTCGCCGGTGACGGTCAAGCTCGGCCGCGGCCGCAACTGGAACCCGGGCAATTCCGACGGCCGCAGCCACGGCCTGGTGCGCATGGTCGATGCGCTGGCGATGTCCTACAACCAGGCCACCGTGCGCATCGGCATGCAGGTCTCGCCGGAAGCCGTCGGCGAGTTGACCCAGAAGCTCGCCGGCATCCAGGCGCCGAACAATCCCTCGTTGATCTTGGGCGCGGTCGATCAAAGCCCGTATGCGATGGCGCAGCTGTACCAGTTCCTCGCGTCCGGCGGCGAAGTGCAGCCGCTGCACGCGGTGCGCGGCGTGCTCGACGCGCAGGGCAAGGCGGTCAAGCGCTACGACAAGGAACCCGCGCCGGCGCAGGAAGGCGACGCGATCGCCGCGCGCCTGATCACCATCGCGCTGCAACAGGCCGTCACCAACGGCACCGGCCGCCAGCTGATCGGCGACGGCCTCGGCAAGCTGCAGCCGGCCGGCAAGACCGGCACCAGCAACGACGGCCGCGACAGCTGGTTCGCCGGCTGGACCGGCGACCACCTGGCGGTGATCTGGGTCGGCAACGACCAGAACCAGACCACCGGCCTGTACGGCGCCACCGGCGCGATGCGGGTGTGGTCGGCGATCTTCTCGCGGCTGCCGACCGCGCCGCTGCAGGTCACCGACAAGGGCATCGACTGGCAGCCGGTGGTCGGCAGCAACAGCACCGACGCGGCCTGCCCGGGCGCGCGCCGGTTCCCGTTCGTGGCGGGCTTCGCCCCGCAATACGCGCCGTGCCCGCAGCCGGAGCCGCAGGCCGAGGAATCCGGCGGCGGCTGGCGCGAATGGTTCGGCATCGGCAAGGACAAGGACGAGTCTGCGCGCGAGCCGGCGCCCACTCCCCCGTCTCCGGAGCAGTAATCGATGATCCGCACGACTCAGCGCGCCGCTCGCCGCGGCGCCGTCCTCGCGGCCCTGACCGCCGCAGTCCTGGCCGCGCTCGCCGCGGCCTGTTCGGTCGCGCCGCCGCAACCCTCGGCGCTGGCCGAGGCCAACTTCAACGGCGAGGCCGCGGTGGCGCAGGTGCGCGCCGCCGGCGGCGCCGCCGCGCGCGAGTTGGACGTGCAGCCGCTGCGCGACAGCCAGGTCGAGGACCTGCGGCAGAAGGCCGAGGTGCTGGAGAAATCGCGCAAGTACCCCGAGGCCGCGGCCGCGCTCGACCAGGCGCTGCAGGTCAACGCCGACGATCCGGCGCTGCTGCAGGAGCGCGCCGAGGCCGCGCTGTTGCTGCATCGGCTCGACGACGCCGAGCGTTTCGCGCAAAAGGCCTACGACGGCGGCTCCCAGGTCGGCCCGCTGTGCCGCCGCCACTGGGCGGCGATCGCGCAGGCGCGCCAGGGCCGGCTCGACGGCGTCAACGCGGCGATGAAGCTGGCCAAGCGCCAGGACCACTACGACGCCCTGGTGCCGCAGCGCGACGGTTTGATCAGGTCGCGCAAGCAGGCGCAGGACAAGATCGACGCCTGCACCGTCGCCGCGCCCGCCAGGTACTGACGCTTCCATGCAACCCAGTCGCCTCGGCGTCGCCAGTCGGGCCGCGCTGAGCGACGGCGGCGAGATCGCGCGCAAGCTCGAAACCTTCGCCCCGCGTCCCGCCCAGCAGGACCTGTCGGCGGCGATCGCCGACGCCTTCGAAACCCGCGAAACCCTGCTGGCCGAGGCCGGCACCGGTACCGGCAAGACCTTCGCCTACTTGGTGCCGGCGCTGCTGTCGGGCCTGAAGACCATCGTCTCCACCGGCACCCGCGCGCTCCAGGACCAGCTCTATCACCGCGACCTGCCGCGGGTGCGCGACGCGCTCGGCGTCGGGGTCAAGACCGCGTTGCTGAAGGGCCGCGCGAACTACCTGTGCCGCTATCGCATGGAGCAGGCCAAGGGCGAGCCGAAGTTCTCTTCGCGCGACCTCGCCGCGCAGTTCCAGCGCATCGTCGCCTGGTCCGGGCGCACCCGCCTCGGCGATCTGGCCGAACTGGAAGCGCTGCCGGAAGAATCGCCGCTGCTGCCGATGGTGACGTCCACCGCCGAGAACTGCGTCGGCAGCGAATGCCCGTTCTACGCCGATTGCTTCGTGGTGCAGGCGCGCCAGCGCGCGCAGGCGGCCGACGTGGTGGTGGTCAACCACCATCTGCTGCTGGCCGATCTCGCGCTCAAGCAGGAAGGCTTCGGCGAGATCCTGCCGGGCGCGCAGGCGTTCGTGATCGACGAGGCGCACCAGCTGCCCGAGCTGGCCGCGCAGTTCTTCGGCGAGGCGATCAGCGCGCGCCCGCTGGTCGAGCTGGCGCGCGACGCGCTGGCCGAATGCAAGAGCGTGACCGGCGCGTTGGCGAGCCTGCAGGTGCCCTCGCGCGACCTGGAGCATTCGGTGCGCGCGCTGCGCACGGCGATGGACGAGTTGCCGGTGCGCGGCACCCGCCGCCGCGCCGGCGAAGTGCCGGCGGTGGAGGACGCGTTCGACAACCTCGATGCCGCGCTGGCCAACCTGCGCGACGCGCTGGAGCCGCTGCGCGGCGCCGCGCCGGGCTTCGACAGTTGCCATGCGCGCGCCGAGGAATTCATCGAGCGGCTGCGCCGTTGGCGCGGCGCGGCGGTGCCGCGGCCGGCGCCGGAACCGGAAGAGGACGACGATTTCGCGCCGCCGCGGCGCGAGGTCGCGACCGAGGCCGAAAACCAGGACGCCGTCGCCGCCGCGCAGGACGCGAATGCGCAGGCCGAGGCGAGCCCCGCGGCGATCCCCGAGGAAGGCCGCGACGGCAGCGTGCTGTGGTACGAACTGACCGCGCGCGGCTTCCGCCTCAGCCGCACCCCGCTCGACGTCGCCGGCCCGCTGGCCGCGCACCGCGAGCGTTCGCGCGCGGCCTGGGTGTTCACCTCGGCCACGCTCGCGGTCGGCGGCCAGTTCCAGCATTACGCGCGCAAGCTCGGCCTGTTCGAGCCCAAGACCCTGCTCGCGCCGAGCCCGTTCGACTGGGCCACGCAGGCCTTGATGTACCTGCCGCCGGGCCTGCCCGACCCGGCGGTGCGCCATTACAACCAGGCCCTGGTCGAACGCCTGCGGCCGGTGCTGGAAGCATCCGGCGGCCGCGCCTTCGTCCTGTTCGCCTCGCACCGCGCGCTGCGCGAGACGGCCGAATTGCTCAAGGACGGCCCGTGGCCGCTGTTCGTCCAGGGCGAAGCGCCGCGGCACGTGCTGCTGGAGCGCTTCCGCGCCTCGGGCAACGGCGTGCTGCTCGGCGCGGCCAGCTTCCGCGAGGGCGTGGACGTGGCCGGCGAGGCGCTGAGCGTGGTGGTGATCGACAAGCTGCCGTTCGCCGCGCCCGACGACCCGGTGTTCGAGGCGCGCCTGGACGCGATCCGCCGCCGCGGCGGCAACCCGTTCCGCGACGAACAGCTGCCGCAGGCGGTGATCGCGCTCAAGCAGGGCGCCGGCCGATTGATCCGCAGCGAGACCGACCGCGGCGTGCTGGTGCTGTGCGACCCGCGCCTGCACAGCAAGAGCTACGGCCGCACCTTCCTCGACTCGCTGCCGCCGCTGCCGCGCACGCGCCGGGTCGACGACGTGGCCGACTTCTTCGCCGGCCGCCCGCTGGCCCTAGAATCGGCCTCGTCCGCGCCGGCCGACGGCGAGGACTATTACTACCGCTGAATGCGGTCGTCGCCAACGAGGTGGGCCATGAGCGAGCAGGAGCCGGCGCGCAAGCCGCGCGTGCACGGATTGGGCGGAGTGTTCTTCAAGGCGCGCGATCCCGCCGCGCTGGCGCAGTGGTACCAGCGCCATCTGGACCTGGACGTGCAGGGCTGGGGCGGCGCGCTGCTGCGCTGGCGCCGCGCCGACAGCGGAAGCGATGCGGTCACGGTGTGGGCGCCGTTCGGCGAGGACAGCGAGTACTTCAAGCCCAGCGACAAGCCCTACATGCTGAACCTGCGCGTCGACGACCTGCAGGCGACCTTGCAGGGGCTGCGCGAGGAGGGCTGCCAGGTGCTGGACCGGTACGAGGAATCCGAGCAGGGCAAGTTCGGCTATGCGCTGGACCCGGAAGGCGGCCTGCTGGAGCTGTGGCAGCCGGCGCCGGGGTACTGAGCCCTTTGTGGGAGGGCCTTCAGGCCCGAAGCCTTTGTCTCGGATCGCCGCGGCCTGAAACAAGAGCGTCGGGCCTGAAGGCCCTCCCACAGTAAGCCACCAGGCGAAGGCCCTCCCACACGCGCCCATCCGCGCGATAATCGCCGCGATGAAACTCCTCGCCTTCGAAACCTCCACCGAAGCCTGCTCCGTCGCCCTGTGGCTCGACGGCGAGGTGCGCGAGCGCTTCGAGCTGGCGCCGCGCCGCCATGCCGAACTCTCGCTGCCCTGGGCCGAACAGTTGCTCGCCGAGGCCGGGGTGAAGCGCCGCGAACTCGACGCGGTGGCGCTGGGCCGCGGCCCGGGCGCGTTCACCGGCGTGCGCCTGGCCATCGCCCTGGCCCAGGGCGTGGCGCTGGCGCTGGACGTGCCGGCGATCGCGGTCTCGACCCTGGCCGTGCTCGCGCTGCGCGCGCAACCGCTGGCCGCCGGCGCCGGCCCGCAGCGCGTGCTCAGCGCGATCGACGCGCGCATGGGCGAGGTCTACACCGCCGCCTTCGAACTGCGCGACGGCGAGCCGTTCGCGCTCGACCGCGAAGCCGTGCTCGCGCCCGCCGCCGCGCAACTGCCCGGCGACGGCGCGCCCGCCGACGGCTGGCTCGGCGTCGGCACCGGCTTCGCCGCCGCCGACGGCGCCCTGCGCCAGCGCCTCGGCGCGCGCTTCGCCGCGATCGACGCCGAGGCGCTGCCGCACGCCGCCGATCTCGCCCGCCTGGCCGCCGCCGCGTACGCGCGCGGCGAAAGCATCGCGCCCGAGCGGATCGAACCGGCCTACCTGCGCAACAACGTCGCGCTGACCATCGCCGAACAAGCCGCGCTGCGCGCGCGCTCTTCGTAACCCGGCGCGCGCCGCATCGATCGCCGCCGCGCGTCGTCGCCCGGATTTCCCGGCCGCATCCTGCCCCCGAGGACGAACCATGAAATCGCTGCGCCTGCTTCCGCTGTTGTGTTGCGCCGTGCTGGCGCCGCTCGCGTCCGCCGCTGAGCCGGCCGAGGTCTGGCGCGGGACCGTCGGCGCCTTGCCGGTGGCGATGAGCCTGAGCCGCGGCGAAGGCGCCGAGGTCTACGGCCAGTATTTCTACCTCAAGCACCTGCGCGACCTGGAACTGCAAGGCAAGCGCGACGGCCAGGGCCTGCACCTGGAAGTGCGCAGCCGCGACGACGCGGTCGCCGAGCGCTGGGAGCTGAGCGAAAAGGACGGCGCCCTGGAAGGGCAGTGGCGCGCCGGCAAGCGCACGCTGCCGGTGCGCCTGCAGCGCGTGGACGCCGAGGCTCTGCGCGCCGGCCGCGACGGCGAGCGCTATCGCCGCGCCGGCGACGACGTGTCCGGGTTCGACGCGCTGCGCATCGGCGAGTTGAACCTGGAGAAAACCAAGACCCAGCAGTTCCAGGGCCATCGCCTGCAATGGTGGCGCGAACCGCGCACCGGGGTGGAACTGTTCACCGTCGAAGCCGGCCTCGACGAGCCGGCGCGCGCCCGCGTCAACCGCATCCTCAGCCAGCGCCTGTGGCATACCGCCATCGACGCGCTGCAATGCACCTCCGCGGCCAATAGCGAGTTCGACCTCACCGTCACCCCGCGGCTGTTCGACCGCCGCTTCCTCAGCCTCAGCCTGATGACGAGCTACTACTGCGGCGGCGCGCATCCGGACTTCGGCGACTCGCCGTTGACCATCGATGTGCGCGAGGGCCGCGAACTGGCGCTGGAAGACGTGCTGTGGCTCGGCAAGGGCGCGCCGCCGCGCCGCACCGGTCCGGGCGATTACGACAGCCCCGGCTACAAGCGCCTGGACCAGTACCGCGAATCGACCCTGGTGCCGTGGACGCTCAAGACCCTGGCCGGCCTGCACCCGCGCGAGATGATGCCGCCGAAAGGCGACGACGAAGACGGCTGCGACTACTCCGACCCCGGCGTGTGGGGCACCTCGATCTGGTACCTGACCCCGGATGGCCTCTACCTCGGCCCGTACTTCGCCCGGGTCGCGCGCGCCTGCGAATATCCGGACTGGTCGCTGGTGCCGTGGAAGCAGGTCGAACAGCATCCGGGCCCGGCGCTGAAATAACCGGCCTGCGCGCGGCCGCGCGCCGAACGCTTCGTTACGGCCGCGCCGCGGGTGCGATAACGTGGTCCGGGGCGAGCGAACCGGAGACCGGAGCATGGACGTCAGCGAGCGCAGGTGGCTTTGGCTGCGGGCCCTGGCCGCCAGCCGGTGGTTCGGCATCGCCATCGGCGCATCGTTCTTTCCCATCGCCGCCGGCGCGTTCTGCATCGCCCGGGCCTGGCCCATCGTCGCCGCGGCGCTGATCCTGGCGGCGCTGCCGCTGGTGCCGATCGGCTTCTGCGTCCACCTGCGGATCATGGCCGACGAGTGGGACGCCCGGCGCGAACGCAAGCGCGCCGCGTCGGCCTCGCGCGCGCGGGACGCGGCGGACCGGTAACGCGCGGCGCTTACTCGTCGACCAACGACCCGCCCGGCAGGAAGTTCCAGGTCCGGGTCACGTGCAGGATGTCCGGGTTTTCTTCGGTCTTCGGCAGCGGCGGGTAGGGCTCGGCCAAGCGGGCGATGCGCAGGGCCGAGTCGTCGAGCAGCCGGACGCCGCTGCTGCGCACGATGTCGGCGCGCTCGACGCTGCCGTTGCGGCGCACCGCCACGCTGATCACCACTTGCCCGGCGAGCCGGCGCCGGCGCGCTTCGTCGGGGTAGTTGAGGTTGCCGACCCGCTCGACCCTGTCGACCCATTCGCGCAGATAGCCGGCCCAGGCGTACTCGGTGGTGCTGGCGGAAACGAACTTGCGGGTCGGGCGCTTGGCGTAGCGCTCCGAGCGCATGTGGATCTCGGCCGCCAGCCGCGCCATCTCGATGTCGTGCTCGATCTTGCGCTGGCCGTTGGGCAAAGGCCGCTCGGCCGGAGTCTGGGCGATGCGCTCGCGCGCGGTCGTGGTCTCGCCGCGGGTGCTGCTGACCACGCGCGCGGTCGGCTGCGGCTGCGCCGCCGGCGATTGCGCGCGCAGCGCCATCTGCGCCACGCCGGCCTCGGCCTGCGGCGACGGGCCGGACTGGTTGTCGCGCGGGCGGGTGCTCTTATCGTGCTCGCCGCCGCCCTGGTTGTTGGCCTGGGCGAGGAAGTCGGCCTGCTTCGGCGTCAGCGCGGTCTGGGTCTGGGTCAGGATCACGTCCAGCGTCGGCACCACCGGCGCGGCCTTTTCCAGGGTGTAGCCGACACCGAGCAGGAAGATGCCGTGCACCAGCACCGACAGCACCATGGTCGCGCTGAAGCGCTGCGGCTCGGCCAGGCCGCCGCCGGGCAGGTGCGGAACGCCGGCGCTCATGCGGCGGACAGACGGGCTTCGATGGCGTCGAACAGCAGGCCGGCGATGTTGAGGCCGAATTGCTCGTCGAGTTCGCGGATGCAGGTCGGGCTGGTGACGTTGAGTTCGGTCATGTAGTCGCCGATCACGTCCAGGCCGACGAACAGCATGCCGCGCTCGCGCATCTCCGGGCCGACCTGGGCGGCGATCCAGCGGTCGCGCTCGCTCAGCGGGCGGCCTTCGCCGCGGCCGCCGGCAGCGAGGTTGCCGCGGAACTCGTCGCCCTGCGGGATCCGCGCCAGCGCGTAGTCGACCGGCACGCCGTCGACCAGCAGCACGCGCTTGTCGCCGTCCTTGATGTCGGGCAGGAACTTCTGCGCCATCACCAGGTGGCGGCCGCCGTCGCCGAGGGTTTCCAGGATCACGTTGAGGTTGGGCTCGCCGGCGGCGGCGCGGAAGATCGAGCGCCCGCCCATCCCGTCCAGCGGCTTCAGCACGGCCTGGCCGTGGCGCTGGACGAAGGCCTTGAGCTCGCCGGCGTCGCGGCTGACCAGGGTGTCGATGCAGCACTGCGGGAACAGCAGCGCGGCCAGCTTCTCGTTGTAGTCGCGCAGGCCCTGCGGATCGTTGACCACGAACGCGCCGGCGCGCTGGGCGACCGACAGGATCTGGGTGTCGTGCAGGTACTCGGCGTCGACCGGCGGGTCCTTGCGCATCAGGATCACGTGCGCGCTGCCGAGTTCGATCTGTGACCAATCTCCCAATTCGTGCCAGCCGTTTTTATCGTCGCGCACGCGCAGCGGCGCGACGTTCGCCAGCGCGCGGCCGCCGTCCAGGCTCAGGCCGCCGGGTTTCACGTACCAAAGGCGGTGGCCGCGGCGCTGGCCTTCCAGCAACATGGCGAAGGTGGAGTCCTTGGCGATCTTGATCGACCCGATCGGGTCCATCACGACGACGATGTCCAACGGCATGGCAACGGAATCCTCAAAGATTGACGGGATGGTAGCAGGCAGGTCACCGGTATCTGTCATGATGTAGGGGTCGCAAACGGCCGTGCAGCGTCCATTTGCGACACGCAGCGATCAGGGCGACCGCCTTGCGCGGAAGGGGACGATGGCTTAGGTCGAGGGAGCGGCCGCCGGCGACAGCGTGACCGCCGGCAAGTTCGTCCTGCGATCCGATCGGCTTGCGTATTCAGTTTCCGGGCGCGGAATGCGTGCTTGACAGCCTGCGTGCGGCTTGAAATAAAGACGGCTTCGCAACGCCCCGGGGATTTCAAGGCGTTTGCAATGGGGGATACAAAGAATGCTCGACGAGGTTCGTAGCGGCAGCCTCGATGGTCTCAGGGTCATGGTGATCGACGATTCCAAGACCATCCGTCGAACCGCCGAGACGCTGTTGAAACGCGAGGGATGCGAGGTGGTCACGGCCATCGACGGATTCGAGGCGTTGGCGAAGATCGCCGACCAACAGCCGCAAATCATTTTCGTGGATATCATGATGCCGCGTCTGGACGGCTATCAGACCTGCGCGCTCATCAAGAACAATCATCTGTTCAAGGGCACGCCGGTCATCATGCTGTCGTCGAAGGACGGCCTGTTCGACAAGGCGCGGGGCCGCATCGTCGGTTCCGAGCAATACCTGACCAAGCCATTCACGCGCGAGGAGCTCCTCGACGCGATCCGCAAGCACGTACACGCCTGACCGGGGGGTAGGGCACCATGGCACGCATCCTGCTTATCGAGGACTCTGCGACGGACACCGCCGTCCTGACCCAGCTGCTGCAACGCAACGGTCACGAGGTGTTCGCCGCCGGCAGCGCCGAGGACGGCATCGAGGCGGCCAAGCGCGAGTTGCCCGACCTGGTGATGATGGACGTGGTGCTGCCGGGCATGAACGGTTTCCAGGCCACCCGCGCGCTGAGCCGGGACGAGCAGACCAAGCAGATCCCGGTGCTGATCGTCAGCACCAAGGCCATGGAGACCGACCGCGCCTGGGGCATGCGCCAGGGCGCGCGCGATTACATCGTCAAACCCCCGCGCGAGGACGACCTCATCGCGCGGATCAAAGAACTGCTGGATAAGTGAACCGATGATCTTGAAGACGCCGTTCGATGTGCTGAGCGATTACGAGCGCCGTTCGCTGGCGCACGTGGCCGGTCTGCCCGAACAGCTCGACGCGCCGGGCCTGTGGCGCGGGGTCGGCTACCGCATCGGCGCGCGCCGGCTCGCCTCGACCTTCGCCGAGGTGGTGGAAATCCTGTCGCTGCCGCAGCTCACCCAGGTGCCCGGCGCGCAGCCGTGGATGCTCGGGCTGGCCAACGTGCGCGGCAGCCTGCTGCCGATCGTCGACCTCAAGCAGTTCCTGGAAGGCGAGCGCACCGTGCTGCACGAAGGCCAGCGCATCCTGCTGGTGCGCCAGCCCGGCGGCGACGTCGCCGTGCTGATCGACGAGCTCTACGGCCAGCGCAGCTTCCACGAGCACAACCTGCTGGCGCTGGAAGACGCCGAGGCGCTGGTGCACGGCCGCTACGCCCATTTCGTCGAGCGCGCCTACCGCGTCGACGACCAGGCCTGGGGCGTGTTCAATCTCGACCGCCTGGCCCGCACCCCCGAATTCCGACAAGCAGCGGCCTGACGCAGCCGCTTCCTCCAACAAGACCGCACGCACGTACACCCGAGGTTCCCGAACCATGAGCACTGTGATGGACAACGCCGGCAAGAGCCGCATGCTGGGCGCCAATACCTGGCTGATCGTGCTGGGCATATCGGTGCTCGTGTTCGGCGTGAACACCGGCTACGCGACCTGGCAGGCCGCGCGCCTGGGCGGCGCCAGCTCGGCGGCCTCGCGACTGCAGGTGAACTCGCAGAAGCTCGCGGTGCAGGCGCGCGAAGCGGTCGGCGGCAACAAGGACGCGTTCGCCGCGTTCAAGACCACCAAGGCGGCGATCGACGAGGACGTCAAGTCGCTCAACGACAACTACGGCGGCACCACCGGCGTGGCCACCCCGATCGAGACCGCGACCAAGACCTGGGAGCCGATGGGCAAGAGCGCCGACCAGGTGCTGGCCTCGGAGAAGGCGGTGCTGGCGCTGGCCGGCAACGCCGACAGCTTCGCCGGCCGCGTGCCGCAGCTGCAGGCGCGCCTGGACGAACTGGTACGCGCGATGTCGGCCTCCGGTTCGCCGTCCTCGCAGGTCTACATCGCCCTGCGCCAGGTGGTGCTGTCGGCGACGATGGCCCGCCGCATCACCGAAATCCGCGCCGGCGGCAGCGGCGCCGGCATGGCCGGCGAGGCGCTCGGCCGCGACGCGATCGTGTTCGGCAACATCCTCACCGGCCTGCGCAAGGGCGACTCGTCGTTCGGCGTCAACGCGCTCGGCAACTCCGGCGCGCTGGCCGCGCTCGGCCAGGCCGAGGCGCTGTGGCTGGAGATGAAGAAGGACCTCGACGCGATCTCGGCCAGCTCCAAGGACCTGTTCCAGGCCCAGGCCGCGGCCGAATCGATCACCGGCGGCTCGGACAAGATGCTCGCCGACAGCCAGTCGCTGTTCACCGCGCTGACCTCGTTCGGCTCGCTCAGCGACTCCAGCTTCCTCGGCAACATCTGGCTGTCGATCATCTCCGGCCTGGGCGCGCTGGTCGCGATCGCCGGCTTGCTGTTCTCGCTGAACTACGCCCAGCAGCGCCGCTACCAGACCACCAAGGAACTCAACGACCGCAACCAGGAGGCGATCATGCGCCTGCTGGACGAAATGGGTTCGCTCGCGGAAGGCGACCTGACGGTGAAGGCCACCGTCACCGAGGACATGACCGGCGCGATCGCCGACTCGATCAACTTCGCGGTCGAGCAGCTGCGCAGCCTGGTGCAGACGATCACCGACACCTCGGTGCAGGTCGCCTCCAGCGCCCAGGAAACCCAGGCCACCGCGATGCACCTGGCCGAAGCGGCGGAACACCAGGCGCAGGAGATCAACTCGGCGTCGGACCGCATCAGCGAAATCGCGGCCTCGATCGACCAGGTGTCGAAGAACTCGGCCGAGTCGGCCGACGTGGCGCAGCGCTCGGTGCAGATCGCGACCAAGGGCGCGGGCGTGGTGCGGCAGACGATCCAGGGCATGGACTCGATCCGCGACCAGATCCAGGAGACCTCGAAGCGCATCAAGCGCCTGGGCGAAAGCTCGCAGGAAATCGGCTCGATCGTGGAACTGATCAACGACATCTCCGAGCAGACCAACATCCTCGCGCTCAACGCGGCGATCCAGGCGGCGTCGGCGGGCGAAGCGGGCCGCGGCTTCGCGGTCGTGGCCGACGAAGTGCAGCGACTCGCGGAACGCGCGTCCAACGCAACCAAGCGAATCGAGACGCTGGTCCAGACAATTCAGTCCGACACCAACGAAGCTGTCAGCTCGATGGAGCAGACGACCTCCGAAGTGGTCGCCGGTGCGCGATTGGCCGAGGACGCGGGCACCGCGCTGGGCGAGATCGAAAAGGTGTCGTCGGACCTGTCGAACCTGATTCAGGGCATTTCCAGCGCCGCGCAGCAGCAGTCCAGCGCGGCCTCGAACATCACCCAGACGATGAACACCATCCAGCAGATCACCTCGCAGACCTCGCAGGGCGCCAACCAGACCGCCGCGTCGATTGGAAACCTCGCGCAGCTGGCGGCGGACCTGCGCCGCTCGGTGGCCGACTTCAAGCTGCCGGCCTGACGCGGGCAGGAGCCGCAGGAAGCGCGGGCACGGTTGTTGCAAGGCAGACAGCGGCTCCGATACAGACATACGAAAGGGTTGTACCGAGGATGAAGCGTCCGACACATCGCTGGCTGAGCCACGCACCGCGTCCGCGACGCGGCCGCGCCGACGGGCGGAGCGCGCCATGACCGCCTTGCGCGAAGCCATCGACACCACCACGCTGGGCTGGATCAAGCCCGAGCTGGACGAAACCCTGCGCCAGGCGCGGCAGGAGATCGAGGCGTTTGCCGAAGATCCCGCCGACGCCGCGCGCATGCGCGTGTGCGCGAATCATCTGCATCAGGTGCATGGCACCCTGCGCATGGTCGAGCTGTACGCCCCGGCGATGGTCGCCGAGGAAATGGAGCGGCTGGCGCTGGCGCTGCAACAGGGCGGCGTGCACGACCGCGACGAAGCCTGCGCGGCGCTGATGCGCGGCGTGGTGCTGCTGCCGGACTACCTGGAACGCCTGCAGGGCGGCCACCGCGACATTCCGATCGTGCTGCTGCCGCTGCTCAACGAGCTGCGCGCCACCCGCGGCGAGTCCGGGCTCAACGAAAGCGTGCTGTTCGCGCCCAACCTCGACCGTCCGCTGCCGGCGCACCTGCCGCCGCCGCTGCCGGTCGGCGCGGCCGGCGGCCGCAACGCCAGCGCGCCGCACCTGGCCTCGCTGCGCGAAGCCCTGGCCGCGTGGCCGGAGGACGGCGCGCCGGGCAAGGTCGTGCAACTGGCCTCGGCCATCGACGGCCTGCTCGCCGAAGCCGTGCTGGAACCGGTGCGGCGCATGCTGTGGGTGGCTTCGGCCGTGGCCCACGCGGTGCGCGACGGCGCGCTGCCGCCGACCCGCGCGCTGCGCCAGGCCTTCGGCGGGGTCGAGCGCGAAGCGCGCCAGCTGCTGTCCGACGACGGCTTCAGCGCGCCGCGCGGCGAACCCGCGGCCGAGCCGACCCGCCAGCTGCTCTACCACGTGGCCCACAGCGACGGCCGTCATCCGGCCCTGGACGACCTGCGCCAGACCTTCGAACTGGCCTCGCAGCTGCCGAGCGAATCCGAACTCGAACACGCCCGCGGCAGCCTCAGCGGTCGCAACCGCGCGCTGCTCGACACGGTCGCGGCGGCGATCAAGGAAGACCTGCTGCGGGTCAAGGACGCGCTCGACCTGCACCTGCGCACCAACCAGACCGACCCGGGCGAACTGCGTCCGCAGGTCGAGGCGCTGGCGCGGGTCAGCGACACCCTCGGCATGATGGGCCTGGGCATGGCCCGCACCGTCGTGCTGCAGCAGCGCGACGCCATGAACGAGATCGTCGAGGGCCGCCGCGCCGCCGACGAAGGCACCCTGCTCGACGTCGCCGGCGCGCTGTTGTACGTGGACGCCTCGCTCGACGATCAGGTCAGCCGTCTCGGCCTGCCCGAGGACAAGGCCGAAGAGGACCTGCTCGCCGGCGAGGCGCGCAAGGTGCTCGACGTGGTCGCGCGCGAAGCCATCGCCAACTTCGGCGACGCCCGCCAGTCCTTCGTCGCCTTCGTCGAGACCAAGTGGGATCACGAGGAACTCAGCGAAGTGCCGCGCGTGCTCGACGAAGTCGCCGGCGCCTTGCGCATGATCGAACTGCCGCTGGCCGCCGATTACCTCACCGGGGTCAAGCGCTACACCGAAGTCGAGCTGATCGGCCGCCGCCGCGTGCCCAGCGGCCAGCAGCTCGACACCCTGGCCGACGCATTGGCCAGCCTGGAGTACTACCTCGAAGCGCTGCGCGAGCAGCGCCCGAACCGCGACGACATCCTCGACATCGCCCGCCAGAGCCTGGAAGCCCTGCGCTACTGGCCGCTGCCGGACGTGATCCGGATCGAGCCGCCGGCCGAGACCGTCGCGGGCGTGCCAGACGCGAGCGCGTCGGCCACGAGCGCGCCGGCGCAATCCGCCGCCGCGCCGCAGCCGCCGGCCGCCGAAGCGCTGCCGCCGCAGATTCCGGTCGCACCCGAATGGGGCCTGGCCGAGATCGAAGCGCCGCAGCGCGCCGACGGCGAGCCGCTGTCGATCGATACCGAACACGGCGCCGCCCAGTACGCGTCCGCGTTCGACGCCGAGCCCTCGCAGGCGCCGGCGGCCGAACCGGCCGACCTCACCGAACGCGTGTCCGGCGGGCTGGTCAACACCGCGCTGGTCGAAGCGGTGCCGTCGGCGCCGCCGTCGTTCCTGACCCCGTCCGGAGGCGCCCACGGCGGCTTCGAACAGGTCGACGACATCGACGACGAAGTGCGCGAGATCTTCCTGGAGGAATTCGAGGAAGAGATCGGCAATCTCGAACAGCTGTTGCCGGCCTGGCGCGAAGCGCCGGACGACCTGACCCGGGTGCAGCCGGTCCGCCGCGTGTTCCACACCCTCAAGGGCAGCGGCCGCCTGGTCGGCGCCAAGACCCTGGGCGAGTTCAGCTGGAAGATCGAAAACCTGCTCAACCGCGTGCGCGAGCATGGCCGCGTCGCCAGCCCGCAAGTGCTGGACCTGGTCGATCAGGCCTACCGCGCAATGCCGGCCTTCTACGCCGCGCTGCGCAACGAGGCGCCGCTGAGCGTCGACGTCGCCGGCCTGGAAGCGCACGCCGACCTGCTCGCCAGCGGCGAGGAAGCCTTCTATCAGCCGCCGGTGCCCGCGGTCGAGGCCGCGGTCGAGGAAGCCGCCGCGGCGCCGGTCGCCGACGGCCCGTACGTGCCGGCCTCGGTCGACCCGGTGCTGCTGGAGATCCTCGACGGCGAAGTCGCCGGCCACCTGGTCACGATCGAATCGTGGCTGGCCGCGGCGCGCGTGCGCCCGCAGCCGGCCAACGACGCGCTGCAGCGCTCCATCCACACCATGAACGGCGCGTTCGCGATGACCGAAGTGCCGGTCATCACCGACGTCACCGGACCGACCGAAGCCTACGTCAAGCGCCTGCTCGCCAGCGGCGCGCCGGCCAGCGCCGAGGGCGTGGCCGCGATGGACGCGGTCGCCGCGGCGATCCGCACCACCATCCAGGCGCTGAAGTCGGCGACGCCGCACGTGCCGCTGTTCCTCGGCCTGCCCGAGCGCATCGCCGCGTTGCGCGACAGCTTGCCGGACGCGCGCCTGCCGATGATCGCCGACGAGTTCGACGCGGGCTTCGACCAGCCGGCGAGCGAAGTCGCGGGCGAGCTCAGCGCCACCGACCTCAGCGCGTTCCAGGGCGAAGGCCCGGGCGGCGCCGAAGTGCCGGAGGGCCGCAGCGACGGCCGCGGCACGTCGGAGTTCACCATCGACTTCGCCTCCTTCGCCGGGTCGCTCGGCCAGAGCGACGCGACGCTCGAGCGCGAAGCGGCGGAGCGCAGGGCCGAAGCCGAGCGCCTGGACGCCGAACGCATTGCCGCCGAGCACGCCGAAGCCGAGCGTCTTGAAGCCGAACGCGTTGCCGCCGAGCAAGCCGAGGCCGAACGTCTCGAAGCCGAGCGTGTTGCCGCCGAGCAGGCCGAAGCCGAGCGTCTCGAAGTCGAGCGCATTGCTGCCGAGCAGGCCGAGGCCGAACGTCTCGAAGCCGAACGCGTTGCCGCCGAACAGGCCGAGGCCGAGCGTCTCGAAGCCGAGCGCATTGCCGCCGAGCAGGCCGAGGCCGAACGTCTCGAAGCCGAACGAGTTGCCGCCGAGCAGGCCGAGGCCGAACGTCTCGAAGCCGAGCGCGTTGCCGCTGAGCAGGCCGAGGCCGAACGTCTCGAAGCCGAACGTGTTGCCGCCGAGCAAGCCGAAGCCGAGCGTCTCGAAGCCGAACGCGTTGCCGCCGAGCAAGCCGAGGCCGAGCGTCTCGAAGCCGAACGCGTTGCCGCCGAGCAAGCCGAGACCGAACGTCTCGAAGCCGAGCGCATTGCCGCTGAGCAGGCCGAAGCCGAACGCCTGGAAGCCGAGCGTACCGCCGCCGAACAGGCCGAAGCCGAGCGTGTCGCGGCGGAAAAGGCAGAGGCCGACCGCCTCGCCGAAGAAGAACGCCTGGAATACGAGCGCCTGGAAGCGCAGTACGCCGCCGAGGCCGAAGCCGCGCGTCTGGAAGCCGAACGCGCCGAGACCGAAAAGGCGGAGGCCGAACGTCTGGCCGCCGAGCGTGTCGCGGCGGAGCAAGCAGAAGCCGAGCGCCTCGCCGCCGAGCAGGCGGAAGCCGAACGCCTGGAAGCCGAACGCCTCGCCGCCGAGCAAGCCGAAGCCGAGCGTCTGGAAGCCGAGCGTCTCGCCACCGAACAGGCCGAAGCCGAACGCCTGGAAGCCGAACGCCTCGCCGCCGAACAGGCCGAAGCCGAACGACTGGAAGCCGAGCGCGTCGCCGCCGAGCAGGCCGAAGCCGAACGACTGGAAGCCGAGCGCCTCGCTGCCGAGCAGGCCGAAACCGAACGTCTGGAAGCCGAGCGTCTCGCCGCCGAGCAGGCCGAAGCCGAGCGCCAGGAATACGAACGCCTGGAAGCGCAGTACGCGGCCGAGCGCCTGGCCCGCGATCAGGCCCAGGCCGATGCGCTGGAGCCGGCCTACCTGCACGATGCCGCGCACCTGGACGAACAGGCGCCCGCCGCCAACGACGAAGCCGAACCCGCCGTCGCCGCGAGCACCGTCGCCGGCGTGTCCGCCGCGCTGGCTGCGGCGTTCGCCAAGGCCGCCAACGCCGATCCGGATCCGGACCAGGCGCTGGACCTGAGCGAGCTCGATCCCGAACTGGTCGACATCTTCGTCGAAGAAGGCGGCGACCTGCTCGACCACTCCGACGGCCTGCTCGCGCAGCTGCGCGAAACGCCGGGCGAGCGCGAACTGTTGGTCGGCCTGCAGCGCGACCTGCACACGCTCAAGGGCGGCGCGCGCATGGCCGGCATCATGGCCGTGGGCGAACTCGGCCACGTCATGGAGTCGCTGCTGGAATCGGTGGTCGACCACCGCACCGAACTGGGCCGCGACAGCGTGGTCCTGCTCGAGCGCGGCTTCGACCGCCTGCATGCGATGGTCACCCGGGTCGGCCAGCGCAAGGCCATCGCGATGCCGACGGCGTTGATCGCGATGTTCGAGGCGCGTTCGCGCGGCGAACTGAACCTGGGCACGATCGAGGCGCCCGCCGCCGTCGCCGCGCCCGAGCAAGCGGTTGTCGACGACACCGGCCTCAAGCCGCTGTCCGCGCCGATCGTCGACGCCGCGCCGCTGGCCGACGACGACGACATCGGCGTGCGCGCCCCGCAGGAGCAGGTGCGCATCCGCGCCGACCTGCTCGACCGCCTGGTCAACTACGCCGGCGAGGTCGCGATCTACCGCGCCCGCCTGGAACAGCAGCTCGGCGCGTTCCGCGGCGCGATCGCGGAAATGGCGCAGACCAACCTGCGCATGCGCGACCAGCTGCGCCGCCTGGAAATCGAAACCGAGGCGCAGATCATCGCGCGCTACCAGCGCGAGGGCGATGCCGGCGAGCATTCCTTCGATCCGCTGGAACTGGACCGCTTCTCGACCCTGCAGCAGCTCTCGCGCGCGCTGTCGGAATCGGCGGCCGACCAGAACAGCCTGCAGATCACCCTCGACGACCTGACCCGCCAGTACGAAACCCTGCTGCTGCAACAGTCGCGCGTCAGCTCGGAGCTGCAGGAAGGCCTCATGCGCACGCGCATGGTGCCGTTCGATACGCTGCTGCCGCGCCTGCGCCGCGTGGTGCGCCAGGCCTCGAGCGAACTCGGCAAGCAGGTCGCGCTGAAGCTGGAAGGCACCCAGGGCGAACTCGACCGCAACGTGCTCGAACGCATGACCGCGCCGCTGGAACACATGCTGCGCAACGCGGTCGCGCACGGCTTGGAAACCCCGGCCAAGCGCCGTTCCGCCGGCAAGGCCGACGAAGGCACGGTGCGCATCGCGGTGCGCCGCGAAGGTTCGGAAGTGGTGCTGGAAGTCGCCGACGACGGCGCCGGCCTGGACCGCGCGGCGATCCGCCGCCGCGGCGAGGAACGCGGGCTGGTCCGCAGCGACGCGGTGCTGTCCGACTCCGACCTGGACATGCTGATCCTGGAGCCGGGCTTCTCCACCGCCGACGAGGTCAGCCGCCTGGCCGGCCGCGGCGTCGGCATGGACGTGGTCGCCAGCGAAGTGCGCCAGCTCGGCGGCGCGCTCGACATCCAGTCCACGCCCGGCCAGGGCGTGCGCTTCACCCTGCGCCTGCCGCAGACGCTCGCGGTCACCCAGGCGGTGTTCGTGCGCATCGGCGACACCACCTTCGCCGTGCCGATCGCCTCCGTGCGCGGCGTCGGCCGGCTCTCGCGCGACCTGCTCGACCAGGGCGACGTGGCCTACCGCTACGGCGGCGAGGACTACCACGTCCACGACCTCGGCGTGCTGGTCGGCCACGCGCCGGCCAAGGCCGAAGGCCAGCTGCAGATGCCGTTGCTGCTGATCCGCTCGGGCGACCTGCGCGCGGCGGTGTCGGTGGACCAGGTCGTGGGCAACCGCGAAATCGTGGTCAAGCCGGTCGGCCCGCAGGTGGCCTCGGTGCCGGGCATCTTCGGCGCCACCATCATGGGCGACGGCCGCGTGGTGGTGATCCTCGACGTCGCCCCGCTGGTGCGCCGCCGCACCGCGCAGCTGCTGGACTTCGCCCAGAGCGCGCCGCCGCCGGCGGTGCCGGTCGAGGCGCGCAAGGTGCCGCTGGTGATGGTGGTCGACGACTCGGTCACCATGCGCAAGGTCACCGGCCGCGTGCTGGAGCGCCACAACTTCGAAGTGGTCGCGGCGAAGGACGGCATCGACGCGCTCGAGCGCATGGCCGAGCGCGTGCCCGACCTGATGCTGCTCGACATCGAGATGCCGCGCATGGACGGCTACGAATTGGCCACGCAGATGAAGGCCGATCCGGTCCTGCGCAACGTGCCGATCGTGATGATCACCTCGCGCAGCGGCGAGAAACACCGCCAGCGCGCGTTCGAGATCGGCGTCGAACGCTATCTCGGCAAGCCATACCAGGAGCCGGAATTGATTCGGAACGTGTTCGAACTGTTGGGAATCGCGCGTCACCATGGCTGACGGCGATCGTCGTGTAGTGTTGTTGGCGCGCGCGGGCGTGGCCTGCGAGCGCCTGCGCAATGCGCTGGTCGAGGCCGGCGCGCAGTTGGTCCTGGAAGGCGATCCGACCGTGCTCGACCCCAAGGCGCTGGATGCGGCCGACCCCGACGTGGTCGTGGTCGTGCTCGATCCGGCCGCCGAGGATGCGCTGGACCGGTTCGAGAACCTGCTGGTCGATCCCTCGATCGAAGTGATCTTCGAAGAGGCCGAACTGGCCGCCGCGCGCGAAGGCTGGGACGCGGCGCGCTGGGCGCGCCACCTCACCGCCAAGCTGCATCGCCACGGCGACGTGCTGCCGCCGGGCCGCGAGCCCGAGCAGCCGGCGCCGCCTGCGCTGCAGGCCGAGGGATTCCAGCGGCCGCTGCAGGAAGGCTCGCCGCTGGCGCAGGAACCGGCCGAAACCCAGGCGCCGGCCGCCGGCGACAACGTGCTGGCGTTCGTGCGCCCCGGCGCCGCGGCCGCGCTGGCCGCCGCCGAGTTCGCGCCGGCATCGACCGAGTTCTCGGTCGATGCGCCGTCGTCGCGCGAGGATGCCGCGGCCGCCGAATACACCCTGGACATCGCCGAGCCGGCGGCCGAATACGTCGAGTTCGACGACGGCGCCGCGCGGGTGCAGTTCGACGCCGCCGAATCCGCGGCCGCGGCCGCGGCGCAGCCGGACCCGGATGCCGCCGGCCTGGACTCGATCGGTTTCGACCAGGGCGCGCTCGATGCGAGCGCGCTCGACTCGACCGCGCTCGACGCGGCCGATCTGGATGCGGCCGATCTGGACGCGGCCGATCTCGACCCGGCCCGCCTCGACTCGATCGACTTCGAGCCCGCCGGTTTCGAAGCGCCCGCCAGCGAGCCCTCCAGCCACGCCGCTGCTCGCTTCGATGCCGCCGATTTCGGCGAGATCGAGGAAATCGAAGCGGTCGAAGCGCTGCCCGCGTTCGATCCCGGCGACGAACCGCCGCCGGTGCCCGCGGCGCACGCCAGTTTCGATCCTGTTTCGGCCGAATTGCCGGCCGATCCGCTGTCCTTCGGCGGCGAATCGCTGGGCGAGCTCGACCGCGTCGCGCCGACCGGTTCGGCCGGCGACCGCGTGCTGACCGAGCCGCCGCCGCTGCCCGACGAGGCGCGCGAGTTCTTCGCCCGCCAGGCGCTCGGCCCCGGCGACGAATCCATCGGCGCGAGCGCGCCGGCCGCGTCGCGCGACAGCAACGATCTGGAATTCGACTTCTCCAACCTGACCCTGGAAGCCGGCGATTACTCGACCCAGGTGCCGGGCGAAGCGCAGCCGTTCAACGGCCAGCGCCACGACTGGCAGGCCGAAGGCGCCGACGCCGGATTGCCGCCGCTCGACGAGGCCGGTCTGGGCGAGATGGAAATGTGGCGCGCGCCGGCGCCCGGCCAGGTGCAGGAACTGGTCGATCTGGACGCGACGTTCGCCGCGAGTGGCAACGAGGCCGGCGCCGGCCTGGACTTCGACGACGGCAGCGTGCCGCCGCCGTTGCCGCCGGCGACGCCCGCCCGCAGCTTCGACAGCACGCTGGAGTTCGCCAGCGACGAACCCGCGCCGGCGCAGCCCAAGGGTCCCGCCCCGGTCGCGCCGTCGGTGCCGGATTGGTCGTTCGCCGACGAAACCAGCCTGGTCGAAGCCGCGACCGGCCAGAGCGGTGCGCATGCGCCGCCGGGGCCGCGGCACGACCTGGAAGAGATCGAACGGCGCATCTCCGGCCTGGAGCTGGTCGCCGACGGCCCGGCCGAAGCCGACGCCGTCGCCAGCGGCGGCCGCGGCGGCGCGGTGCTGGTGCTGGCCGGCATCGGCGGCCCGGACGCAGTGCGCCAGCTGCTCGGCGCGCTGCCGGACAACTTCGACCGTCCGGTGCTGGTGCAACAGCGCCTGGACGGCGGCCGTTACGACAAGCTGGTGGCGCAGATGCAGCGCGCCACGCCGGTGCTGGTGAAGCTGGCCGAAGCCGGTGCGCGCACCATCGCCGGGGTGATCTACATCCTGCCCGCCGGGATCGGCATCGAGGTCTCCGACAGCGGCATCCAGTTCGCCGAAGGCGGCGAGGTGCTCGAGGTCCTGCCGGCCGGCGACAGCGCGGTGCTGTTGTTCAGCGGCGCCGAACCGGCCCAGGTCGACGCGGCGATGGCGCTGGCGGCGAACGGCGCGATGGTCGCCGGACAGGCGCCGGACGGTTGCTACGACGCGGCCGCGGCCAGCGCCGCGATCGCGCGCGGCGCCGGCAGCGGCCAGCCGGCCGAACTGGCGGCGCGGTTGGCGGCGCGCTGGTCGCGCCAGTGATCGCGGGCGCGGGTTCGCGCGCCGGCTGACGGGCGCGCGGATGCGCGGGCCCGGCATCGCCGGCCGCGATCGCCGCCGGCGATCCACGCGGGACGCGCGTCCCGCGTTGCGGCCTTCACCGCCGCCGCAGCGATGCGGCGCGCGGGCGACACCCCGGCGGCGCGCGCGCGCCGCTACCGTCCACACGGCTCCGCCCGGCGGAGCTTCAGCCACACGGCCGCGCGCGACGCGGCGAGGAACCGCGCGATGTCCAACGAAACTCCCGATCGCGACGACGCCGCGGCCGACCCGGCCGCCACGAACGAGGTCGCGCAGGCCGCGGCCCACGACGGCGCGCCCGACGACGGCGCGCTCGCCCAGGGCGCCGCCAACGACATCCGCGGGGTCATGATCCAGGTGGCCGGCGCGCGCCTGCTGCTGCCCAACGCCACCATCGCCGAGGTGCTGTCGTACGCGCCGCCGGCGCCGATCGCCAACGCGCCGCGCTGGCTGCTCGGCCAGATCCGCTGGCGCGGCTGGAGCCTGCCGATGATCGCCTTCGGCGAACTGTCGGGCCTGGCGCGCGAACCTGGCGGCCTGGGCAGCAAGGTGGTCGTGCTCAAGGCGCTCAGCGCGGCCTCGCGCCTGCCGTACTTCGCGATGCTGACCCAGGGCTTCCCGCGCCTGGTCACCGTGTCCGCGTCGGGCCTGTACCTGCAGAGCCGCGAGGACGAAGCGCTGCCGCTGGGCGTGCAGGCGCGGGTGCGTCTCAACGACGACGCCGCGCTGCTGCCGGATCTGGAAGCGGTCGAGGCGATGATCGGCGAAGCCCTCGCGCAAGCCGCGTGAGCGCGGCGCCGGCGCAGGGCCCGGCGTCCGCCGCCGCGCCGCGCGCGCCGTCGCCCAAACGCTACGCCTCGGTCGACGCCCTGCGCGGGCTGACCGTCGCGGCGATGCTGCTGGTCAACGATCCCGGCGACTGGAGCCACGTCTACGCGCCGCTGCTGCATTCGGACTGGCACGGCTTCACTCCGACCGACCTGGTCTTCCCGATGTTCTTGTTCATCGTCGGCGTGTCGATCGCGCTGGCGATGCTGCCGCGTCTCGACGCCGGCACGCCGAGGCCGGCGCTGCTGCGACCGGCGCTGTGGCGCGCGCTGCGCATCTTCGGCCTGGGCCTGCTGCTGCACCTGATCGCGATGTGGGTCGTCGATCGCGAGTTCCTGCGCGTGCCCGGCGTGCTGCAACGCATCGGCCTGTGCTTCGCCGCGGCCGCGTGCATCGCCCTGTACCTGCCGGCGCGCGCACAATGGGCGTTGTGGGGCGCGCTGCTGTTGGGCTATTTCGGCCTGCTCGCCGCGGGCGGCAGCTACGAACCGTTCGTCAACATCGCCAGCCGCATCGATTTCGCGATCTTCGGCGCGCACGTCTACCAGATCGACCCCGCCAGCGGCCGCGGCCACGATCCGGAAGGACTGGTCTCCACGCTCGGCGCGCTCGCGACCACGCTGCTCGGTTTGCGCGCCGGCGATTGGCTGCGTCGCGGCCGGATGCGCGAGTTGTGGGTCGCCGGCGCGATTTGCCTCGGCGCGGGCTGGGCGCTCGGCCTGCTGCAGCCGATCAACAAGAACCTGTGGACGCCCGCCTACGTGCTGTGGGCCGGCGGCTGGTCGTGCTGGATCCTGGCGCTGTGCCACGTGCTGGTCGACCGCAGGGGCTGGCCGCCGCTGGGGCGCGCGTTCGGCGTCAACGCGATCGCCGCGTACGCCGGTTCGGCGCTGCTGCTGTACCTGCTGATGGCGCTGGGCTGGCTGGAGCCGCTTTACCGCCACGGTTTCGCCGACTGGATGACGCCGCGGTTCGGCCCCTACCTGCCGTCGCTGGCGTTCGCGCTCGCGTTCGTCGCGCTGTGGTGGCTGGTGGTGCGCGCGCTGGATGCGCGACGGATCTACTTCAAGATCTAGGCCGCGCGCTTCGCCGCGGCCTGCGGCGGATCTACTGATCGCGAGTGCCATAGGGCGAGCAATCGGGCACGGAAGCCCGCGCTCAAGATGAACGCTAAGTGATCTTCGTCACGCTTTGGTTGTCGCTGCAACCATTGCCGAGAGATTTTTTCGCTCGAACACGTCCTAACCGCTTTCGCGTGCCGGGCGGCGGATTCGTGGGTGCCGCATACGCTGCGGCCGCGTTGGGCCCGTGTGCCACGGCGCCGTGGCGGCGTCCGGCATCGATGCGGTGGCGCATTGAGGCTCGGCCTTTTTTCGCGCGCTCGACCGCACGCCGCAGTATGCAAGTCCGACGCGACGCCGCCGATGTGCCGATGGCACCACGCATGCCGTACGCGCACGCGTAAACGATGCCAACCCTGCGTATCCGCAGCGCATCGCGATTTTTTCCTGCTGGACAAGGCGATTTCGCCTCGCTATCGAAGACCCCGCAAGCAAATGTCTCGCGATGCGACGGGGAGCACGGAACGCATCGCGAAACACAGGGGGCAAGGGGAGGGGGAGCGGCACGGCGACGGCGCACAGGCGACGGACGTCGGCCGCACCGTGCGAAAGGCGCCGCGTCGATCCGGTCGACGCGGCGCCCGACGCGATCGTTCCAGCCCGCCGGCTTCGATTTCCAGTTACGGCCCGGGAGGCTGCATGCGATTCGAACGAGTGTGTTGGGGCGCGCTGTCGTGGTTGGCGCTATCGCCCGCGTGGGCTGCCGACGGCGGCTACAGCGTGCTGGGCGACTGGCCGGTCAAGGTGGTGAGCGAATCCGGGATCGAAGCCGGGCTCAAGGGCAATTTCAGCTACGACGTCGCGCGCTTCGACGGTGCGCCCGGCTTCGCCGACGGCGACGCCTGGCGCCGGCAGGAGCTCAACGCCTACGTGCGCAAGCCGGGCGTGTTCGAGCTGACCCTGGGCTACGACCTGCACAACGAGGTCTGGCTCGACAACTTCGTGCGCGTCTCCGGCGCCGCCGGCGACCTGCGCATCGGCCAGTTCAAGACTCCGGTGGGCTACGAGGAAAGCGCGGTCGGCACCACCGCGACCACGTTCATGGAGCGCGCGCTGCCGGTGACCGCGTTCTACGCCGGCCGCCGCCTCGGGGTGGACTGGACGTACGAGAAGATCCCGAACTGGTATCTCAACGCCGCCGTCCAGGCGGGCGGCGATCTGCTCGGCGACAACCACGGGCGCACCCTCGGCGCGCGCGCGGTGTTCAATCCGGTCAAGGACGACGCCCAGGTGCTTCACTTGGGCCTGTCGGCCTCCAACGAGAAGCGCGACGACGACACCCTGCGCCTGCAGGTGCGCCCGGAAGCGTTCCTGACCGCGCGCCGGCTGGTCGACACCGGTGCGTTGAACCGGGTCGAAGGCATTTCGCGGTACGGGCTGGAAGCGATCTGGCAGCGCGGCCCGCTGCTGCTGCAGAGCGAATACCTGCGCATCGGCGTCGACCGCTACGGCGTGGCCGACTACAGCGCCGACGGTTACTACCTCGCCGCCTCGTGGGTGGCGACCGGCGAGAAGCGCGGCTACAAGAGCGGCGCGTTCGGCAACGTCAAGCCGAGCCGCGCCTGGGGCGCGGTGGAACTGGCCGCGCGTTATTCGCGCATCGATCTCGACGACGCCGGCGTCGCCCTCGGCGGCCGCCAGAGCGACTGGACCTTCGGCGCCAACTGGTACATCGGCCAGCACTTCAGGCTGCAGTTCAACTACGTGTGGACCGACGCGGCGCGGCGCGGCGTCGAGCTGGATCCGGAAATCGCGCAGTTGCGCGCACAAGTCTATTTCTGAGCCGACGGGGAGTCGCGCGCTATCGCGCCGGCTCCGCCGACGCGCATTCACAGGGGGATGAGGCTATGAAAGACAAGAATGCTGACAGCTTCTGGAAGCGTTATTCGGCGTTGCTGGCCGCGCTCGCGGTATCGCTGCTGATCGCCGCGGTGATGACTGTGCTGAGCGTGCGCCTGGGCGAGCGCATCGGCCAGGGCGTGGTGATCCGCGACGTCGGCGGCAAGCAGCGTACCGCGTCGCAGATCGGTTTGCGCGTGATGCTGGAAATGGAGCGCGATCTGCGCAACGGCGAGGTTCCTTCGCCCGACCTGATGAAGGAACTGCGCGACAGGACCACGCGCATCAACAACACGATCAACGCCTTCTACAAGGGCGGTACGATCCCGGAAGAGGCGGGCAAGAAGCCGCTGGAGCCCGATGGATTCTCCGACGAGATCGTCAGGACCAACCAGGAGATCGACAAGATCTGGCGGCCTTACAACGAACGCATCCAGCGCGTGCTCGCAGCGCCGGCCCCGGATCCGGCGTTGCTCGCCGAGGCGATCAGCTACGGCCGCACCGCGATCGTCGAACTGCAGAGCAAGTTCACCACCCTGGTCGACAAGACCCAGACCCAGAACGAAGTCGACAGCCACGACTTGACCCTGGTCCAGAACGTGGGCGCGGGCCTGCTGCTGCTGAACTTCCTGTTCACCATCTTCGTCGCCCTGGGCCGCCTGCGCGCGGGCGACCGCGCGGTCGCCCAGTCGCACAAGCAGACCGACGACATCCTGGCGACGGTGAAGGAAGGCCTGTTCCTGGTGTCCAGCGACTTTTCCATCGGCGCGCAGATGTCGCGGGCGTTGCCGGAGGTGATGCAGCGCCGGATCGAGCCGGGCATGAGCCTGATCGAAGTGCTGCGCCCGATGGTCGCGGCCTCGACCCTGGAAGCCACCCGCGACTACCTCGGCCTGCTGTTCGGCAAGCGGGTCAAGGAAAACCTGGTCGCCAGCCTCAACCCGCTGTCGGAAGTGCCGGTGGCCGGCGGCAGCGACGGACGCGGCCAGGCCCAGCCGCGCTACCTCAATTTCCAGTTCAACAGCGTGCAGGAAGGCGAGGGCACCGTGCACTTGCTGGTGACGGTGTCGGATGCGACCGAGCGGGTGCGCCTGACCCAGGAAATCGCCGCCGCCAAGACCCGCACCCGCGAGGAGATGGAAAGCCTGTTGCGCGTGCTCAGCCGCGATTCGGCCGAGGTGCGCTTCTTCCTGCACCGCATCGGCGTGGTGCTCGAACGCATCAACGACGATCTGCGCCAGGCCGCGGCGCGCCGCGGCGGCACCGACTACCTGGAACTGGTGCATGCGATCTTCCGCGACGTGCATTCGCTCAAGAGCGAGGCGGCGGCGCTGAATCTGGAGATGCTGGAGGCGCTGGCGCACAACTTCGAGGTCGACTTGATCGGCCTGCGCGACCGCGGCGAGGTCGAGGGTTCGGACATGGTCAAGATGACCGTGCACCTAGACGACATGTTCGAGTGCGCGGCGACGATCCGCGAGTTCCTCGACCGCATCGGCGGCGACGCCGCGCGCGCGCCGGCCGCGACGACGCCGGCGCAGCGCCTGGTCGAAGGCTGGAGCGGGCTGGCCGAACGCATCGCCCACGACCAGGGCAAGCAGGTGCGGTTGCAGATGCAGCTCGAGGGCTTGGAACGGGTGCCGGCGGAAACCCTTACCGCCTTGCGCGCGATCGGCCTGCAACTGCTGCGCAACGCGGTGGCGCACGGGATCGAGCCCGCGCAGGAGCGCGCCGCGCTGGGCAAGCCGGCGGCCGGGGCGATCGCGTTCCGCAGCGCCGACGCCGGCAGCCGCCAGATCGAGCTCAGCGTGCGCGACGACGGCCGCGGCATCGACGTGGCGCGGGTGCGCGCGGCGCTGGCGGCGTCGGGGCGCTACACCCAGGAGCAGATCGAAGCGCTCAGCGACCGCGACGCGATGATGAAGATCTTCGAGCCCGGCGTGTCGACCGCGGCCGACGGCGGCGACCGCGACGCCGGCCACGGCGTCGGCATGGATGTGGTGATGAAGCAGGTGCGGGCGATGGCCGGGACCATTTCCATGTCGACCAAGGTCGGCGCCTACACCGAGTTCCGCATCCGCCTGCCGGTGGCCGAGGCCAAGCCGGCGCCGGCCGCCGCCGCCGACGGCGGCGACTTCCAGCTGACTTTCTGACCGGGAGAACTTGATGAAACTGCTGATCGTCGACGACTCCAACGTGATCCGCCAACGCATCGCGCGACTGGCGGGCGATGCGAGGCTGCCGAACCTGGAGATCGTCGGCCAGGCCCGCAACGGCGCCGAGGCGCTGAGCCTGTTCGTGCGCCACCGCCCCGACGTGGTGACCATGGACTTGACCATGCCGGAGCTGGGCGGCGTGGAATGCACCGAACAGATCGTCGCCATCGACGACAACGTCAACATCCTGGTGGTGTCGGCGCTGAGCGACAAATCCACCGCGATCACCGCGCTCAAGAAAGGCGCGCGCGGATTCCTCTACAAACCTTTCACCGAAGACCAACTGGTCGAGGCCCTGCTGGAGATGCTGCCTACATGAGCGACCTCAACGAAACCGAGATCAAGGTCTTCATCGACGCGGTCACCAACTACTTCAACCAGCTGACCCAGGAACCGGCGAACGTGCGCGGCGCGTTCCTCGACGACAACGGCGGCACCGCTCCGGTGTTCGACTACAGCGGCCAGATCGCGGTCAGCGGCCAGTTCCGCGGCACCATCACCGTGTCGGCGCCGCGGGCGATGATCCGCCACCTGCTGCTGGCGCTCAACGAGAGCGACCAGTCCGACGCCAACCTGCGCGACACCATCGGCGAGCTGGCCAACACCCTGGCCGGCAACGCGCGCAAGCACTTCGGCGGCGAGATGGAGATTTCGGTGCCGCGCACCGCGGCCGGCGCGATCGGCGGCTCCGGCTCGCGCAAGCGGCCCTACGTGATCATGGTGAGCTGGAAGACCTACAGCGCTTCGCTGGTGGTGGATATCGAGCGGCTGGAATAAGCCGCGGGCGGTTTCGCGGAGCCGGCTCCGGCCGCACACCCGTCGGCGGGTGGAATCCCCCCTGATGCGCCGCGTCGAACGGGGTTGGAACGTGCGGTGCGGTCGGGGCCGGTCTTCGCGATCTGATGCGGGCGCGGCGAGCGCTTTGGTGGACTGCGTCGCGGCGGTGGCGCCGCGGCGATGGACGTCGCAGCGGGAGAGCGGCTGCGGCGGCGCTCGCGTCCGCCGCGCCGCCGTCGCGCGGTCGCCGCGGCGCGAAAGGAGCAGGCGATGAGCGAACATGCGAACGATCCCGAGGGCGGCTCGCGGCCGCCGCTGGCGGCCTTCGCCGTCGCCGCGCTCGGGCTGGCGCTGACGGCGGCGGCGCTGACGGCGTACTCGGCCGAGGGCCTGGCGGGCGCGGTGCGGTTGGCGTCGGTGCGTTACAGCCTGGGACTGGCCGCGCTCGCCGGCGCGGCCGTGACGGTCGGCGCGGTCGCGTTCCTGGCGCTGGGGCCGTTGCGCCGGCAGCGCGAAGAGCAGGCCGAACGGGCGCAATGGCGCGCGCGTTGCGAAGACCTGCTGCACGCCTTTCCCGATGGCGTGTGCCTGATCGATGCGGATTTCATCGTACGCGAACCGGTGTCGCCGTCGCTGTCCGCGGCGCTGCGGTGCAAGCTGTGGCCGGGCATGGATCTGGTCGAGACGCTGCGGCCGCTGCTCGCCGCCGAGACCGTCGAGGCCCTGCGCGCGTACCTGCGCCAGTGTTTCGCGGCGCGCGCCGGCGCGTCCGCGCCCGGGCGCAACCCGCTGCAGGAGGCGACGTTTCCTGGGCCGCCGTCGCGGCCATCGCAATGGGGGTTCCGCTTCGAACCGGTGCGCCACGGCGAACGCGTCGCTTACCTGTTGGTGATCGCGACCGACATCGGCGAGCGCCAGCGCATCGCCCGCGAACTGGCCGGCGCGCGGATGCGCCTGCGCGCGCAGATCGACGGCTTGCTGCGCGCCTGTTTGCGCGACGGGTTGCAGATCCGCAGTTGCCTCGGTCACGCCGACGCCGCGCTGGAACGCGCGCGCGTGCGCCTGCCGCGCCTGTGCGCCGCCGTCGGCGCGGCGGAACGCGAGGCCTCGCTGCGCAGCCTGTTGCAGGAGGCGCGCACGATCAAGCACGAAGCCGCCGAGATCGAACTGGAACTGCTGGAGACGCCGGCCCACCATCTGGAGCTGGATCTGCTCGACCTGCTCGAAAGCGCGGCCGCGGCGCGAGCCGGCGACGAGGGCGCGCGCCTGACCGGGCACCTGGAACTGTTGTTCGAGCGCATCGCGATGGTGCGCGATTTCGTGGTCGGCCTCGACGCGCGCGCCGCGCGCAAGAATGCCGAGGAACGCACGGGCGAAGCCGGTGGCGAGCGCGCGGACGGCGGTGCGGCGGACGGCGGCGCAGCCGGCGGCGCGGCGCTCGCCCGTCCGGCGCCGAGGACGGCCGCGGCGCTGCCTGCGCCGACAGCGTCGGCGGCGGTAGCCGAACCCGGGCCGGCGGCCGCGTTCGTAGCACGTCTGCGTCGTCCCGCCGACGAACCGGGATCGCAGGCGGTCGCGCACGATGCACGTGTGGCGGCCGCGACGGCGGCGTCGGCATCGGCGGTCGCTACGGCGGTCGTGGCGAAGGCCGACACGACGCCGGCGACCGGGCGGATGCCGACGACGGACGCCCCCGCCCTCGCGATGCGGGCAAGTTCAGCCGCGCCGACAACGGCGACGCCACGGCCTGCGTCCGCGCCGGCCGCCGGGATCGCGCCGGCGCCGGTCGCCGAACGCAAGATCGCCGCACCGGTTCCTGTTTCGGTTTCGCCGTCGCCTGCACGGCTGACCGACGCGGCCATCGCTGCGCTGGTGCTGTCGCCGCAGCGCAGCGAAGCAGCGCAAATGCACGCGCACGTTTCGAATCGCAGCGGCGATCGCGATGCGAGCGGGCCGAACGACATCGGGCCTGAAGAACTTCCCGCATCGCCATCCCCGGCCATGGACGCGCTCGCCGCCGCTTCGACCGATGCCGCCGATCCGTTCGCGCTGGTGCCGTTGCTGGCCTTGTCGGGCGACGGCGAGGCCGCGCTGCCGGCCGACCGGGCCGCCTTCGTCGATTGGGCCGCGCTGGCGCGGCGCCTCGCCGGCGCGCAGGGCAAGGCGGTGCGGGTGGAGGCCGTGCTCGATCCGTTCCCGCGCCTGCCGCCGGAGCGGGCGGCGATGCTGCGCGATGTCGGCATGGAACTGGTCGCCAACGCGGTGCTGCACGGGATCGAGCCGATGTCGGCGCGGCGCCGGCTCGGCAAGGACCCGGTCGGCGCGGTCCGCCTGACGTTGGGCTTCGACGAACGCGAGGGCTGGCTGTTCTGCGTGCGCGACGACGGTCGCGGCGTCGACCTGGCGCGGCTGCGCGACGCGCTGGTCCGCGGCGGCGCCTGCACGCCGGCCGAAGCGGCGCGGCTGAGCGAACGCGAGGCGATCGTGAAAGTATTCGAACCCGGCGTCACCACGGCGATGCAGGCCGAGGGCGCGCGCGGGCACGGCCTGGGACTGCCGAACGCGGTCGAGCGGCTGCGCGGCCTGCAAGCGAGGGTGTCGCTGGTGACCGTGCCGGGGCGTTCGACCGAGGTGCGGATCGCGTGGCCGCCGGGGTGAGGTTCGCGGAGAGCTGAGCGAAGAGCGTCGGGCCTGAAGGCCCTCCCACCAAGCGATATTCCCGCCCATAGGGCGCTGCCGCGCCCAGCGACGACTTCAAGTCCCACGCTTGGTGGGAGGGCCTTCAGGCCCGACGCTTTCCTGTCAGGCGCGACAGCCCCTCAAGCCAGATCGCCGAACCGTGCCTGCAACGCCGCGATCGCCGCCAGCCCCGCGGTCTCGGTGCGCAGGATTCGCGGCCCCAGGCGCAAACCCTGGAACCCCGCGGCGCGCAATTGTTCGCGGTCGAGCGGCGACCAGCCGCCTTCCGGCCCGATCGCCAGCAGCACCGGCGCGGTCGTGTCCACCTGCAAGGTCGAGAACGCCAGTTCGCCGTCCGGGTCGAGGATCAGCCGCAGTCCGCCCGGCGCCAGCGCCGTCAACGCCGCCGCCAGCGCCAGCGGCGCGGCCACCTCGGGCACCGCCGCGCGCCCGCTCTGCTCGCAGGCCGAGGCGACCACGCTGCGCCAGTGCGCCAGGCGCTTGTCGGCGCGCGCGGCGTCGAGCTTGACCTCGCTGCGTTGCGACCACAGCGGATGGAACGCGCTCGCGCCCAGTTCGGTCGCCTTCTGCAGGATCAGGTCCATCTTCTCGCCGCGCGCCACGCCCTGCAGCAGCACCAGCCGCAGCGGCGATTCGCGCGCGATCTCGTGCGCCGAGTCGATCGCCACCCGCACCTCGCGCTTGCCGATCGCGCTGATCCGGCCGTGGTAATCGCGCCCGTCGCCGTTGAACAGCACGCAGGCGTCGCCGACTTCGTGGCGCAGCACCCGCGCCAAGTGGGTGGCCGGGCCTTCCGGCAACGCCACCTCGCGCCCGGGCGCCAGATCGGTTTCGACGTGCACGCGGGTCAGTCTCATGCGTCGGCCTCGGCGATGGCGTGGTCGATGGCCTCGCGCGTGGTCCGCGCGAGCAGTTGCAGGGCGTCTTCGTCGACGCAGTACGGCGGCATCCAGTACAGCACGTCGCCGAGCGGGCGCAGCAGCACGCCGCGCTGCAGCGCGGCGCGGTAGGCGCGCAGGCCGATGCGCGCGGCCGGATCGAACGGCGTGCGCTTGTCGCCGCCGCGGGTCAGTTCGAACGCGACGATCATCCCGGCCTGGCGCAGTTCGGCCACGTGCGCGTGCGCGCCCAGCGGCGCGGCCAGCTCGGCCATGCGCGCGCTGGTGGCGCGGTTGCGTTCGATCACATCGTCTTCGGCGAAGATCGCCAGGCTCGCCAGCGCCGCCGCGCACGCCAGCGGGTTGCCGGTGTAGCTGTGCGAATGCAGGAACGCGCGTTCGCGCGAGTCGTCGAGGAAGCCGTCGTAGATGGATTGGGTCGCCAGCACCGCCGCCAGCGGCAGCGAGCCGCCGGTCAGGCCCTTGGACAGGCACAGCAGGTCGGGCATGACCCCGGCCTGCTCGCTGGCGAACATCGTGCCGGTGCGGCCGAAGCCGACCGCGATTTCGTCGGCGATCAGGAACACGCCGTGCTCGTCGCAGATCTCGCGCGCCAGCCGCAGGTATTCGGGATCGTGCATGCGCATGCCGCCGGCGCACTGCACGCGCGGCTCCAGGATCATCGCGCAGACCTGTCCGGCATGGCGTTCGAGCAGTTCGCGCAAAGCCTGGGCGGCCTGGCGCGCGCGCTCGGCCGGGCTCTGGCCCGGTTCGCACTCGTAGGCGTCGGGCGAGGGCGCGAACAGCGACTCGATCAGCAAAGGCGCGTAGATGCGCCGGTACAGCGGGATGTCGCCGACCGCGAGCGCGCCGAGGGTTTCGCCGTGGTAGCCGTTCTCCAGGGCGACGAATTTGGTCCGGCGGTCCTCGCCGCGGTTGCGGAACCAGTGGAACGCCATCTTCAGCGCCACCTCGACCCCGGCCGAGCCGTTGTCGGCGTAGAACACCTTGGCCAGCGGCGCGCGCCCGGCCTGGCGCGGGGCGATGGCGAGCAGGCGCTCGGCCAGCTCCACCGCCGGCGGGTGCGAGACGCCGGCCAGGATCACGTGTTCCAGGGTCCGCGCCTGCTCGGCGATGGCCGCGGCGATGCGCGGCTCGGCGTGGCCGAAGATATTGGTCCACCAACTGGAAATCGCGTCCAGGTAGCGGTGGCCGTCCTGGCCGATCAGCCAGGGCCCGCGGCCGCTGGCGACCGGCAGCAAGGGCAGGGTGTGCGGGTGTTCGCGCATTTGCGTGCACGGGTGCCACAGCACGTTCAAGTCGCGTTCGCGCCAGGCGTCCGCCGCAGCGTTGCCGGGCTCTGCTAGCATCTGGGGGTCGTGAGTGATCTCTCGCATCCTCCCATTATCGTGCCTTTTCGCCTTCCGCTCATCGCGCGCCCGTGCGCGCCGTCCGGGCCCGGAGCCGCGCCATGAGCCGGCGGCTGCCGATCGTCCACAACGTCGTCGAGCACGACGCCTCCGGCTACCGGATGGAATCGCTCGACCTGGAATTCTCCAACGGCGAACGCCGCCGCTACGAGCGCCTGCTCGGCCGCCCGCGCGCGGCCGGCCCCGGCGCGGTGATCGTGGTGCCGATGCTCGACGATGAGACCGTGCTGCTGGTGCGCGAGTACGCCGCCGGCGTGCACCGCTACGAGCTGGGCCTGGTCAAGGGCCGGATCGACGCCGGCGAGAGCGCCGTCGAGGCCGCCGACCGCGAGCTCAAGGAAGAGGCCGGCTACGGCGCGCGTTCGCTGACCGTGCTGCGTTCGCTGAGCCTGGCGCCGACCTACATGATCCACCAGGCCTATCTGGTGCTGGCGCGCGATCTTTATCCCGAGCGCCTGCCCGGCGACGAACCGGAGGAACTGGACGTGATTCCGTGGAAGCTCGACCGCCTGCACGAACTGATCCTGCGCGAGGACTTCTCCGAAGGCCGCAGCATCGCCGCGCTGTTCATCGCCCGCGAGTGGCTCCGCCACGGCGAGCCCGCGCCGCCGCCGGCCGAGACCGTCGATCCGGCGGCCGGCGCGGAGATCGCGCCATGAACGCGCCGGCCGCTCCCGCCTTCCATGCCGACGCCGCCCTGGTCGAAGGCGCCATCGCCATCGCCCGCGTCGCGGCCGCGGCGATCCTGGACATCTACGACGGCGAATTCGCGGTCGAGCGCAAGGCCGACGCCTCGCCGCTGACCGCCGCCGACCTGGCCGCGCACCACGCCATCCTCGCCGGCCTGGCCCGGCTGACTCCGGACATCCCGGTGCTGTCGGAGGAATCGGCCGACGAAGTCGGCGTCGAACAACGCCGCGGCTGGGAACGGCTGTGGCTGGTCGATCCGCTCGACGGCACCCGCGAATTCGTCAAGCGCAACGGCGAGTTCTCGGTCAACCTGGCCTTGATCGAGCGCGGCGAACCGGTGTTCGGCGTGGTGCTGGCGCCGGTCGGCGGCGCGCTGTGGCACGGCGCGCGCGGCGGCCACGCCTATCGTCGCGACGGCGAGCAGGAGCGCCGCATCCAGGTGCAGACGCCGCCGGCGCAGCCGCTGCGGGTGGCCGCCAGCCGCTCGCACCACAGCCAGCGCAGCGACGACTTCCTCGCCCGCGCCCACCGCGAGGCGCCCGGCGGCATCGCCATGGTCAGCCTGGGTTCGTCGCTGAAGTTCTGCCGCATCGCCGAGGGCTCGCTCGACCTGTATCCGCGCTTCGGCCCGACCAGCGAGTGGGACACCGCGGCCGGCCAGTGCGTGCTCGAGGCCGCCGGCGGCGAGCTGCTGGATCCGCAAGGCCGGCCGTTCCGCTACAACCAGCGCGACAGCCTGCTCAACGGCGACTTCATCGCCCTGGGCGACGCCTCGCTGCCGTGGAGGGCCTGGCAGGATGGCTGAGGTGCTGAACCTGCCGCCCGGCATCGCCGGCCTGCTCGAGATCATGGCGCGGCTGCGCGATCCGCAGCGCGGCTGCCCGTGGGACGTCGAGCAGACCTTCGCCACGATCGTGCCGTACACCATCGAGGAAGCCTACGAAGTCGCCGACGCGGTCGACCGCGGCGACCGCGAGGCGCTCAAGGACGAACTCGGCGACCTGCTGCTGCAGGTGGTGTTCCATGCGCGCATGGCCCAGGAAGAGGGCGCGTTCGGGTTCGACGACGTGGTCGCGGCGATCAGCGACAAGATGGTGCGCCGGCATCCGCACGTGTTCGGCGAGGCCAGCGTCGAGGATGCGCAGGCGCAGACCGCGGCCTGGGAAGAACTCAAGCGGCGCGAGCGCGAGGCCGCCGGCGAGGCCGACGCCTCGGCCCTGGCCGGCATCGCCCGCGGCCTGCCGGAATGGCAGCGCGCGGTGAAGCTGCAAAAGCGCGCCGCCACGGTCGGCTTCGACTGGCCGGCGCCGACGCCGGTGATCGCCAAGCTGCACGAAGAGATCGAGGAAGTGCGGGTCGAATTCGACGCGGTCGCCGCCGCGCCCGACGACGCGGCCGCGCGCGACCGGTTGGAGGAAGAGATCGGCGACGTGCTGTTCGTCTGCGCCAACCTCGCCCGCCACGCCAAGGTCGACGTCGGCGCCGCGCTGCGCCGCGCCAACCTCAAGTTCGAGCGCCGCTTCCGCGCGATGGAACTGCAAGCCGCGCAGGACGGCATGGCGCTGGCCGAACTGCCGCTGGAGAGGCAGGACGACTATTGGGAACAGGCCAAGCGCGCCGAGCGCGGCGAGTGAGCGCGGCGCGGCGGGCGGCGACCTGAGCGAAAGGCCTCGGGCCTGAAGGCCCTCCCACAACCGCCCGGTTCGTGCATTTCCCGCGGGGCCGCGCTTTTATGAGAGGGCCTTCAAGCCCGACGACAGCCTGGTTCGTGCATTCCCAATGGCCCGCGCTTTCGAGGGAGGACCTTCAGTCCCGACGACAGCCCGGTTCATGCATCCCCCGTGGCCCGCGCTTTCGTGGGAGGGCCTTCAGGCCCGACGCTTTCCTTTCCGGTCGCCGCCATGCTCATGACGCTGTTGCTGTTCTTGCTGACCGCCGTCGCCGAAATCGTCGGCTGTTATCTGCCGTATCTGTGGCTGCGCAAGGGCGGCAGCATCTGGCTGCTGTTGCCGGCCGCGGCCAGCCTGGCCTTGTTCGCCTGGCTGCTGACCTTGCATCCCACCGCCTCGGGCCGGGTGTATGCGGCTTACGGCGGCGTCTACGTGACCGTCGCGATCTTCTGGCTGTGGTGGGTCGATGCGGTCAAGCCGAGCCGATGGGACCTGCTCGGCGCCGGGCTGTGCCTGGCCGGCATGGCGGTGATCATGTTCGCGCCGCGCACGGCCTGACGCGCACGGCCTGGGTGGTTGCGGGACGGCTTCAGCCCCAATGCTGTCGCTCCAGGTCGCTGCGACCGCAGCCCTGCGGGAGGGCTTCAGCCCCGCTGCTGTCGCTCCAGGTCGCTGCAACCGGAGCCCTGTGGGAGGGGCTTCAGCCCCGACGCTCTTGTTTCAGTCCGCGGCGACCGGACCCGAAAGCGTCGGGGCTGAAGCCCCTCCCACAGTTGAAGCGCCCGTCGCGCCGTTGCAGCATGGCGCATCGCACGCAGGAGGCGGACATGCGCAAGCTCAACGGATGGATCGCCGTGTTGACCCTGGCGCTTCTTGGCTTCGGCTCCGCGCACGCGGGCGAAGAGGAACGCCTGCTCGTCTTCGTCGGCGAAAAGATGTCGGTCGCCGAGTTCAAGCCCGAACTGCCGCCGAACACGGTGATGATGGACGCCGTGTTCAAGGCGAAGTTCCGCGTGCGCCAGGTGGTCTACGGCCGCTACGACGATGAGGTCATCGAGTTCGATGCCTACGATCATTTCGGCGTCCCCGGATTCGCCGAGTATCCGCATTCGCTGTTGTTCGTCTTGCGACAAGACGATGGGTTCGTGCAGCTGAAGTACCAATACGTGCCGGTATTCCGGACCCGCAGCGGCGAATGGAACGGCTGCGGCCCGGTACGCAATCGCGACGACCAAGGCCGTCGCTACCTCGCCAAGGCGCAGCCGGTCGCGTTCGCCGAGGAGGCCTATCTGCGGTTGTCCCCGGAGCGCCCGCGCGAACTCGATGCGAAGAGCTATCCGCGTCGGGATTTCCGTATCGAAGGCGACCGCGCGTATTGCCTCACCGGCAGCTCCCTGCGCGAGCTGTTCGAGCTCAAGAAGCAGGCGGCGCTGAAAGATGAGGGATGGTTCGGCGGGAACGGCGCGGTGCCCGGCTCACGCTGACGCCGGCGCGGCCGTGCCGGCCACCGGCTTGATCGGCGCCGGCAACGGCGCGAGGATCGCAGGTCTGGAGCGCATCGCCGCGACCGGGGCGGTCGGAGTGTCGCGAGGGCGACATTCCGCGCCGGCGCCGCCGGCTAAGGTGCGCAAGGCCGTGCCGCGAGGCGCGCAGCGATCAGGGAGATTCGGCCATGTCCAACCGCTTCGCCAGCTTCCGCGAGTTCTACCCGTTCTATCTTAGCGAACACAGCAACCGCACCAGCCGGCGCCTGCATTTCATCGGCAGTTGCGGGGTGCTGGCGCTGCTGGCGCTGGCGATCGCGCAGGGGCGGCCGTGGCTGTTGCTGGCCGCGCTGGTATGCGGGTACGGCTTCGCCTGGGTCGGGCATTTCTTCTTCGAGAAGAACCGGCCGGCGACCTTCAAGCATCCGCTGTATTCCTTCGCCGGGGATTGGGTGATGTTCAAGGACATCCTCACCGGCAAGATCAAGTTTTGAGCCCGCCGGCGGCGCCCGCGCGGCGCCGGTTCCGATGCAAGGACGCTCGCGCGTGAAAGCCGCACTGAAGACCGTCGCGTTCGTCGGCGCGTTCGCCGGCCTGATCGCCGGCCTGTTCCTCGCTTTCGGGCCGGCCGGCGCGGTCGCGCCGGCGGCGCCCGACCTGCCGCTGCGCGTTTCGCCGTGGCTGGAGCAGGCGATGGACAGCAAGACCTGTCCGTTGGTCGATGTGCGGGTCGACGCCGCCGGACAGGCGGGACGCGCCGCAAACGCGCCGTCCGCGCGCGTGGCGACCGTCTGGCTCGCGCGCGAGGACGACGCAGCGGATCCGTCCGCGTGGCCTGCGCTGTATCTGTCGCTGGGCGGGCGGCCCCTGGCGCTGCGCCGCGAAGGCGCGGCCACCGACGTCGAAGCGCAGTCGCTGCGCGATCGCCGCGGCCCGGCGCTGCGCTGGTCGGCGCCGGCGGAGCGGGTTTCGGCGCGGTTGTTGTTGCAGGCGCCGCGTCTGTACGTCGAAACCGGCGAAGGTTGGCGGCCGGTGTCGCCCGGGCGGGCCGCGCAGGCGCGCCAGGGCGAGGATCCGACCCGCACGGTCTGGAAGGGCCGGCTCAGCCTGGACCTGCGCGGCCGCCGCTGGGAGCGCGAAGTCGAGGTGGTCTCGATCTGCGGCCCATGACCGCGCGGCCGGTTGCGCGGCAGCGCGCGCCGAACCGCCGCGCTCAGCGTTGCGGCAGATGGCGTGCGATCTCGCGCAGCGCCTGCGCGGCGGCGCGCGGGTGGCGATCCTGCGCGGCCAGCGCGCGCCAGCGGGCGAGGCCGTCGCACGGCGCCATCAGGCGACGCAGCCAGCGCGCCGCGTCCAAGCCGCCGGGCAGGTCGGGATCGTCGGCCGCCGCGGCGGCGCCGGCCTCGACGGATTCGACGAAGTAGCGCCGGCCGCGACGCAGGAAATGCACGCCGACCCGGCCGCCGAGCAACACCGCGCCCTGGTCGGCGCCGCCGAACTCGAACCACTCGATCCGCAGCGCCGGCCGCCGCCGTGCCCGCCAGCGCAGCACGGTGGCGAGCGGCAGCGTGCGCGGCCACGGCGCGAGACTGGCCGCCAGGTACGCCCCGCGCAGATAGAACGGCTTCAGGGTCAGCGCCTGCCAGCCGCCGCGATGCGGCAGTCGGGCGTCGCGTTCGAGTTGCTGGACCGGCCCGGGCTGCAGGCTCGAACGCTGCCAGCCGTGGGCGAGGGCGGCGTCGAGGTCCCACTGCGGGTCGAGCCCGAACGAGGCGGTCGAGAGCAGCCGGCCGTGGTCGGCGAATTCGGCGAGCAGCGCGTGCAGGCTCAGCGGGATTGGCGATGGCGGCGCGGTCGAATGGGGCACGGTCACGGCGGCAACAAGGTCGCGATCCCCTCGACCGCCCGCAACGCCGCGCGCCGCTGCCGGCCTTTGGGATTCTGCGCGGCCCGCGCGAGCCAATCGGCCGAGCGCTCGCAGGGCTGCATGCCGACCAGGGTGCAGTCCAGTTCCTCCAGCGCTATCCGGTCGTCGCCGCTGCCGACGATGCGCGGCATCAGCGAGGTCACCCGATAGCGGTCGCCGTTGCGGGTGAAGCAGAACTTCACCGACCGGTCGACCAGCACCGCGCCGTACTCGGCGTTGAAGGTTTCGAACAGTTCCACCCGCGGCGCCGGCCGGCGCCGCGACAGCCAGCGCAGGATCGTGGCCAGCGGCGGGCCGGGCAACAGGTCCAGTTCGCTGTTGAGGTAGCGGCCGCGCAGGTAGGTCGAGCGCAGGCTGGCCGGCACCACCCCGCCACGATGGCGCAGCAGGACGTCGCGTTCGATTTGTTCGTAAGCGGCCGGGCGCATCGCGGCATGCTTGAAATCGCCGGCGACCAGCTCTTGCAGGGACTGGTCCGGGGCGAACCCGAACGCGGCGGTCGAGCGCAGGCGGCCGTGCTGCAGGTATTCCTCGATCACCGCCTGCAGGCTCAGGCCGGTGCGCAGCGGCGGGATGGAAGCGTCCTTGTTGGCCATCGTCGGCTGGGTCCGTCCGGGTTGGAACGCGGGAAGATCGATCCGGAACGGTCGATCCAGACGATCAATACAGGAAGGTCATTCCAGGAAGATCACTCCAGAAAGATCAGCCAGGCCGCGACCACGATCAGCCCGAACCCGGCCCAGTGGTTCCACTTCAGCGGCTGGCCCAGGTACCAGATCGAGAAGCAGGCGAACACCAGCAGGGTGATGACCTCCTGCATGCCCTTGAGCTGCGGCGCCGAGTAGACCGCGCTGCCGAGCCGGTTGGCCGGCACCTGCAGGCAGTACTCGAACAGGGCGATGCCCCAGCTGACGCCGATGGCGACCGTCAACGGGGCGGATTTGTACTTCAGATGCCCGTACCAGGCGAAGGTCATGAAGATGTTGGAGCCGAGCAGGAGCAGGACGGGGTAGACCAGGGCGGACAGGCGATCGGCGGGCATGCAAGGGCCGGAAGGGGTGGTGTGTGATGGCCCTACAGTATCGCCTTCACGAACCGTCCACCTTGTGGAGGGCACTCTTCACAAAACTGAAGGACGCCGGAGGGGCTGCATGCAGGGTACGAGAGACGGGGGCCTGGTCCTCATCGTCGAAGACAACCGCAATATCTCCGAGATGGTCGGCGAGTACCTGGAAAGCCGCGGCTTCGAGGTCGATTACGCCGCCGACGGCCTCGACGGATACCGGTTGGCGACGGAGAACAGCTACGACGTGGTCGTGCTCGACCTGATGCTGCCGCGCATGGACGGCATCGAGGTGTGCAAGAAGCTGCGCGAAGAGGCCCGCAAGTCCACCCCGGTGCTGATGTTGACCGCGCGCGACACCCTCGACGAGAAGCTCACCGGCCTGAGCGCCGGCGCCGACGACTACCTGACCAAGCCGTTCGCGATCCAGGAACTGGAAGCGCGCCTGCGCGCCCTGATCCGGCGCGAACGCCGCCAGGTCGGCGGCGAAGTGCTCAAGGTCGCCGACCTGGTGCTCGACCCGGCCAGCCTGCGGGTCACCCGCGGCGGCAGCGAACTGCAGCTCTCGCCGATCGGCCTGCGCCTGCTGACCATCCTGATGCGCGAATCGCCGCGCGTGGTCAGCCGCCAGGAGATCGAGCGCGAGATCTGGGGCAACGGCCTGCCCGATTCGGACACCTTGCGCAGCCACCTCTACAACCTGCGCAAGACCATCGACAAGCCCTTCGACAAGCAGTTGCTGCACACCGTGCAGAGCGCCGGGTACCGGGTAGCGGATATTTCGCAGCCGCCGGACTGATTGGACCGGTTCGCCGCCACCGCCATGCCGCAAGGGCTACCGCGCAAGATCAAGCTTGCGTTCATTCTGCAGGCCTTGATCGGCAGCATAGCGATCACGCTGGGCATCCTCCTGGCGGGTCTGGCGGTGCGCCATGTGGTCCTCGAACAGCGCATGCAGCGCGAAGCCGACGACTACTGGGACGGGCGCAAGCGCGACCCGGAGTACCCCTTGCCGCGCACCTCGACCACGCGCGGCCACTTCGTCCCCACCGGCGCCAGCGACTCGGTGCTGCCGGCGCAGATGCGCGCGGTCGGTTCGGGGCTGCACAACCTGCCCGGCGGCGGCAAGGTGGTGCTGGTGGACCGGCGCGAGGCCGGCAGCTTCTATCTCGTCTATGCGACCTCGCTGATCGACGAGGCGATCCTCTACACCGGCCTGTTCTCGCTGCTGTTCTCGCTGCTGACCACGTACCTGATCTCCTGGCATACCTACCGCACCTCCAAGCGGCTGGTGTCGCCGGTGAGCTGGCTGGCCAACGTGGTCTCGCAATGGGACCCGCGCGATCCCGACACCAGCCTGATCGAGCCGATCAAATTCCCCTACGACCCCGGCAGCGAAGTGCGCCGGCTGTCGAGCGCGCTCAGCGGCCTGGCCGAACGCGTCAGCGACTTCGTCCAGCGCGAGCGCGATTTCACCCGCGACGCCAGCCACGAACTGCGCACGCCGCTGACTGTGATCCGGGTCGCCACCGACCTGATGCTGGCCGACCCGGACACGCCGGTGCGCGCGCAACGCTCGCTGCTGCGGGTGCAGCGCGCCGGCCGCGACATGGAGGCGGTCATCGACGCCTTCCTGATCCTGGCGCGCGAATCCGATGTCGAGCCGCAGTCGGAGGAGTTCGCGGTGCGCGACATCGTCGACAACGAGATGGAACGCATCCTGCCGCTGCTCAACGGCAAGCCGGTGGAGCTGCACCTCTACGACGAGGGCGGCCCGCGCCTGACCGCGCCGCCGCACGCGCTGGGGGTGATGATCGGCAACCTGCTCAGCAACGCGGTGCGCTTCACCGACAGCGGCCGCATCGACGTGCGCCTGAGCCGCGACGGCATCGAGATCCGCGACACCGGCATCGGCATGTCGGTGGAAACCCTGACCAAGGCCTTCACCCCGTTCTACCGCGCCGATTTTTCCGCCGGCGACGGCAAGGGCATGGGCCTGTCGATCGTGCGCCGGCTCGGCGAGCGCTTCGGCTGGCCGGTGACCCTGACCAGCGCGCCGGGGCAGGGCACGACCGCGGTGATCCGGTTCAAGCCGGGCTTGCCGCCGCCGCTCGCGCCGATGACGCCGCCCGCGCCGGTGCCGCGGGTGCCTGAGGCCTGAGTTCGGGCGCGGGCACGGGACGCCGCCTGCCGCAGCCGGCTGTTGTGGGAGGGCCTTCAGGCCCGATGCTTTCCGCCCAGATCGCGGCGATCCGACACAAAAGCATCGGGCCTGAAGGCCCTCCCACAAGAGCGATGCGACGCTCCGCTTCGCCGCGGCATCCATGAACCGACGCCGCTTGCCGCCGCTTCGCGCCCTCGCCCAAACTGAACATCGGCACCGCGCTCCGCGAAACCGCCGCATTCGCTGTCAACCCCATTCAGTCCCGCGCGTTCGCACCCGCAAAGCCCACTGTCCCGAACCCATGAGCGCAGCCCAGCCGTCCACGCCCCGCCCCGCGTCTTCCCTGCGCCCGCGCAAGTCGCCCTGGCCCAAGCGCGCCGCCATCGTCGTGGCGGTGCTGGTCCTGGCCGGAGCCGGCTGGCATTTCTACAGCCAGCGCAGCGCCGAGGAAGCGGCCGGCGCGTACCGCACCGCCAAGATCGAGCGCGGCGACATCCGCGTGACCATCTCCGCCACCGGCGCGCTGTCGGCGATCTCCACCGTGGACGTCGGCAGCCAGATCTCGGGCCAGGTGATCGATGTGCTGGCCGACTACAACGATCACGTCACCAAGGGCCAGGTGATCGCGCGCATCGATCCGAGCACCTACGAGGCGCAGATCAACCAGGGCAACGCCCAGGTCGCCAACGCCCGCGCCTCGCTCGCCACCGCGCAGGCGACGCTGCGCAACGCCGAACTCGATTACCAGCGCAAGTCCTCGCTGGTGAAGGACCAGCTGATCGCGCGCAGCGACGCCGACCTGGCCCGCGCCGCGCTCGACCAGGCCCGCGCCCAGCTCAACGGCGCGCAGGCGCAGATCGAGCAGCAGCTGGCTTCGACCCAGACCTCGCGCCTGAACCTGCAGCGCACGGTGATCCGCGCGCCGGTCGACGGCGTGGTGCTGACCCGCAGCATCGAGCCCGGCCAGACCGTGGCCGCGAGCCTGCAGGCGCCGGTGCTGTTCCAGATCGCCGAAGACCTGTCGAAGATGGAGATCGTGCTGGCGATCGACGAGGCCGACATCGGCCAGGTCAAGCCGGGCCAGGCGGTCAACTTCACCGTCGATTCTTTCCCCGACCGCAAGTTCCGCGGCGCCGTGCAGCAGGTGCGGCTGTCGGCGACCAACACCAGCAACGTGATCACCTATCCGGTAGTGGTCGCGGTCGACAACGCCGACGGCGTGTTGCTGCCGGGCATGACCGCCAACGCCGAGATCGAGGTCAGCCACCGCGACGACGTGCTGCGGGTCGGCAACGCCGCGCTGCGCTACAAGCCCGACGACGATGCCGCGGCCGCGCCCGGCGCGCCCGCCGGCGGCGCCGGCGGACAGCGCGGCGGCCTGGGCGGCGACCTGCCGCGCGTGGCCGAACAGCTCAAGCTCGACGCCAACCAGCGCGCCGCCTTCGACGCCGCGCTGGAGCAGATGAAGCAGCGCATGGCCGCGCGCGCCGGCGGCGCGGCCGCGGGCGGCGCCAGCGGCGGCCCGCCGGCGGGCGGCGCGCCCAACATCATCATGGGCGGGCGCGGACCGGGCGGTGGCGGCGGCAACAACAACCGCAACCGCGCCGCCGGAGCGGTCTCCGGCGCCGCGCGCCAGCGCATGCTGGAGCGCTTCAACCAGCAGTTCGGCGCGTTCCGCGCGCTGCTCAGCGACGAACAGAAGCAGAAGTGGGACAGCGAAGTCGGCGCCCTGGTCAGCGCGCGCCGCGCGCCGCTGTACAAGCTGGTCGGCGGCAAGCCCGAGGCGGTGACGGTGCGGGTCGGCGCCAGCGACGGCAGCTGGACCGAGGTCTCGGGCAACATCAAGGAAGGCGACGAGGTCGTCGTCGGCACCGGACGCGGCGCGAAATGAGCGCCGTGGCCGCCACGCCGGCCGCCGCGGTCATCGAGACGCGCGCGCTGGGCAAGGTCTATTCGCCCGGCAGCGAGGCCGAAGTGATCGCGCTGCACGGCGTCGACCTGCGCATCGCGCGCGGCGAGTTCGTCGCGATCATGGGCCCGTCGGGCTCGGGCAAGTCGACTTTGATGAACCTGATCGGCTGCCTCGACACGCCCACCAGCGGCGTCTACCTGTGCGACGGCGTCGATGTCGCCACGCTCGACAAGGAAGAGCGCGCGATCCTGCGCCGCGACAAGATCGGCTTCGTGTTCCAGGGCTTCAACCTGCTGCCGCGCATGAACGCGCTGGAGAACGTGGCGATGCCGATGGGCTACGCCAACGTGCGCCACGACGAACGCGCGCAGCGCGCGCAAGAAGCGCTGGAAGCGGTCGGCCTGGGCCAGCGCGCCGGGCATCGACCGAGCGAGCTGTCCGGCGGCCAGCAGCAGCGCGTGGCGATCGCGCGCGCGCTGATCAACCGCCCGCCGATCCTGCTCGCCGACGAACCCACCGGCGCGCTCGACACCCGCACCGGCGAGGAGATCCTGGCGCTGTTCAAGAGCCTGCAGGCGCGCGACCACACCGTGGTGCTGATCACCCACGATCCCGACGTGGCCGCGCACGCCGACCGCATCTTCGTGATGCGCGACGGCGAACTGCACGAGCAGGAGCGGGAGCCGGAGCAACAGCAAAAGCGAGACCTGGAGCGATGAACTTCTTCGAAGTGCTGCGCACGGCGGTGTTCGCTCTGCGAGGCAACTGGCTGCGCAGCGCGCTGACCTCGCTCGGCGTGATCATCGGCATCGCCGCGGTGATCGTGATGGTCTCGGTCGGCCAGGGCACCCAGTCGGAAATCGACAAGCTGGTCTCGGGCCTGGGCTCCAACCGGCTGGACATCAGTTCCGGCGGCGGCGGGCGCGGCACCGGCGGCGTGCGCCTGAGTTCGTCGAGCTTCTTCACCCTGACCGAGGCCGACGCCGAGGCGATCCGCAACGAAGTGCCGGAAGTGCAGTACGTCGCCGCCTCGCTGCGCGGCGGCACCCAGGCGGTGTACGCGGAGAACAACTGGTCGACCCAGTGGCAGGGCGTGCAGCCGGATTTCTTCGACATCAACGGCTGGACGATCGGTTCGGGCTCGAACTTCGAGGCGCGCGACTACGGCAGCGGCGCCAAGTCGGTGATCCTCGGCGAGACCGTGCGCCGCTCGCTGTTCGGCGACGAGGACGCGATCGGCCAGACCGTGCGCCTGGGCCGGGTGCCGTACACGGTGATCGGCACGCTCAACCCGAAGGGGCAGGGCGGCTTCGGCCAGGACCAGGACGACGTCGTGCTGGTGCCGCTGGAAACCGGGCGCCGGCGCATGCTCGGCGCGATGGGCCTGCCCAACGGCGCGGTGATGCAGATCGCGGTCGGCGTCGGCCGCGCCGAGGACGTGTCCTACGCGCAGGAGCAGATCGAGGGCCTGCTGCGCCAGCGCCACAAGATCCAACCCGGCAGCGACGACGACTTCAGCGTACGCAACATCGCCGAAGTGGTGGCCACCCGCACCCAGACCACGCGGCTGATGTCGCTGCTGCTCGGCGCGGTGGCGACGATCTCGCTGATCGTCGGCGGCATCGGCATCATGAACATCATGCTGGTGTCGGTGACCGAGCGCATCCGCGAGATCGGCCTGCGCATGGCGGTCGGCGCCGGGCCGGGCGACATCCAGCGCCAGTTCCTGGCCGAGGCGATGCTGATCTCGCTGATCGGCGGCGCGCTGGGCATCGCCATCGGCATCGTCGGCACCTTGCTGGTCGGCCGCATCGGCGCGCTGCCGGTGGCCTTGAACGGGCAGGTGATCGCGCTGGCGGCGGGCTTCTCGATCGCGACCGGCCTGTTCTTCGGCTACTACCCGGCGCGCAAGGCCTCGCAGCTGGATCCGATCGAGGCGCTGCGGCAGCAGTAGGCCGCGCGACGGCGCTCGACGAAACCTCACCCCGTCATTCCGGCGAAAGCCGGAATCCATCTTGATCTTGCCTTTGCGTCTGCCTTCCTGCGGCAGGCAGCAGCAACAGCGAAATGGATTCCGGCTTTCGCCGGAATGACGAGTGGGGGTTTCGCCGGAATGACGGGTGAGGGTTTCGCCGGAATGACGAGTGTGGAGAGTCCGGCCCAGGAGCGGCGGCCAAGCCGCACGACGTCGCTTGCCTCCCCCGAAACAACGCCCTGGGCCGCCTGACTACAACCACAGGCACGGGTAAGACAGAACCGGCCGTGCCATCGTGGCGGCGTCGAACGGCGCAGCGGAGCGGGCATGAAGAGTGGGTGGCTGGGACTATTGCTGGCAATGTCCGCGCTCGGCGCGCCCGCGGCGTTGGCCGCAGCGGACGCCGCGGCGGCCGCGCCGACTACGGTGGTCGTGCTCGGCGTCGACCACGCCGCGCAGCTGGTGTCCGAACGCGACCGCCCGGCCTTGCTCGACGCCTTCCTCGACCGCGCCAAGCCCGATGCGATCTGCATCGAGCGCACGCCCGAGGCCTTCGCCCGCGGCGATTTCTACGAGTTCACCTACGAAGCGCAGGACGTGGCGGTGCCGTTCGCGCGCCGGCGCGGAATCGAGCTGTGCCCGATCGATTGGGAACCGCCGGTGGAAGACCAGCGCCTCGGCTTCGGCCTGGCGCTGGATGCGCCGCCGGAACTGCGGCCGCTGAACGGCATGTTCGGTTTCCTGAGCTTCGCCGCGCCGTCGCTGCAGCGCGACCTGTTCCACGCCGACGATCCGGCCAAGCTGGAGAAAGTGACGAACTGGGCGGCGACGCCCGCGGCCAAGGCCCGGCACGACCTGCCGCGCCGGCTGTATCTGTACCGCACCTACCTGCAGGCCCAGCGCGTCGCCGCGGCGGCGCGCGCGCATCCGGGCGGGCGGGTGGTCGTGGTGGTCGGCGAGTTCCACAAGCGCGACATCGAGGCGATCCTCGCCGACGAGCCGGGCCTGCGCCTGGTCCAGCCGTCCAGCCTCGGCCGGCCGAGCGAGGCCGAGGCCGCCGCGCACGACCGGCCCGAGTACCAGGCGGCGATCGCCGGCTTCAATCTGCTCGGCGTGCAGGCGGCCAGCGGGGCGGTGGACTACGCCTTCGTCGGCCGCGCGCTGGCGGCGCTGGAAGCGGGCGGCGCGACGCCGCAGACGCGGCTGCTGCGGGTGCGGCTGGAACTGCTGCAGGGGCGGATCGCCCGCGCCGAGGCGATCGCCCGTTACCGCGCCATCGCCGCCGAGGCCGGCGCGGCGCGGTTCGGCTGGACCGGGGTCAAGGACGCGGGCCGGGTGGATTCGTGGTTCGATCCGTTCGGCAACCTCGACGTGCGCCGGCGGGCCTTGCTGGAGGCGGCGCGCGAGACCTTGGCACAGGGCGATGCGGCGGCGGCCTCGGTCTTGCTGGATCAGTGCGCGGCCGGGTTGAGTCCGCGCCAGCAGGAACAACTGCGCGGCTACTGGCGGCGCGACATCGAACCGCGCGAGCGGTCGTAAGCTTTTGTAGGAGCGGCGCGAGCCGCGACCGCGAAACAACGCCTGCGACGCAGGTGCGGTGTCGCGGTCGCGGCTCGCGCCGCTCCTACAGGGAGCGACCGCAGCCCTGGCCGGGCTGACCAGCTACCTGAACCGCAATGGCCGGCGGCACCGGTTCGACAGGTCCAGTCGCTGCCCCGCAACCGCCACGGCGGGACCACCCGCGCCCCCGCCGCCGGGGCGGCCGGGCCGGGCTTGTGGCAAAATCGCGGGCTTGTGGCGGCCGTCGGCCGCCGTCGCCGGGCCGGTCCCGGCTTCAGGACCGAGAACGCCCGCCCATGCCGACCACCCCGTCGTCCCCGACCGCGCGCGCCGTGCGCGCCGCGGCCCCCGTCTGCGGCCAGGAGCGCCGGCATGGCTGACGAATACGGGCACCTGCCGCGCGGCCCGGGCCGCATCCTCAAGGCCGCGACCTGGTCCATGCAGGGCCTGCGCGCGGCCTGGCTGCACGAGTCCTCGTTCCGGCTGGAGGTCTACCTGTTCCTGGTGCTGGCGCCGGTCGGCTGGTGGTTCGGCGAGACCGGGGTCGAGCGCGCCCTGCTGATCGGCTCGATCCTGCTGGTGCTGAGCGTGGAACTGCTCAACTCCGCGGTCGAGGCGGTGATCGAGCGCTACGGCCCGGAATTCCACGAACTCGCCGGCCGCGCCAAGGACATGGGCTCGGCCGCGGTGTTCGTGCTGCTGATGAACGTGCTGCTGGTGTGGGCCGCGATCCTCGGCCCGCGCTTGTGGCACCACCTGATGGGCTGATCGCCCCCGCGGGGAGCGCATCGCGCATCGCCAGGACGGCGCCCCCGCGCCGTCCGTCCCGGGCCGCCCGACGCGGCGCGCCCGTGCCCGCGGCCTCGCCGCGGGCGCTACACCCAACACTCTTAGAGGTATGCCGCACGTGATGGAAATGCTGACCGATCCGCAAGTCTGGATCACCTTGTTCACCCTGAGCGCGATCGAGATCGTGCTGGGCATCGACAACCTCGTCTTCATCTCGATCGCGGTCAGCAAGCTGCCGTTCGACCAGCGCGAGAAAGCGCGCAAGTTCGGCATCGCCGTGGCCTGCATCACCCGCATCGCGCTGCTGCTGACCCTGGCCTGGCTGGCCGGCCTGACCGCCGACCTGTTCACCGTCGCCGGCATCGGCGTCTCGATCCGCGACCTGGTGCTGATCCTCGGCGGCGCGTTCTTGCTGGTGAAGGGCTCGATGGAGATCAAGGACCTGATCGTCGGCGAGGAAGACGCCGACGACGTCCACACCAAGCCGGCGGCGTCGTTCATGATGGTCATCGCGCAGATCGCGGTGATCGACATCGTGTTCTCGCTGGACTCGGTGATCGCCGCGGTCGGCATGGCCAGCCACACCCCGGTGATGGTCGCCGCGATCCTGCTGGCGGTCGGCGTGATGCTGCTGGCGGCGCGTCCGCTGGGCCAGTTCATCGATTCCAACCCGACCATCAAGATGCTGGCGCTGGCCTTCATCGTCCTGGTCGGCGCGTTCCTGATCCTCGACGGCCTGGGCATCCACATCCCGAAGGGCTACATCTACGCGGCGATGGGTTTCTCGGCGCTGGTGGAGTGCCTGAACCTGTGGGCGAAGAAGCGCGCGGCGCGGCGGCTCACCGCCGAGTAAGCGCGAAGTCGCGCCAGACCGCGAAGGCCGGCGAGCGATCGCCGGCCTTTTCGTTTGTGCGAGGGGCCGCTTTTGTGAGAGGGACTTCAGTCCCGACGCTCTTCGGCCAGATCGCTGCGACCCGGCCGAAGAGCGTCGGGACTGAAGTCCCTGCCACACAGGCAGAAGCCGCAGTCCCGGTCGCGAGCTTCATCACGCGCCGTCCATTGCGCCGCCCCGCGCCCGGTGCTGCAATGCGGCCGTCATCCCGCCGGAGTGCCGTCGCCATGTTCCGTCCCCTGATCGTGCTCGCCCTGGCCGTGCTGCTGAGCGGCTGCGGCTACAACACCATCCAGCAGAAGGACGAGTCGGTGAAGGCGGCCTGGTCGCAGGTGCTCAACGTCTACAAGCGCCGCGCCGACCTGGTGCCGAACCTGGTCGCCACGGTCAAGGGCTACGCCAGCCACGAACAGCAGGTGCTGACCCAGGTCACCGAGGCGCGCGCCAAGGTCGGCAGCATCAACGTCAACGCCGACGATCCGGGCTCGCTGCAGCAGTTCGAACAGGCCCAGGGCGAACTGCGCGGCGCGATCGGCCGGTTGCTGGTGGTCAGCGAGAACTATCCCCAGCTCAAGGCCGACCAGAGCTTCCTGAGCCTGCAGACCCAGCTGGAAGGCACCGAGAACCGCATCGCCGTGGAGCGCCAGCGCTACATCGCCTCGGTGCAGGACTACAACACCTACATCCGCCAGTTCCCGACCAACCTCACCGCGAAAATGTTCGGCTACGCGACCAAGCCGAACTTCACCGTCGAGAACGAGGCGCAGATCCAGCAGGCGCCGACGGTCGACTTCGGTTCGGCGCAGCCGGCGCCGCAGCCGGCCGCGCAGCCGCCCGCTCCGCAACAGCCGGCGCCGCAGCATTGACCGGCCGACGATGAGCCGCGCTCGATGAGCCGCGCTCCGCGCCGACGCTCGCGGCCATGGGCGGCCTGGCTGGCCGCGCTGTGGCTGTGCGCCGCGCCGCTGGCCGCGCGCGAGCCGGCGCCGGTCACCGAGACGCGTCCGGCCGAAGGCGCGCAGGCCGTGGCCGTCGATGTGCCGGCCGTCGCGGCGGTGCCGAAACTGACCGGCCCGGTCGTCGACCTCACCGGCACGCTCGACGCGGCCGCGGTGGCGCGGCTCGGCGAACGCTCGCTGGAACTGCAGCGGCGCAAGGGCGCGCAGGTGATGCTGCTGATGCTCGACAGCACCAGCGGCGAAGACATCGGCGCCTACGCCGGACGCGTGTTCGCGCAATGGCAGCCCGGCCGCGCCGGGATCGACGACGGCGTGCTGGTGGTGGTGGCCAAGCGCGACCGGCGCATGCGCATCCATCTCGGCCGCGGGCTCGAAGCGACGATCCCGGACGACACCGCGCAGCGCGTGATCGACGAGATCCTCGCTCCGGCGTTCCGCGACGAGGATTACCCCGGCGGGCTGGAGCGCGCCTACGACGCCTTGATCGGTTTGATCGACGGCACGCCGCTGCCCGAGCCGCGGAGCGGCGGCGGCATGCCGTGGCCGTTCTGGATCTTCGTCGGCGCGCTCTGCTCGCCGTTCGTGCTGATCCCGCTGTTCGGCATGCGCGCGGCGTGGCGCACAGGGCCTGCGGCGTTCTTCGGCCGCTGGGCGCTGATCGCCGTGGTGGCGGTGGCCGCCTATTTCATCACCGTACCGAAGCTCGCGCCGGACCTGCCCGAGTGGCAGCGATGGATGCCGATGGCGCTGCTGACCTACATCGCGTCGGCCTTCGCCTGGGTCAGCGCGTTCGCCAGCGGCGACGGCGGACGCGGCCGGCCTTGGGACGATCGCGACGAAGAACAGCGCCGGCGGCGCCGGTCGTCGTCTAGTTCGTCCAGCTCGAGCGATTCCAGCAGCTACTCGGGCGGCGGCGGGAGCAGCGACGGCGGCGGCGCCTCGGGGCGTTGGTGATGGCGGCCGACGGCGCATCGCTACGCGCGCGGCCGCTTCAATGCGGCGCGATGATCGTCGCATTGCTGTGCCTGTTCGCCTGGGCGTTGGCGCTATCGGCGCAGGCCCGCGCGCCCGCGCCGGCGAACGTGGCTCCAGTGCTGGATTCACGGACTCTGAATTCGCCGGTGCAGGATCTGGCCGGCGCGTTGCGGCCCGACACCCGCGAAAAATTGGAGACGCGCGCGCGCGAGTTGCGCGAACGCAAGGGCGCGCAGTTGCAGGTGTTGATCGTCGCCAGCACCGCGCCGGAATCCATCGACGCTTACGCCCAGCGGGTGTTCGACGCCTGGGCGCTCGGCCGTCGCGGTATCGACGACGGCGTGCTGCTGGTGGTCGCGCGCGACGACCGCCGCGCGCGTATCCAGGCCGGCTACGGATTGGAAGGGCGCATTCCCGACGCGGCCGCGCGCGACGTGCTGTCCGCCTACCTGCTGCCGCACCTGGCGCGCGGCGAGTACGACGCGGGCGTGGACGCGGCCAGCGCCGCATTGGCCGCGTTGATCGAACAAGAGCCGCTGCCGGCGCCGGGGGCGGACGCGTATGCGGCCGCCGCGTCGGCATGGAGCCCGCTTGCGCGGATCTGCGCGCTGGGCGCCGCGTTCGCTTTGGTGCTGGGTTGGTGCGCGCAGCGGCGCGGCTGGCCGCTGGCATGGGCCGCGCCGGCGGCGTTGCTGCCGCCCGCGGTGGCGGCCTGGGTGTGGAGCGGGCCGGCGTGGCTGTGGTTGCCGCTGCTGTGCGGCGCGGCCGCCGGCGCGCTCGGCCTGGCCTTGCCGCGCTGGCGCTGGTTGCGCAGCGTGGCCGGCGCGGCGGCGGTCGGCCTGGCGGTCGCGGCGCTCGGCGCGGCGCTGGTGCGGCGCGGCGTGCCCGCGCCCGGCGACATCGGTATGGGCGCGGTGGCGGTGCTGTTCGCCACGCCGTTGCTGGTCGGCGCGATCGCGCCGCCGATGATCGCCTGGCAGGAGCGCGGCCGGCTCGGCTTCGCGTTGCGCGCCGGCGCGTTGGCCGCCATCGCCTGGCTGGCGTGGCGCGTGCTGCTGCGCATGACCGACGGCGACCCGTCCGGCCTCAGCGGCGGCGGCTGGCTCGGCGTCGGCCTGTTCGCTTACCTCGCCTGGGTGCTGGTGTTCCTGCTCAACGGCGAGATCTGGGGCGGGCGTTCGCGCAAGCGCGACGGCCGTGGCGGGCGCCGGCGCAACGGCGATAGCGAACGCAAGCAGCGTTCCGGCGACGCGGGACCGAGCCATTCGGGACCGAGCCGTTCTGAATCGAGCGACTCGGGCGCCGGCGACACCGGCTGGTCCGGCGGCGGCGGACGCAGCGGCGGCGGCGGAGCGAGCGGATCATGGTGAGCCCGGGCGCGATGGTCGGACCGAACCTGCGCCGCGCGCTGCTGGCGCTGGGCCTGTGCTTGCTGGCCGCGACCGCGTTCGCGCAACAGCTAGTGCCGATCCCGCCGCTGGATTCGCCGGTGGTCGACACCACCGGCACCCTCGACGCCAGCGCGCGCGCGCAGCTGGATGCGCAGGCGCGCGCGCTGCAACAGCGCAAGGGCAGCCAGCTGCAGGTGCTGATGGTGGCGACGACGCGGCCCGAGGAGATCGAACAGTACGCCGTGCGCGCGTTCGAGCAGTTCAAGCTCGGCCGCAAGGGCGTCGACGACGGCGTGCTGGTGGTGGTGGCCAAGGACGACCGGCGCGTGCGCATCGAAGTCGGCTACGGCCTGGAAGGCGCGATCACCGACGCCCAATCCGGCCGCATCATCCAGGAATACCTCGGGCCCAAGTTCCGCACCGGCGACTACGCCGGCGGCCTGATCGACGCCACCGCGATGTTGGCGCGGCTGATCGACGGCGAACCGCTGCCCGAACCGATGGGCGCCGGCGGGCAGGGCGCCCAGGGAGGCGGCGACGGCGGCGGCAACTGGGTGATGGCGCTGGTGCTGGCGATGATCGGTTCGGCCCTGGTCCGCGGCGTGCTCGGCGGCGTGCCGGCGCTGTTGCGCGCGCTGGTCGGCGGCGCCGGCGCGGGCGCGGTCGCGTGGCTGCTGTCGATGTCGTGGGGGCTGGTCGCGCTGGCGGTGGCGGCGGGCTTCTTCTTTTCCCTGTTCGGGCGCGGCGGCGGGCACTACGTCAGCAGCGGCGGCTGGGGCGGGTACGGCGGCGGCTGGGGCGGCGGCGGTGGCGGTGGAGGCGGCGGCGGTGGAGGCGGCGGCGGTTGGTCCGGCGGCGGCGGTTCGAGCGGAGGCGGCGGCGCCTCGGGGAGTTGGTGATGCGCGCGCTCAGGCATCTGTTCGCGCCGTCGGCGCGCTGGCGTTTCCCGCCGGCCAGCCTGCGCCGCATCGCCGAGGCGATCGCCGCCGGCGAAGCGCACCATGCCGGCCAGCTGCGCTTCGCGGTGGAATCGCGGCTGGGCTGGCGCGACTTGCTGGCCGGGCGCGACGCGCGCCAGGCCGCGCGCGCCGCGTTCGCCCAGCTCGGGGTGTGGGACACCGTCGGCAACAACGGCGTGCTGTTGTATCTGCTGCTCGCCGATCACCGCATCGAGATCGTCGCCGACCGCGGCTACGCGCGCCGGATCGGCGACGAGCGCTGGCAGGCGGTGTGCGACGGCATCCAGCGCGCGCTGGCGGCCGGCGAGGCCGAGGCGGCGGTGCTCGGCGGCATCGCCGCGTTGAACGAGGTCATGGCCCAGGCCTTCCCGCGCAGCGGCGCGGGCGCCGGCAACGAACTGGCGGACGCGCCGGTACTGCTGTAACGCGGCGCGGTCCGCGGCGGGCGCCGGTCGGCGCGCGCCCGGCGGCCTCTAGCAGGCGCTGCCCGAACGCCGCCCGAACGCGACGCGGCCCGCGCTCCAGCGGCCGCAGCCCGCACCCTGCGCGCGGGCGCGCTGGGGCACAATAGGTCGGTCTCCCGCTCCGTCGAGCGTCTTTCCGAGCCCGTCCCGCCGCATGATCATCCTGCACCAGATCGATCCGATCGCGATCTCCCTCGGCCCGCTGCAAGTCCACTGGTACGGAATCATGTATCTGCTGGGCTTCGTCACCGCGTGGTGGCTGGGGCGGCAACGGGTCCGCGCCGGGCGCTTGCCCGGGGTCGGCGAGCAGGCCTACGGCGACCTGCTGTTCTACGCCATGCTCGGCGTGGTCCTCGGCGGCCGCATCGGCTACGTGTTGTTCTACGGCTTCGCCGACCTGATGCGCGATCCGCTGATGCTGCTGCGCATCTGGGAAGGCGGCATGAGCTTCCACGGCGGCCTGCTCGGCGTGGTCGCGGCGATGTGGTGGTGGTCGCGCAGCCATCGCACCCATTTCTTCGACACCGCCGACTTCATCGCCCCGCTGGTGCCGCCGGGGCTGGGCTTCGGCCGGCTCGGCAACTACATCGGCGGCGAGTTGTGGGGCAAGTTCACCGACGGCGGCTGGGGCGTGGTGTTCCCGCGCGCGCCGGAGTTCGCCAACTGGAGCGCGCAGCAGCTGCAGACCCAGTTCGCCGCCGGCGCGCTGGAGCGCTACGCGCGCCATCCCTCGCAGCTGTACCAGGCGGCGCTGGAGGGGCTGACCATGTTCGCGCTGCTGTGGTGGTTCTCGCGCAAGCCGCGTCCGCGCTATGCGGTCTCGGGCCTGTTCGCGCTGCTGTACGGCGCGTTCCGCTTCCTGGTCGAATTCGTGCGCGTGCCCGACCAACAGCTCGGCGACCACGGCTATCTCGCCTTCGGCTGGTTGACGATGGGCCAGGTGCTGAGCGTGCCGCTGATCGTGCTCGGCCTGTTCTGGCTGTGGCTGTCGACCCGTTCGCCGACCCTGCAACCGCAACCGCCGGCGGCCGAGCCGGCCAAGGGCTGAGCCGTGCGCCAATACCTCGACCTGCTGCGGCACGTACTCGAACACGGCGCGGAGAAGTCCGACCGCACCGGCACCGGCACGCGCAGCGTGTTCGGCTGGCAGATGCGCTTCGACTTGAACCAGGGCTTCCCGCTGGTGACCACCAAGAAACTGCACCTGCGCTCGATCGTGCACGAGCTGCTGTGGTTCCTGCAGGGCGCGACCAACATCGCCTACCTGAAGGACAACAAGGTCAGCATCTGGGACGAATGGGCCGATGCCGACGGCGAGCTCGGCCCGGTCTACGGCAAGCAGTGGCGGAGCTGGAGCGACGGCGCCGGCGGCGAGATCGACCAGATCCGCTGGGTGGTCGAGGAGATCAAGCGCAATCCCGATTCGCGCCGGCTGATGGTCAGCGCCTGGAACGTCGCCGACCTGCCGAAGATGGCGCTGATGCCGTGCCACGCGCTGTTCCAGTTCTATGTGGTCGACGGCAAGCTCAGCTGCCAGTTGTACCAGCGCAGCGGCGACATCTTCCTCGGCGTGCCGTTCAACATCGCCAGCTACGCGCTGCTGACCCACATGGTCGCGCAGGTGTGCGGGCTGGGCGTCGGCGATTTCGTCCACACGCTCGGCGATGCGCACCTGTATTCGAACCACTTCGAGCAAGCGCGCGAACAGCTCGCGCGCGAGCCGCGCGCGCTGCCGCGGCTGAAGCTCGATCCGACGGTGACCGACCTGTTCGCGTTCGGCTACGACGACATCGCCATCGAAGGTTACGATCCGGCGCCGGCGATCAAGGCGCCGGTCGCGGTCTGAGCGCGGCGATGGCGCGCGTCGGCCCGCAGCTGGCGGCGTGGCTGCTGTTGTCGCTGGGCCTGGTCGCCTGCGCGCGCCCGGCCGCGCCGGCCGCGAAGGACGAACGCCCCGCGCCCGCGGCCGCAACCGTTTCGCCGCGGCCGCCTGATCCGCCCATGGCGCCGCCCCCCGTGCCCGAACCGGGCGTGCGCGCCGAGCCCGAAGCCGTCGGCTCCCTGCCCGACGGCAGCGCGACCGACGCGGTGCGCGGGCTCTACGACCTGCACATGCAGCTGCGGGCCAGCGGCCTGCCGGTCGGCGAGGACCTCGCGCGCTACCGGCCCTATTTGTCGCGGCATTTGCTGGCGTTGATGGCGCCGGCCGCGCGCGAGCGCGACCGGATGATCGCCGAGCAGCCCGGGCTCAAGCCGCCCTACCTCGAAGGCGACATGTTCACCGGCCTGGACGAGGGCGCGACCGGCTACCGGGTCGGCGCGCGCACTGCGCTGGGACCGGGCCGCGAAAGCGTCGAACTCGAATTCGTCTACGACCGTTCCGAGCCGCCGCTGCGCTGGCGCGGCCGCGCGCTGATGCTGCGCGAGGACGACCGCTGGAAGCTCGACGACGTCGAGTACGGCGACTTCGACGCCGGCACGACCGGCGAATTCGTGCGCAGCGGACGCTTGGCGGATTGGTTCGAATGAGCGTCCGTCCGCCGCTGCCGCGGCGGCGCGCACCGCGCGCCTGCGCGCGCCGTAACGCAAGCTGCTGCAACGCCAGCTGCCGCAAAGCAAGGAGTTCCGCATGACCCTCCAGCTCAGCCTGATCGCCGCGCTCGACCGCAACCACGCCATCGGCCGCGACAACGCGCTGCCCTGGCGCCTGTCCGACGACCTCAAGCGGTTCAAGGCGCTGACCCTGGGCAAGCCGTTGCTGATGGGCCGCAAGACCGCGCAATCGCTCGGCCGCGCGCTGCCGGGCCGGCGCAACCTGGTGCTGACCCGGTCCGGCGAAGTGCCGTTCGCCGGCATGGAAGCGGTGGGTTCGACCGAACAGGCGCTGGAACTCGCCGCGGCCGACGGCGCCGCCGAGCTGTGCGTGATCGGCGGCGGCGAGGTCTACGCGCTGTGCCTGCCGTCCGCGACGCGGTTGTATCTCACCCGGGTCGACACCGAAGTCGCCGGCGCGGATGCGTTCTTCCCGCGCCTGGACCCGGCCGAGTGGCGCGAGACCGCGCGCGATCGCCATCGCGCGGACGAGCGCAACGAATTCGATTTCGAGTACGTGGATTACGTCCGCCTGGGCATGGATTGACCCGCGCGGCGCCGGCCTCGCTCAGGGCCGGGCGCCGGGTTCTTCGCGGGCCGGTGCGGGCGCGCCGTCCGCATCGTCGTCCGCGTTCAACGGCAGCAGGAAGCGGTGCTGCGTCGCGCCTGCGTCCGTGCCTACGTCCGCGGCGGCGGACCAATCGGCGAACGCAGACAGCGGCGGCTGCGCCTTGCGGGCCGCATCGCCGAAGCGGGCATAGGCCGCGGCATCGCCGAGCAGCGAGCCGATGCACAGGTGCGGGCCGCATTCGAACCGCTCGATCTCAAGTTCGAGCCGGGACGCGGCGATGGTCCGTTGCAACAGCGAACGGTAGCGCGCCGTGCGCTCGCGCGCCTCGGCGCTGGCGGCGCTTCGCGCGCGCAGCTCGGCCAGCATCGTGTCGAAGGCGCGCCCGACGATGCGGTCGCTGGCGCTCGGGCCGGTCGCGGTCGCGGCAGCAGCGGCGGTGTCCGCGGCGGCCGCGGCGCGTTGCGCGGTCGCCCGCGCGGCGGCGTCGGCCTCGATCTGCGACTGGCGCAGGTTGCTGCGCACGATGTCGGTCAACACCAGCGCCGCGACGACCGCGGCGCCCATCAGCAGGATCGGGCCGGGCCTGCGCCGGCGGTATTCGCGCGCATCGATCTCGGCCGCGAGCCGGCGATTGGGGCCGCCCTGGCCCGGCGCGGGCGTCTCGGGCGAGTTCATCGGCTGGCGACCGCCGGCGGCAGCTGCGGGCGATAACGGCCGGTGACGGCATAGGCGAACAGCACGTCTTCCTCCTGCGTGCCGCGCGCGATGTTGTGCAGGATCAGCGGCCGGCGGCGGTCCCAGGAGCGGCGGTCGGAGACGATGCCGATGTGGGTCTGGCCGCGGCCGAGGTCCCAGGTCACCACGTCGCCGGCGCGGTAGTCGGCGGCGTCGGCGCTGACCGGCAGCGACCAGCCCTGGCGTTCGAACCAGCGGCGCAGGTTCGGCACGCGGCGGTGGTCGATGCTGCGGTCGGTCGCGCTCGCCCGCCACAGCGACGGGTAGGCGGCGAAGTTCGCGCGCATGTCCTCGTGCACGCGCTGCTGCAGGTCCAGGCCCTGCACGCGCAGGGCGCGGATCACCACGTCGGTGCAGACGCCGCGGTCGGGCGCGACGTCGCCGCCGGGGTAGCCGAGCCGCACGTAGGCCGGGTCGTACAGGCGCACCACGCCGACTTGCGCGCGCGCGGCGGCGACCAACGGCGGCGACGGCTTCGCGGGTTCGGCGGCGGCAGGCGGCGTGGCGTCGGCGGGCGAGCGTTCGGCCGGCGGCGAGGCGGGTTGCGAGCAGCCGGCGGCGAGGGCGGCGATGAGCAGCGTCGCGACGGCGCCGCGCCACGGCGCGGATGCGCCGCCGGCGCGCGCACGCGCCGCCGATGCGAACGGCCGCGTCGCGGCCTCCATCGACGCCGCGCGCGCCGGCTCGGGCGCGCTGGCGCGACCGGGCCCCGCGACGAGCGCGGGCCGTGGCGATTGCTGCGTTCGCGGCCGTCCGTGGCGCATGCGCGTCTCCGTCAGCCCGGCTGGCGCGGCGGCCGCGGCCGCGGCGGATTCGCCGGCACGTCGCGGCCGGGCACCTGCACCAGCCGCAGTTCGTCGGTGTCCAACTGCAGCGCGGTGAGCTTGCCGCCCCAGACCGCGCCGGTGTCGATGGCGTGCACGCCGTGGCCGATGAACAAGCCCAGCGTCGACCAATGCCCGCACACGATCTTCAGGTCGCGCTCGGCCCGGCCCGGCACTTCGTACCAGGGATACAGCCCCACCGGCTGGGTGCCCGGCGCGCCCTTGTCCTCGAACGCGATGCGGCCGCGCGGGGTGCAATAGCGCAGGCGGGTGAAGATATTGATGATCGCGCGGTGGCGGTCGATGCCGGCCAGCTTGGGATTCCAGGCCGGGCGGTCGCCGTACATGTTCTTGAGCAGGCGCCGGTACTGGTCGCCGTGCAGCCGTTCCTCGACCTCGCGCGCGTGGCGCTCGGCCATCGAGGTGGTCCACTTCGGCGCCATGCCGGCGTGCACCATCATCCAGCCGAGCGCGCGGTCGGCGTGCACGAGTTTCTGCATGCGCAGCCAGTCCAGCAGCGCTTCGCCGTCGTCGGCCAGGACGATGCGCTGCAGGTCGGGGTTGACCTTGCGCTTCTCTTCCTCGGTGCGCTGGCCGATCGCCAGCAGCGACAGGTCGTGGTTGCCGAGCACCACGGTGCTGTGCTCGCGCAGCGAGTGCACCAGCCGCAGGGTTTCCAGGGATTGGCCGCCGCGGTTGACCAGGTCGCCGCAGAACCAGAGTTTGTCCTGCGCCGGGTCGAACTTCAGCCGTTCCAGCAGCCGCTGGGTGGCGTCGTAACAGCCTTGCAGGTCGCCGATTGCCCAAACGCTCATGTGCCGTCCGCGCTCAGTGCAGGGTACGCGGGATGGTCAGGGTGAACGTCGGCACCGGCGCGTCGAAGCGGGTGCCGTCGTCGGCGACCATCGCGTACGTGCCTTCCATCGTCCCCAGACTGGTCTCCAGCACCGCGCCGGAGGTGTATTCGAAGTCGTCGCCCGGACGCAGCCACGGCTGCTCGCCGACCACGCCGTCGCCGCGCACTTCCTGCACCTTGCCGTTCGCGTCGGTGATCACCCAATGGCGCGAGATGAGGCGTGCGGGCACGGTGCCGGCGTTGCGGATGTGGATGGTGTAGGCGAACACGTAGCGATCCTGCTCCGGAGCGGATTGGTCGTCCAGGTAGCGGGTCGCCACGTCGATGTCGAAGACGTATTCGGTGGGGCGGTTCATGGCGGCAGTTTAAGCAAAGCGGGGATGAAGCGGGAATGAGCCGTCGCGGCGGCGCGCGATGGCGCGGACGGACGAAAAAACGCGGCCGCGGCGGCGCCGCGCGGGCAGGCGCCGCCGGGCCGCGGCGATGGCGGTCCGCTAGCTCGCGGAGGGATCGGGCAGGACCTTGTCGTGGGCGCGCAGCCAATTGGCCAGGCGCACGAACTGCGCCACTTCCAGTTGCTCGGCGCGCGCGTCGGGACGCACGCCGGCGGCCTCGATCGAGGCGCCGTCGCAGACCAGCGAGAGCGCGTTGCGCAGGGTCTTGCGGCGCTGGCCGAAGGCGTCGCGGACCAGGCGCGCGAACAGGGCGTGGTCGTCGATGCCGATCCGGTCCGGCGCCAGCGGAATCATCCGCACCACCGCCGAATCGACCTTCGGCGGCGGCCGGAACGCGGCTGGCGGCACGTCGAACAGCGCGATCACCTGGCAATAGGCCTGCAGCATCACGCTGAGGCGGCCGTAGACCTTGCTGCCGGGTGCGGCGGCCATGCGGTCGACGACTTCCTTCTGCAGCATGAAATGCATGTCGCGGATCGCCGCGGCGTGCTCCAGGGCATGGAACAGGATCGGCGAGGACAGGTTGTAGGGCAGGTTGCCGACCAGCCGGATCGGGCCGCCGTTGTGCGCCAGCGCGCTGAAATCGACGGTGAGCACGTCGCGATGGATCACTTCCAGCGTGCCGTGCGCGCGTGCGGTCTCGGTGAGCGGGAAGATCAGGTCGCGGTCGAACTCGATCACGGTCAGTTCGCCGTGGCGGTCCAGCAGCGGGAAGGTGATCGCGCCCTGGCCGGGGCCGATCTCGACCAGGCGGTCGCCGGGTTTGGGGTCCACTGCGTGCACGATCATCGCGATGACGTTGGCGTCGTGCAGGAAGTGCTGGCCCAGATGCTTTTTCGCCTCGGGCTTGAAGCCCTTGGCGTGGGTCTTGGCGGTGCCGGTCATGGCGAGCCTCCGGGCGGGTTGCGGTCGCTGCGGGTCGAGCGGATGTGGGCGATGCGCGCGCAGGCGTCGGCCGCGGCGATCAGGCTGGACGGATCGGCCAGGCCGCGCCCGGCCAGGTCGAGCGCGGTGCCGTGGTCGACGGCGACGCGCGGGTAGGGCAGGCCCAGGGTCAGGTTCACCGCGCGCTCGAAGCCGCTGTACTTGAGCACCGGCAGGCCCTGGTCGTGGTACATGGCGACCACGGCGTCGAAACCCTGCAGCTTGGCCGGCAGGAACGCGGTGTCGGCGGGCAGCGGGCCGATCAGGTCCAGGCCTTCGCCGCGCAGCGCGGCCAGGACCGGTTCGATCACTTCGATCTCCTCGCGCCCCAGGTGCCCGGCTTCGCCGGCGTGCGGGTTGAGGCCGAGCACGGCGATGCGCGGGCGCGCCAGGCCGAAGTCGCCGCGCAGGGCGGCATCGACGATGCGCAGGGTGCGCGCCAGCGGCTCCGGCGCGATCGCGTCGGCGACGTCGCGCAGCGGCAGGTGGGTGGTGGCCAGGCCGACCCGGACGATGTCGTTGGCGAGCATCATCACCACCTCGCAGCCGGCCTGTTGCGCCAGCAGCTCGGTGGTGCCGGTGTAGGCGATGCCGCCCTCGTTGATGACCGCCTTGTGCACCGGGCCGGTGATCACCCCGTCCAGGCGCCCGTCCAGGCAGGCCTGGGCGGCGTCGCGCAGGGCCTGGATCACCGCCGCGGCGTTGCCCGGCTCGGGCGTGCCGAAGGCCGGCGGTACGGGATTGGGGATCTCGACCACGGCCACTTCGCCCGGCGCCCGCGAGGGGCGGTCCGGCGGCAGCAGGGTCAGCGGCAAGGCGAGCGCGTCGGCCGCGGCGCGCAGGCTGCGCGGGTCGGCGTAGCAGATCAGATCGTAGTCGCGCGGCCGTTGCAGCAGCCGCACGCACAGCTCCGGCCCGACGCCGGCCGGCTCGCCCGGCACCAGCGCGAGCCGGGGCGGGGTCACGTCAGCCGCCCTTGGTGGGCAGCGTGGTCTCGGTACCCGGTTGGTTGCCTTCCGAGCCCTTGCCCATGCGGAAGTCGACGTAGGCTTCGCTGCGCTTCTCGCGCAGGAAGCGGTTCCATTCCTCTTCCAGCTTGCGCCGGCCGATGGTCTCCTGGACCTGCGCGCGCTTGCTCTGGTTGGACACGTCGCTCTCACGCGTGCCCAGGCGCTGGACCACGTGGTAGCCGGCGGTGGTGTGGATCGGCTGCGAGACTTCGTTGTCGGCCAGGGCCGCGACCGCGCCGCCGAACTCGGGACCGAATTCGTCGCGCATGAACCAGCCCAGGTCGCCGCCCTTGGACTGGGTGCCGAGGTCTTCGCTGCTTTCCTTGACCACGTCCTCGAACTTGGCCCCGCCGGCGATGCGCGCGCGCAGGGTCTCGGCCTTGGCCTTGGCCTGGGCTTCGGTGGTCTGGTCGTTGACGCGCACCAGGATGTGGCGGGCGTGGTACTGGGTGACCATCTGCGGGCCGGACTGCGAGGCGTCGCGCACTTCGACCAGCTTGAGCAGCTGGAAGCCGCTCGGCCCGCGCAGCGGCGCGGTGACCTGGCCGGCCTTCATCGCCTTCATCATGTCGGCGAACGCGGCCGGGATCTCGTCCACGCTGCGCCAGCCCAGGTCGCCGCCTTCCAGCGCGTTGGGGCTGTCGGAATAGCGCACGGCGGCGGCGTTGAAGTCCATCTCGCCCTTGTCGATCAGCGCCTTGACGCCGTCGACCTTCTTCTGCGCGGTGGCGATCTGCTCGGCGGTGGCGCCTTCGGGCAGGGCGATCAGGATGTGGGCCAGGTGGTACTGGGTGCCGGTGTTGGCCTGCGCGGCCAGGGCGGCGTCGATTTCTGCGTCGCTGACCGAGACCCGGGTCTGGGCGAAGCGCTGGCGCAGGCGCTGGACCAGCAGCTCGTCGCGGATCGAATTGCGGAAGTCGGCGTAGGAGCTGCCGTCGCGGGCCAGCTGCTGGCGCAGCTGGTCGACGCTGAGGCGGTTGGACTGGGCGATGCCGGCGATGGCCTGCTCGATCTCCTGGTCGGTTACGCGCACGCCGGTGCCCTGGGCCTGGGCGACCTGCAGCTTGAGCAGGATCAGGCGCTCGAGCACCTGCCGTTCGAGCACGTCGCGCGGCGGCAATTGCTCGCTGCGGCCGGCGTACTGGCCGAGGATGTTGGCGACCGCGCGATCGAGCTCGGTCTTGAGGATGACGTCCTCGTCCACGACCGCGGCGATGCGGTCGATCGGCTGCAGCTCCTGGGCCTGGGCGACGCCGATCAGCAGGCCGGTGGCCAGGACGCCAGCGGTCAGGGCGCGGGCAAAACGATTGTTCATAGGGTCGGGTCGAGGATGGCCTCGTCGCCGCCCGGACCGCGGTTTTCGCGGCTGATCGAGGGGGACGGAGGCGTCAAATAGAGGTCGTCGCGGTTGTAGCCGAGAATAGCACGGCGCAATACCCGCTCCGTGTTCTGGCCCGCCGAGCCTAGGCCCTTGAGTTCGAACTCCACCTGAAACGAGCTGTTCAGGTCTTCGGAGCGGTTGCGCTGGTAGCGACGGGCGATCGCGCGCACCGCCAGGCAGCAGCTTTCCCACTGCACGCCGGCGATCTGCTCGAGCGGACGGCTGTCCTTGATCGAGTAGTAATAGCGGCCGACCACGCTCCAGTTGTCGTTGATCGGATACAGGAACGACACGTCGGCCTGTTCGTACTGATCGGCGATGTCGCTCGGCGAGCCCGGCGGCGCGGCGAGGTTGCGGCGGTAGCGGTAGGCGAAGTTGACCACGCCGCTGTTGCGGAACAGGTAGCGCGCGCGCAGGGTCGCGACGTCCTCGCTGCGCAGGCGCGGGTCCCACTGGTAGGTGGCGTTGATGGTCCAGCGGTCGGTCGGCGAGACGCTGACGTCGGCGACCCACGCCGACTTGCCCTGCTTGATCGGCGTTTCGGCGCCGGCGACCACGCGGATGTCGTCGAAGTACTGGATCTGGCCGATGCTCGCGGCCAGCCGTTCGCGGCCGTCCTCGGAGTTGATCAGGCGGGTGGTCAGCGCGGTGGTCAGCTGGTTGGCGTCGGTCTGGCGGTCGGCGCCGGAGTAGCGGTTGTCGCGGAACAGCGCGCCCCAGCTGAACGACATCGGGTTGGTGTCGAACAGCGGGATCGCGTCCTGGTCGCGGTACGGCGCGCGCAGGTAGAACACGCGCGGCTCCAGCGTGTGCACGTAGTTGTCGCCGCGGATCACCGTCTCGCGGTCGAAGTACAGGCCGGCGTCGATCGAGGTGATCGGCAGGCTGCGGGTCGGCGACTTGTCGTAGAAGCTGCGCACCAGCTCCGGCGTCTTGACCGTGCCGGGGTTGTTGGCGATGAAGCTGTTGGCGCGGGCGTCGGCGATCTGCGCGGCCATCTCGCCGTCGAGCTCGTAGGCGGTGTAGCGCCAGGCCAGCTTGGGCCGGATGAACCAGGCCGCGCCTTCCAGCGGGAAGCTGATGTACGGCTTGACGTCGAAGCGGCTGCCGCCGGGGATGCTCTGGCGCCGGCTCTCCGGAATCCCGGGGGTGGGGTCGTTGGCGACGAACTTGAGGTCGGCGTGCTGGAAGCGCACCGCCTCGGTGTCCACGCCGGTTTCCAGCCACGGCTGCACCGGCTGCGCCCAGTGGAAGGTCGCGCGCGGCAGGCGGTCGAAGGCCAGCGAGTTCTCGCGCAGGGTGAAGTCGGCGAGCTGGTTGTGGTCGGCGATGATGCTCGCGTCCCAGTAGCGGCCGCGGCCGTACAGGCCGACTTCGCTGCGCAGCGAGATCGTCGACTGGCTGTACAGGCTGTTGCTGAAGTCCTGCAGGTAGTACTTGTCGCTGACCCAGGCCAGGTTGGCGCCGGCGTACCAGGTGCCGTCGAAGCGGTGCACGCCCTTGAACGCGAACTCGCCGCGGTTGTCGCGCGGCATGTCGTCCTTGGGGATGGTCGGCAACGGGTCGCCGGTGCGGATGTAGTAGGTGTAGCGGTCCGGATCCTTGCGCGAGAGATCGTCGCGCGGCATCCAGTTGACGTAGGTCTCGCCCGAGCCGTTTTCGTACAGCCAGCGGAACTCCACGCCCAGGCTCGCGCCGCGCCGGCTCATGTAGCGCGGGAACAGGGTCGCGTCGTAGTTCGGCGCCAGGTTGAGGTAGATCGGCTGGCGCCAGTCGAAGCCGTTCTTGCCGGACATGCCGATGTTCGGATACAGCAGGCCGGTGCGGCGGCGGTCGTCGACCGGGAACATGAACCACGGCACGTACAGCACCGGGATCTTGCCGATGCGCAGGGTGGCGTTGCGCGCCACGCCCATGCCTTCCTCGGTGTCGATGTCGATGCGGTGGGCGCGCAGTTCCCAGGCGCGCTGGTTCGGCGCGCAGGTGGAATAGGTCGAGCTCAGCAGCGAGCCCTTGGCGCCGTTGAGTTCGATCCGCTCGGCGCCGCCGTTGCCGCGGCGCGAGGTCAGCTGGTACTCGACGTCGTCGATCTGGTGCTTGTCGGCGTTCTGGTCGCCCTCGGCGTGCTCGGCGACCAGGCGCATGCTCGAGTCCTGGTAGCGGACGTGGCCCTCGGCCGTGTACTTGCCGCTTTCCTGGTTGTAGCTGAGCTTGTCGGTGCCGAGGAACTGGTCGCCGCGGCTGAGCCGGACGTTGTCCTGGACGACGATGTTCTGCTCGTCGCCGGCGCGCTCCAGGGTGCCGCCGTCGATCGCGGTCGGCTGGCTGGCGCGCTGGTCGGCGGTGCCGGTCGGGGCGGGGGCGTCGTTGAAGGACGGGACCGCATCGATCAGCGGGCACAGTCCCCAGTTCTCGTTGTCGTCCGCCGCGTACGCGGGCAGGGCGATGGCGATGCAGAGCGACAACGGGAGCAGGCGGAGGGGTTTGCGCACGCGAGCATCCGGCAGACGGGGAAAAACGGCGGTTAGATTGCCCCATCCCTTGCAAGCGGGCAACGCGAACGCCATCTGGGAGTCATCGGCGTTCATCTTGCAAGTTTCGCCGGACCGGCCGGGATTCCCCGCCGATCGCGCCGGCAACGCGGCGCCGTCCACCCAGGAGGAGATCATGAGCCAGCACCCCGTCCCCGGCCCCGCCGTCCCGGTCGAGAAGACCGAAGCTGAATGGCGCGAGCAACTGTCGCCGGAGCAGTACGCGATCTGCCGCTGCTCGGCCACCGAGCGGGCGTTCACCGGCCGCTTCTGGAACCACAAGGACGCCGGCACCTACACCTGCGTGGCCTGCGGCGAGCCGCTGTTCGGCTCGGACACCAAGTACGACTCGGGCAGCGGCTGGCCGAGCTACTACCAGCCGATCCGGCCCGAAGCGGTCAGCGAGCATGCCGACGAGAGTCACGGAATGCGCCGGATCGAAGTCAAATGTGCGCGTTGCCAGTCGCACCTGGGGCACGTATTTCCGGACGGCCCGCGCCCGACCGGGTTGCGTTATTGCATCAATTCGGCGTCGCTGGACTTCGAAGCCAAGCCCGAAGCCTGATCGAGCCAGCCGAAGCCCCCTGTAGCAGCGGCGCAAGCCGCGACCGCGGGGTGGCTGGTCGCGCCGCAAGCCGAGTTATCGCGGCCGCGACCCGCGCCGCCCTCACCGGGGCGCGCCGCTCAGGCCAGCATCGCGCCGACGTGGGCGACCGCGCTTTCGCGCAGCGCGGCCAGGTCGTAGCCGCCTTCCAGCATCGACACCACCCGCCCGGCCGCATGCCGCTCGGCGATGGCGACCAGTTCCGCGGTGAGCCAGGCGAAGTCCTCGCCGTCGAGTTCGATCTGCGCCAGCGGGTCGCGCTTGTGCGCGTCGAACCCGGCCGAGATCAGCACCAGCTGCGGACGGAAGCCGTCGACGATCGGCAGCAGGCGCTCGCGCCAGACCCGGCGGAAGCCGTCGCTGCCGGTGCCCGCCGGCAGCGGCGCGTTGACGATGTTGCCGATGCCGCGCTCGTGCGCGTAGCCGGTGTCGGGATACAGCGGCAACTGGTGCGAGCTGACGTACAGCACCCGCGGATCGCTGTCGAAGATCGCCTGGGTGCCGTTGCCGTGGTGGACGTCGAAGTCGATCACCGCGACCCGCGCCAGCCCGTGCTTGTCGCAGGCGTGGGCGGCGGCGACGGCGATGTTGTTGAACAGACAAAAGCCCATCGCCGCATGCACGGTGGCGTGGTGGCCGGGCGGACGCACCGCGCAGAACGCACGGCGGTCCTCGCCCTTGAGCACGCTATCGACCGCGGCCACGCCGGCGCCGGCGGCGCGCAGCGCGGCTTCGGCCGAGCCCGGCGCGAGCACGGTGTCGGGATCGAGCTGGACCGGGCCGTCGACCGGCGTGTCGAGCACCAGCGCCAGCAGTTCGTCGGAATGCGCGCGCAGCAACTGGCCGCGGCTCGCCGCCGGCGCCTCGCACCAGTGCAGGCGCTCGGCGAAGGCTTCGCGCAGGGATTCGGTCACCGCCACCAGACGCAGCGGCCGCTCGGCGTGACCCGGACCCGGGTCGTGGCGCGTGCAGGCCGGATGCGTATAGACGCGCACGGTGCGGTCAGGCCTTGCGGCGCTCGTGGTTCCAGGTGACCTCGCCGTGGCCGCCGGCGCGCGCCAGCACGCGCGCGATCACGAACAGCAGGTCGGACAGGCGGTTGAGATAACGCACGGCCTCGGGGCGGATGTCCTCGACCCGCGCCAGCGCCACGGCCTCGCGCTCGGCGCGGCGGACCACGGTGCGGGCGATGTGGCAGCGCGCCGCGGCCTCGCCGCCGGCCGGGAGGATGAATTCCTTGAGCGGCGGCAGGTGCTCGTTGTGCGCGTCGAGCCAGTGTTCGAGCCGGTCGATGTCGGCGGCGAAGATCGCCGCGTGGCCCGGGATGCACAGCTCGGCGCCGAGGTCGAACATCTGGTGCTGGATCGACACCAGTTGCTCGCGCACTTCGTCCGGCAGTTCGGCGGCGAGGATCAGGCCGATGGTCGAATTGGCTTCGTCGACCGTGCCGTAGGCGCCGACGCGGGCGGAGTCCTTGCCGGTGCGGCTGCCGTCGCCGAGGCCGGTGGAGCCGTCGTCGCCGGTGCGGGTGTAGATCTTGGAGAGGCGGTTGCCCATCGGGTCGGTCGGTCCGGCGCGCGGCCGATCAGCGCTTGCGCGCGTCGTCGGATTGCGCCGGCAGCGCGGTCTTGCTGGCCGACGCCGCGATCGCCTGGACCACCGCGGCGATGCCGACGTAGGTCGCGGTGGTGCGCAGGTACGGCAGCAGCCATTCGAAGTAATTGGCGGCCCAGCCGGCGACGCTCTTGTTCTGCACCGAATCGGAGATCCAGTAGAAGCTGCCCTGGCTCAGCAGCTGGCACACCGCGACCGAGGCCAGCAGCGCGATCGCGGCGGTGGCGAGCGTGCTCCAGCTGCGCTTGTAGTTGCGCGCGACGAACAGGCCGCCGGCCCACATCGCGAAGTACGCCGGGACCAGGAACCAGTACGCGGCCGAGACGCAGTAGTGGTCCCAGAAGCTGATGCCCATGCGGCTGATCACCGCGTAATCGATCAGCACCGCCAGCGCCATCAGCGCCGGGAACGCCCAGCGGGTCCAGTTGCGCAGGTAGAAGCCGCCGATGAAGAACACCGCCCACGACGCGTCGGGGATCGGCGTCCAGTGATTGACGCGGGTGGCGACCATCAACACGGCCAGCAGGGCGAGGATCAGGCTGTTGCGGGTGTTCGGCTTCATGGATCGGGCTCCGGACGCGGCGGCGTCGATGCGGCCATTCTAAAGAAGCTGGGGGCGAATGTGCCGACTGGGTCGGGGCTTGGGGCTAAGTGATTGATTCCGGTGGGCTGGTCGGAAAGCGCCGGGCCAGAAGGCCCTCCCACAAGCGCCTTACAGGCTGGCGCTGGGCACCGTGCCGTCGCCCGAAGCCCGGGCTGTGGTGGGAGGGCCTTCAGGCCGCCCAATGCTTTTGTGCCCGATCGCGGCGCTGCGACATCCGCGAACACCCGCTTAGCGACCGCGCCAGTATCATGAACCCCATGACTTCCGACGCCACGCCGCATTCTTCCGCCGGCGCGCCCGACCCCGCCATTCACGCCAGCCACGATGTCCTGATCGTCGGCGGCGGCCTGGTCGGCGCCAGTCTCGCCATCGCCCTGGACCGCATCGGCCTCGACGTGGGCCTGGTCGAGGCCGCCCCGCCCGGCGCGCTGCCGGCGGTGTTCGACGAACGCAACCTCAGCTTCGCCGAAGCCACCCTCAACGCCCTCGACGCGCTCGGCGTGCTGGCCCGGCTGCGCGCGCCGACCGGGCCGATCCGGCGCATCCACATCAGCCGCCGCGGCGATTTCGGCCGCACCGTGCTCGAAGCGCAACGCTACGGCCGCGAGGAGTTCGGCCGGGTGGTGGTGGCGCGCGACTTCGGCGAAGCGCTGGAAGCGCGCCTGGCCGAACTGCCGCGGCTGCTGCGCTACCGGCCGGTGCGCTTCGTCGGCCTGGCCGACGGCGGCGAAGGCTGGCGAGCGGTGCGGCTGGCCGACGGGGCGGGGGAGCGGACCGTGCGCGCGCGCCTGCTGGTCGCCGCCGACGGCACCCGCAGCGGCGTGCGCGAGGCGCTGGGGATCGGCACCGAGGAACACGACTACGGCCAGACCTTGTTCGTCGCGCGCCTGCGCGGCGAGCGCGCGCCCGACGGCACCGCCTACGAGCGCCTCGGCCGCGATGGCCCGACCGCGCTGCTGCCGCGCGGCGACCGCCATTACGGCCTGATCCACGGCGTCGCCAGCGTCGATGCCGACGCGGTCGCCGGGCTCGACGAAGCCGGTTTCCTGGCGCGCGTGCAGGACGCGTTCGGCTGGCGCGCCGGGCGCTTGCTCAGTTGCGGCGCGCGCAGCCTGTATCCGGCGATCCGGGTGCTGGCGCAGCGCACCGTCGCGGCGCGCGCGGTGCTGGTCGGCAACGCCGCCCAGACCATCCACCCGATCGGCGCGCAGGGCTTCAACCTGGGCCTGCGCGATGCGATGACCCTGGCCGAACTGATCGAAGACCGGCGCCGCGCCGGCGACGGCGATTGCGGCAGCGACGCGCTGCTGGCGCGTTATCTGGAACGTCGGCGCGAGGACCGCGAACGCACCGTCGGTTTCTCCGACGGGCTGGCGCGGCTCAGCGCCAACGACACCGAGCTGATGCGGCCGCTGCGCAGCCTCGGCCTGTTCGCGTTCGACCGCCTGGCCAGCGCGCAGTCGTTCCTGGTCGGCGGCGCGATGGGCTACCGCGGCGACGTGCCGGCGCTGTGCCGCAACGACCGCGCCGCCGCGGTTTCCGGTGGCGAACGCGGAGGCCGCGCATGAGCCGGCGCGAGATTCTGGACGTGGCGGTGGTCGGCGCCGGTGTGGTCGGCGCGGCCGCGGCGCTGGCGTTCGCCCACGACGGTTTCGACGTCGCCCTGGTCGAAGCGCGCGAACCCGCGCCGTGGTCGCCGCTGCGGCCGGACCTGCGCGTGTACGCGTTCGCGCCCGACAACGCCGCGCTGCTGCAGGACCTCGGCGTGTGGAGCGCGGTGCGCGACGCGCGCGCGCAGCCGTATCGCGCGATGCGGGTGTGGGACGCGGCCGGCGGCGGCGAGATCGCCTTCGACGCCGACGCGTTCGGCCGCCGCGAACTGGGCTGGATCGTCGAGAACGGCCTGCTGGTCGACCGGCTGTGGGCGGCGCTGCCGCAGGCCGGCGTGCAACTGCATTGCCCCGAATACGTCGAGGCGCTGGAGCGCGATGGCAGCGACAGCGTCGGCGTGGCCCTGGCCGGCGGCCAGCGCCTGCGCGCGCGGCTGGTGGTCGCCGCCGACGGCGCCGAATCGAAGCTGCGCCGGCTGGCCGGAATCGAGGCGCCCGCGCACGATTACGGCCAGCGCGGTCTGGTCGCCTACATCGACAGCGAACGCAGCCACGAGGCGACCTGCTGGCAGCGCTTCCTGCCGGGCGGGCCGGTCGCGTTCCTGCCGACGCAGGGCGACGACGGCGCGCGCGACCGGCGCAGTTCCATCGTCTGGACTCTGCCCGACGCCGAAGCCGAGCGGCTGTTGGCGGCGGACGACGCCGCGTTCCTGGGCGAACTCGAACGCGCCTTCGCCGGCCGCCTGGGCGCGCTGACGAAAGTGTCGGCGCGCGCCGCGTTCCCGCTGCGCCGGCAACTGGCGCAGCGCTACGTGTCCGGGCGGGTGGCGGTGATCGGCGATGCCGCCCACGTCGTGCATCCGCTGGCGGGGCAGGGCGTCAACCTCGGCCTGCGCGATGTCGCCGGGCTGCGCGCGAGCCTGCGGCAGGCGCGCCGCCACGGCGCCGATCCGGGCTCGCCGCACCGGCTGGCGCGTTGGGCGCGCGAGCGGCGCAGCGAGAACGCGCTGGCGGCCTACGGCTTCGACGGCTTGAACAAGCTGTTCTCCAACGACGACCTCGTCGCCACCCTGGCGCGCGGGCCGCTGCTGGGGCTGGCCGGCAAGCTGCCGCCGCTGGCGCATTTCTTCTGGCGCCGCGCGGCGGGGGTATGAGTGGGTTGGCGGCGGTGAAGTCAAAGTCAAAATGGATTCCGGCTTTCGCCGGAACGACGGCTGGGAAGTTGCGCGCCCGACGTGGAATGAAACGACTCCCTCCTGCCGTCGTTCCGGCGAAAGCCGGAATCCATTTTGATTTTGCGCCCGCTGGCCCCTGGAGACGCCGCACGAAGCGCTGCGCAGCGCTCGCCTGCGCGCTGTGGCCTGCGTTGTCGCTGGCCACGACCCAATGCCCGCCGGAATACGGCGAGAAATCGCTCGCGTTCTGGGCGCTCGGCTGGACCGTGTTGTGCCTGTTCGCGCTGCTCGGTCTGGCCTTGCCCGTCGTCGCCGTGCGCAGCACGCTCGGCCGCGGCGGCTGGCTGCGCGCGGCCTGGATACTGCTCGCCTGTCTGGCGATGCTGGGCTGCTGGATCGCCGGATTGTCGATCTTCGGCGTGTACTTCGTGATGGTGTGCTGACGCGCGCTCAGTCTTCGTGGAACTGCTGGCGCGGATTGCTCAACAGGTACGCCGACACCGCCACCCCGACCAGCGCCACCGCCATCACGTAGTAGGCCGGCGCCATGCCGCCGAAATGCGGCGCGAGGTAACCGCCGATCAGCGGCGGCGTGGCCGCGCCGAACACCGCGTAGGCGACGTTGTAGGAAAACGACAGCCCCGAGAACCGCACCGGCGCCGGGAACGCGGCCACCATCACCGCCGGGATCACCCCGACCACGCCGACGAACACCCCGGCCAGCGCGTACAGCAGCAGGAAGTTGTGCGCCCCGTGGTTGAGGTCGTAGTACAGCGCGAAGCTGCTGACCAGCACGCCGAGCGAACCGATCAACAGCGCGCGGCCGCGGCCGATGCGGTCGACCAGCCAGCCGCCGCCGATCGCGCTCAAGGTCAGGAAGAACGCCGCCAGGCTGTTGCCGACGAAGGCGCGCGAGGCTTCCATCTTGAACGCCTGCTGCGCGATGGTCGGGGTCATCAAAATGATCACCACGATCGCCGCGGTCAGCAGCCAGGTCACCAGCATCGACAGCACGACGCCGGCGCGGTGCTCGCGCAGCACCTGCTTGAGCGGCAGTTCGCGCACCAACTGGCGGCTCTCGCGCATCGCGGTGAACACCGGCGTCTCGCTGAGCCAGCGGCGCAGGTACACGGCGAGGAAGCCGAACACGCCGCCGAGCACGAACGGCGCGCGCCAGCCCCAGTCCAGCACCTGGGCCGGCGCCAGCCAGGTGTTGACCGCGGTGGAGACCAGCGAGCCGATCAGAATGCCGGCGGTGAGCCCGGCCGACAGCGAGGCGCAGGCGAAGCCGACCCGGCCGCGCGGCGCGTGTTCGGCGACGAAGGTCCACGCGCCGGGCACTTCGCCGCCGATGGCGATGCCCTGGACGATGCGCAGCGCCAGCAACAGCAGCGGCGCGGCGATGCCGATCTGCGCGTAGGTCGGCAGCAGGCCGATGAACAGCGTCGGCAGCGCCATCAGGAACACGCTCAGGGTGAACATGCGCTTGCGCCCGGAGCGGTCGCCGAAGTGGGCCATGATCACCCCGCCGATCGGCCGCACCAGATAACCGGCGGCGAAGATGCCGTAGACCTGCAGCGTGCCCAGCCACTCGGGCGTGCCGACCGGGAAGAACAGCTTGCGCAGCGTCTCGGTCAGGAAGACGAAGATCACGAAATCGTAGAACTCCAGCGCGCCGCCCAACGCCGACAGCAGCAGCGTGCGGGTGTCCTTGCGGCTCAGCGGTGGGGCGCCGGCGGGCGCGGCGGCGACGGCGTCGGAATGCATCGGCGGCGGCGGATTCATGGACTGCGGCGGACTCGGACGGGACTGGCATCGCACTATGCCGCAACTGCGCGCGGGCACAACCGGGGCGCGGCGGAACACAGCCTAAAGTAGTAGTGCGGGTTTCGCCGCGGCGGTGCTAGAAACCCTGCAGCAGTTCTGCAGGATCGGTTCGCATGTCGGGTTTTCAGCTGTTTTCCGGTGATTTTTCGCGTCGTTCGTTCACGTATCGAGTGTGTGTTTTGTCCACATCGATCGTCGCGGCGCTGGCCTGCGCACTGGCCGTCGCGCCCGCACGGGCTGCCGATTTCGAGTTGGCCGACGGCCGCATCCAGGGGCAATGGAACACCCGCATCGTCGCCGGCACCGCCGTGCGCGCGGGCAAGGCGCAGCCGCACTTGCTCGGCAAGGGCTATGCGTCCGACGGCCGGCCCAAGGGCGGCACCGGCGCCGACACCGCCGACGACGGCAATCTCAATTTCGACCGTGGCGACGCGTTTTCCAGCCTGTTCAAGATCGTGCAGTCGGTGGACCTGAAGTACCGCGAGGTCGGCCTCAACCTCAGCGCGCGCACCTGGTACGACGCGACCCTGGATCGTAGCGAGGTGCGCCAGGGCAACGTGCCCAACGGCTTCGATCCCTCCGCGCCGCTCAGCGACGCCGGATTCTCGCGTTCGAACCGGTTCTCCGGGTTCCTGTGGCTCAACGCGTATGCGTACGGACACTTCAAGCTCGACGACGACAGCGCGCTGGACTTGCGCGTCGGCAAGCAGGCGGTGAAGTGGGGCGGCGGCGTGTTCTTCAGCGGCGTCAACCAGATCAATCCGGTCGACTACACCAGCTTGCGCCGGCCGGGCACCGACGCCGCCAGCGAAGCGCAGATCCCGGTGGAGATGCTGTGGGCGAAATGGACGCTGGACCCGAAGCTGAGCCTGGAAGGCTTCTGGCAATGGAACTGGCGGCCGTCGGAGTACGACCCCTGCGGCACCTTCTTCTCCGGCAGCGACTTGGGCATCGAGCGCGGCTGCGCCGGCATCCAGTCCAACGCCTATTACCCGCTCAACACCGCGTCGGCGGGCGCGGGGCCGTGGCTCAGCGACGGCTTCATGCAATCGATGGGCGCGATCTTGCCGCGCGATCGCGACCGTTACGGCAGCGACCGCGGCCAGTACGGGCTGTCGCTGCGCTATCGCGACGAGGCCAGCGGCCGCGGTTGGGGCGCCTACTACCTGCGGATCAACTCGCGCGCGCCGTACCTGGACGCGACCGTCATCGACCCGGCGCGCACCGATCCGACCCTGGCGCCGCGCCTGATCGCGGCCGGCGTGCCCGAGACTTACGCGCAGTTGTCGGCGCGCCTGTCGACGATCCGCGAGATCTGGGAATACCCCGACGACATCCGCATCCTCGGCCTGAGCGCGCAGGCCCGTTGGCGCGGCTGGCAGCTCGGCGCCGAGCTTTCGCACACGCGCGGCCAACCGGTGCAACTCAACACCGCCGACATGTTCCGCGCGCTGACCAGCAACGGCGGGCCGATCGGCGCGCGCAACGCGGCGTTGGCGCCGGGCGCGGTGTTGCGCGGCTACGACCGGGTCGACAAAGACCAAGCGATGTTGAACGTCCAGCGCAGCTTCGCCGGTATGTTCGGCGCGAAGCAGGCGACGCTGGCGGGCGAGGCCATGTACAGCCGCGCGGACTTGCCGGGACTGGACCAGGCGCGCTACGGCCGCGGCTTCCATTGGGGCTTCTCGCCGCAGGGCTACGGCGGCGCGTGCCCGCCGATCCAGAATCCGCGCGGCTGCCTCGACAAGGGCTTCTACACGCGCAATGCCTGGGGCTACCGCTTGCGCGCGCAGCTCGATTACGCGGTCGGCGCGGATTGGACGGTGTCGCCGATGATGAGCTTCGGCCACGATGTGCGCGGATTCGCGATCGACAATCAGTTGGTCGAGGACCGGCGACAGCTGACGCTCGGCGTGACGGCGAAGTACGGGCAGCGCTACTTCGCGAGTTTCGGTTACACGGATTACGCGGGCAGCGCGCATTACGATCCGTTGGCGGATCACGATTATGCGAGCGTGGCGGTGGGGGCGATGTTTTGAGCGTGGTGCGCTGAGGCGATGCGGGTTTTGCGGTGTGGGGGCGTGTGGCTTCGTTGGTCCACGGCAGCCTGGATTTGATGGGCGCGAGTACATCGATGCGTTGCGCTTTTTACCGTCATTCTCGCGAAAGCGGGAATCCAGGGGTTCTCGTGCGGGAAGGTCCGAAGTCCTGAACTCCCGCTGCCGCAAAGCCGGCGATGCGACGGTTGCGAGGTGGTTGTGTTGTCGCGGTCGCGGCTTGCGCCGCTCCTACAGGCAGCGGCCGGGGCTGCGCTGGCGCTTGTGTATTTTTTGCCGTCATTCCCGCGAAAGCGGGAATCCAGGGCTTCTCGTGCGGGAACGTTCGAAGCCCTGGATCCCCGCCTTGTCGGCGCACGGCGGTAGTTGCGGCGTAGTTCTGTTGCGTGGTCGCGGCTTGCGCCGCTCCTACAGGGACGGGCCGCGGCGGTCGCGGGGAATCAACGGCGCCAGGCGTTGACTTCGTCGACGCTGATGCGGCCGTCGGCGTTGACGTCCACGGCCAGGAAGTTCGCGCTCAGCGCGCCGTGGGCGCGCGATTCTTCACGGTTGATCGCGTCGTCGCCGTCGAGGTCGAGCGCGGCGAAGTCGACGCTGCGGCCGTCGCTGGGCGGGGCGACGACGCGGTCGGGCAGGCGGTTGGCTTCGGCGGTGGCCGCGGCCGCGGCGCGGGCGACGCTGCCGGCATCGGCGGCGACGGCGTTGGCGGTGCGCGCCTGGTTCATGGCCGCGCGCGCCTGCACCGCGGCGCCGGCCGGGTTGCTGCCGGAGACCGCCGCGGCCTGCGCCGAACGCGCTTCGTCGGCGGCGCGGATCGCCTGCTGGGCGGCGCTGCGGGCATCGGCGGCGGCGCGCTCGGCCTGTTGCGTGGTGGCCTGTGCGGCGATCGCGCCGCGCGCGCTGGTCGCGCCTTGCTCGCGGGTCTGCACCGCGGCTTCCGCGGCCAACTCGGCGCTGGCGGCGCTGTCGCGCGCCTGCATCGCGCTGCCGGCGGCGACGTCGGCCTTCTCGACCGCATCGTGCTTGGACTGCACCTTGCCCGGCACCTGCGCGTTGGCGGCGCCGAGGGCGAAGGTCGCGGTCAGGGCCAGGGCGAGCAGGGTCTGTCGCTGGATCGCGTGCTGTCGCATGGGAAGGCCTCGCGTTTGTGGGGACGGGGCGACGCTAAACCCGGCGCGATCAAACCCGCGTTAATCGGCGCAACCGGCGATGAACGCAACGCCGCGCGCGCATGCGTGCGAGCGTCCGTAGCGCGCGCATCCGCACGCAAACGCCGGCTCGGCGGGCGCGCGCCGGCGTTGCGGCGGCGCTCAGCAATGTCGCGGCGGCATGAACGTCGCGGCGTGTGGCACGGTCGCCGACCGGCGCGCCGGACACCGTTCCGCGACGACGGCGCGGGATCGCGATTGTTTCTGCAGCGACGGACCGCGCGCTCAGCGCGGCGCGGCGAATACGGTGATTTCTTCGCGGTCGTGATAGAGCTGGCGCGCGCGCACGATCATCGGCCGGTGGGTCTGGTATTCGAACGCTTCCAGGCACACGCGGGTTTCTTCCCAGCGCTTCTTCATCGGCAGCTTGAGGTTGAAGATCGCCTGCCGGCACCAGTTTTCGCGGAACCACGTGGCCATGCGCTCGGCCACCCGCGCCGGCGACTCGACCATGTCGCAGACCATCCAGTCGAGCGTGCGCTTGGGTTGCCAGGTGAAGCCGTCGGCGCGCAGGTGGTCGATCCGGCCGCTGTCGAGCAGCGCCTGGCGCAGCGGGCCGTTGTCGACCGAGGTGACCTTCATGCCGTTGCGCATCAGCACCCAGGTCCAGCCGCCCGGCGCGGCGCCGAGGTCGGCGGCCTGCATGTTGTCGCGCACGCGGCGCTCGCGTTCGTCCGGGGTCAGCAGGGTCAGCAGCGCTTCCTCGAGCTTGAGCGCGGAGCGGCTGGGCGCGTCGGGATGCATCTTCAGCCGCGGGATGCCGAGCGGCCACGGCGCGCCGTCGTCGGGATCGGCCTGCGCCAACACGGCGTGGTCGCCGGCGAGGAAGACCACGTGCAGGCGCGGCTTGCGCGGGTCGTCGTGCTTGCTCAGCCAGCCGGCCTTGCGCAGCGCCGGGCGCAGCGCGTTGCCGAAGCTGCGGGCGAGGCCGGCCAGCGGTTTGCCCTCGTCGGAATCGGGGTGCTCGACCCACAGTTCGCCGAACGCGACCGGCTCGCCGTAAGCGTCGAGCGCGGCGAGGATCGGGGCGATGCGGTCGCTCGGGTCGAGCCCGTTCAGATCGGCCAGCCGCACCAGCTTCTGCCGGGCGAAGATCAGCGCCGACCACGGCAGCGCGCGCGAGGCGGCGGCCGCGTCCTCGACGATGAATTCGACGTAGCCGCTGTTGCGCTGGGTACGCGCGTAGCCGGGATGGCCGGCGTTGGCGGCGCGCTCGCTCAGTTCGGCGGCGAGCTCGGGCTCGAACCCGGCGCGGCACAGGCAGAACAGGGCGGAATCGGTCATGGGGCGCGGCTCGGGGGCGGGTGGGGGAAGTGAAGCACAGGCGGCGGCCGTCGGGTGGACAGCGCTAGGGGCGGTTGGAGGCGATGCGCTCGACGCCGTCGTTCCGGTCTTTTCGACACCGGCGTTCCGGGTTTTTTCGGCTCGGTCTTTTCGACACCGTCATTCCGGCGAAAGCCGGAACCCATTTTGCCGTTGCTTTGGCTTTCGATTGGGACCGCAAGAGCAAAATCAAAATGGGTTCCGGCTTTCGCCGGAATGACGGTGTTTTGGGGCTTTCGGCGACGCTTGGGGTGGCTACGGCTAAGCGATTACAGGTTGCGGCTGCGCGATTACGGCGTCGGCCGCAGCGACCGCCGCCGCCGTCGTTCAATAGGAAACGCCGCTCTCGCCGTACTTGCGCAGGACCTCGCACGCGGCCTCGCGCTGCAGGTCGCGGCGCACGGCGACGCCGCGGCGTTCGAGTTCGCCGATCCAGTCCGCCGGCAGCGGGCCTTCGTCGAACTCGGTCAGGCGCATCACGTCTTCCGAGCGCGCGCCGATCAGCAGGTTGTTGATGCCGGCCCAGAAACTGGCGCCGTAGCACATGCAGCACGGTTGCGCCGAGGTCGCCAGGGTCATCGGCCCCAGCTCGTTGAGACGGAACTGGCTGACCGCGGTCTGCGCGCACATGAAGGCCATCATCTCGGCGTGGGCCACCGAGCAATTCTGCGGCACCACCCGGTTCACGCCGACGCCGACCACGCGACCGTGGCCGTCGAACACCGCCGCGCCGAACGGGCCGCCGGTGCGCAGTTCGACGTTGCGCCGCGACAGTTCCACCGCCAGCGCGACCTTGTCCTCGTCGCTGGCGTAGACGCGGCTGCGGTCGACCGCGGCGTCGACCCAGTCGGGCAACAGCAGTTGCACCTGGCGGGTCAGCGGGTTCTGGATCTTCGTGCTCATGGCTGCGCGCTCATTCCTTGCTCGCCCAGGTGTCGCGCAGGGTCACGCTGCGGTTGAACACCGGCGCGTCGCTGCGGTGGTCGTAGCGGTCGGCGACGAAATAGCCGACGCGCTCGAACTGGAACGCCTGCTCCGGCGCGGCCTGCGCGGCCGACGGCTCGACGTAGCCGACGACGCTGCGGCGCGAGTTCGGATTCAGGTGATCCTTGTAGGTCTTGCCGTCGCTGTCGTCGTCCGGCGCGGCGACGTCGAACAGGCGGTCGTACAGGCGGATCTCGGCCTGGACCGCGTGGCGCGCGCTGACCCAGTGGATCGTGCCCTTGATCTTGCGGTCGGCGCCGGCCATGCCGGGGCGCGATTCGGGGTCGAGCGTGCCGCGCAGTTCCGTCACGCGACCCGCCTCGTCCTTGATCACTTCGTCGCAGCGCAGGATGCCGGCGCCGCGCAGGCGCACTTCGCCGCCCGGGATCAGGCGCTTGAAGCCCTTCGGCGGGACTTCCTCGAAGTCCTCGCGCTCGATCCACAGCTGGTTCGAGAACGGTACCTGGCGCGCGCCGAAGCTCTCGTCCTTCGGGTGGTTGGAGAAGTGCAGCGATTCCTCGTGCGCGTCGTCGAGGTTGGTGATGGTCAGCTTGAGCGGATCGATCACCGCCATGCGCCGCGCCGCGGCCGCGTCGAGGTCTTCGCGCAGGCAGCCTTCCAGCACCGAGTAGTCGATCACCGAGTTCTGCTTGCTCACGCCGAGGCGCTCGGCCCACAGCCGGATCGCGGCCGGGGTGTAGCCGCGGCGGCGGATGCCCTGCAGGGTCGGCATGCGCGGGTCGTCCCAGCCGTCGACGAGCTGTTCCTGCACCAGCACCATGAGCTTGCGCTTGCTCATCACGGTGTAGTTGAGGTTGGCGCGCGAGAACTCGATCTGGCGCGGGATCGCGGCTTCGTTCGGCAGGCCCTTGGCCAGCAGCGGCGCCAGCAGCTCCGGCGAGTTCGGCAGGTCGACCTTGGCCACGCACCAGTCGTACAGCGGACGGTGGTCCTCGAATTCCAGCGTGCACAGCGAGTGGGTGATGCCTTCGCAGGAATCGCTGAGCGAGTGGGCGAAGTCGTACATCGGGTAGATCGGCCAGGCGTCGCCGGTGTTCTGGTGGGCGACCTTCTTGATCCGGTACAGCGCCGGGTCGCGCAGGTTGATGTTGCCCGAGGCCATGTCGATCTTCGCGCGCAGGGTGCGCGCGCCGTCGGCGAACTCGCCGGCGCGCATGCGCGCGAACAGGTCGAGGTTTTCCTCGACGCCGCGGTCGCGGTACGGCGAATTGCGGCCCTGCTCGGTGAGGTTGCCGCGGTAGGCGCGCACTTCCTCGGCGCTGAGGTCGCAGACGAAGGCGTCGCCCTGGCGGATCAGCTTCTGCGCGGCCAGGTAGAACACTTCGAAATAATCCGAGGCGTGGCGCAGTTCGGCCCAGTCGAAGCCGAGCCAGCGCACGTCGTCCTGGATCGCCTCGACGTACTCGGGGTCTTCCTTGGCCGGGTTGGTGTCGTCGAAGCGCAGGTTGCAGCGGCCGCCGAACTCGCGGGCGACGCCGAAGTCCAGGCAGATCGCCTTGGCGTGGCCGATGTGCAGGTAGCCGTTGGGTTCGGGCGGGAAGCGCGTGCGCACCGCTTGGTGCTTGCCGCTGGCCAGGTCGTCGCGAACGATCTGGCGGACGAAATCCTGCTTCTGCGCCGGGGCGGCATCGGTCGGGGTTTCGGGGGCAAGGCGGGACGGATCGGCGGACATGCGGCGCGGCATCTTCGGAAAAGGGAGAAACGGGAGTTTAGCCGGTGCGGCGCCGGCGTGCCTGGGCGGCCGGTCTCGCGCCGCGCCGGCGGGCCGGTTTGCCGGTCGTGCCGGCTTGCCGATCGTTGCGCGATCGGGACGCTTTCAGCGCGCGGACATGACGAAAGTGGGTGCATGCGGCGCGCGGTTGCGGCGTATGCTGGCCGCAGACCCGCCTGGCCTGCCGGCCGAAGGACGCGACGATGCGAGTCGTCTACGAAGCCGCCCACCTGATCGACGCCCATCTGGTCCGCCATGCGCTGGAAGACGCCGGAATCCCGGTGTTCCTGCGCGGCGAGGCCCTGATCGGCGGCATGGGCGAGCTGCCGCTGTTCGGCGCGGTGCAGGTGTGCGTGCCGGACGCGGCCTGGCCGCAGGCGGACGAGGTGGTCCGGGCGCTGGCCCTGGGCGAGCCGCCGCCGCCCGAGCCGGAGCCGCAGACCGCGATGCCGCCGCCGGCGTGGCTGCCGGCCTGAGCGGCGCCGCTCGCCCGGGCGCCTGAGACGCCTGCCGCGGCCCGGATCGCGGCCGCGCCGGTGCCGTTCCGGCGTCCACCACCCCCTTCCCGACCCCCTCGCGCCCGCTGCGGCGCGGCCGGCGAGCGCCGGCCGGCCCGCGCCGGACACTCCGTCCGCGGCGCGCCGCGGATGGACCATCGGAGTTTCGCCATGTTCCTGGCTATCGCCTTCGCACCTATCGCATTCGCACCTATCGCCTTCGCATCGCCGACCCTCGCGCCCGCGGCCGTGCACCGCCGCGGCTCCCGGAGGCGCGCATGAGCGCCTCGTCGTCCGCCTCGTCGTCCGCCCCCGCCGCCGGCTCCGGCGCGCCGCTGCTGCAGATGCTGCTCGGCGCCAGCGTGATCAGCAGTTCGGCGGTGTTCGTGCGCTGGGTCGAGATCGGCCCGGGCGCCTCGGCGTTCTGGCGCATGGGCCTGGCCGCGATCATCCTGCTGCTGTTGCTGGGCCAGCCGTGGCGGCGCGAACGCCTGCGGCTGTGGCGGCCGCAGCCGCGGGTGCTGGGCCTGGTGATGCTGAGCGCGGTGTTCATGGCCTTCGACCTGTGGATGTGGCACCGCTCGATCGTCTACGTCGGGGTCGGCCTGTCGACCCTGCTGGCCAATTTCCAGGTGTTCGTGCTGGCCGGCGCCGGCGCGCTGTTCCTCGGCGAGCGCGCCGGCTGGAAGCTGTGGGTCGGCCTGAGCCTGGGCCTGGTCGGGCTGGCGCTGCTGCTGGCGCCGGGCTGGGAGCACATGGACGCGCGCTTCCGTCTCGGCGTGTTCTTCGGCCTGGCCGCGGCGCTGGCCTACGGCGGTTTCCTGCTGGCCTTCCGCGCTGCCCAGGCGCGCCGCGGCGACACCCCGAACGAAGCGCTGCAATGGTGGCTGTGCCTGGGCTGCGTGCTGGTGCTCGGGCTGACCGTGCCGCTCGGCGGCGAGAGCATGTGGCCGCAAAGCGCGCACGACTGGTTGATCCTGGCCGCCTACGCCGCCATCGCCCAGGTGCTGGGCTGGCTGGTGATCGGCCGGGCGATGCCGCTGCTGCCGGCCGGCATCGTCGGCCTGTGCCTGCTGCTGCAGCCGCTGCTGGCCTATGTCTGGGACGTGCTGATCTTCCACAAGCGGCTCGGCGGCCTGGAGCTGCTCGGCATCGGCCTGTCGCTGGCCGGCATCTTCCTGGGCCTGGCGCGCGGCGACCAGCCGCTGTTCGCGCGCAAGCCGCGTTGACGCGCGCCGACGCCGCCGGCGCGCACAATCCCGTCATTCCTTCAGTTGCTAACGCCCCGATGACCGATTCCCTCGTCCCGATCCAGCGCCTGATCCGCAGCGTCGCGGATTTTCCCAAGCCCGGCGTCACCTTCCGCGACGTCACCCCGCTGCTGGCCGATGCCGGCGGCTTCGCCCGCTGCATCGACGCGTTGGCCGAGCCCTGGCAGGGCAGCGGCGTGCAGGCGGTGTGCGGGATCGAATCGCGCGGTTTCATCTTCGGCGCGGCGCTGGCGCAGAAGCTGCACGCCGGCTTCGTGCCGCTGCGCAAGCCGGGCAAGCTGCCGCCGCCGCTGGTGACGGTGGAGTACGAGCTGGAATACGGCCGCGACAGCCTGCAGGCGCGCAGCGACGCGCTCAAGCCTGGTGAGCGCACCCTGATCGTCGACGACGTACTGGCCACCGGCGGCACCCTGGCGGCGGCGCGCGAGTTGGTCGAGCGCCTGGACGCGGTATTGGTCGGCGCCAGCGTGCTGATCGAACTGCCGGCGCTGAACGGACGCGCGCGCTGGAGCGGCGAGGCGCCGGTGCATTCGTTGCTGCGTTACTGATCGAGGTTGCGGCGCGGGCGTGAAAGCCCGCGGTCGCGGCTCGCGCCGCTCCTACAGGGAGCGGCCGACGCACCCGCCGCCCCTGTAGGAGCGGCGCGAGCCGCGACCGCGCCACCGCGCCGCCCGGCGCCATCCGCGACCCGCCGCGTTTCTCCACGCCGAAGCGCGAAGAAACGCAGCCGCGCCGCTCACGGCGTCCCGCAGCGATACCGATCCGTTTCGATGAACCCGTTGCGCTGCGAGATCTCGCGGTCGTAGCAGCCCTGCGTGCCGTAGCTGCGGTGGCGCTGGGTCGAATGCCCGGTCGCGTGCCGCTCCGGCCGCGGCACGCCGTAGTTCCAGCCGGCTTCGCCTTCGAAGCGGTTGCGCTTGACCTGCGCCGCCGCCGGTTGGCCGCGGCCCGGGCTCTGCAGCAGGTCGGCGTCGTCGAAGATCTTCATCGTGGTGACGATGCGCTGCGCGCTGCCGGACGGGATCACGCTGATCGCGCCGTCGAAGCCGAAGCGCTGGGCCAGCGTCGACACCGTCGGCAGGCCGCGGCCGAGCCGGGTCACGGTCTGGGTGTCGTTCCACTGCGCCTTGATCCCGTCGGGATTCTCGTCCGCGCCCCAGGTGTGCAGGCCGTCGTTGCCGACGATGCGCTCGACCGTGGTGTATTCGCGGCCCTTGGCGGTATCGACATAACCGGTCGCGCGCAGGCGGTGGCCGCCGCGGGTGTCGACCTGGAACGTGCCGTCGGGCTTCGCGCTGTAGTTCGAACGCGCCGCCAACGGGGTCAGCTCGTAGCTCAGCAGGCGCCCGCCGGTGGCGCCGCGGCGCGGGTCGGTCCAGGCCTGCAGGTTCGGCTGCAAGGTCCAGCCGGACGCGCCGTCGGGCAGGTTGGCGACGCGGAAGCGCACCTCGTGCGCGCGGCCGTCGTTGACCAGGCCGATGAAGGGAGTGAGGTCGTAGCGGATCGGTTCGATGTCGAACGCGCGCGGCGCCGGCAGTACGTACCACAGGAACGGGTTCGACCAGCCGCCGGTGTAGATGTGCGGATACGGCATGGCGATGCCGGCGACGCGGCCGTCGATCAGCACCTGCACTTCGCGGTAGGCGCCGTGCTGGGCCGGGCAGGAGTAGTTCGCTTCCGGCGGCGCGGTGAAGTACCAGAATTCCTCGCAACCGCCGCCGGAACCGGTGGCGTAGACCTCGCCGAGCCAGCGCGTGGCGTTGGCCGGCAGGGTGTAGTCGCCGACCAGGTCGCCGCCGTCGCGGCGCGCGTTCGCCAGCGGCGCGACCCGGTCGGCGCTGGCGACGGCGGGGTGGCGGCGGTCGGCGTTGTAGAACACCACCCGCGCCTGCACGTAGATCACCCCGGTGTAGGTGTCGTTGACCACGTTGCCGAGCGCCATGCGCACCTGCTGCGGGGTCTTGAGCAGGGCGGCGTAGTCGCTGAGGTCCTTTTCCACGCGCCAGGCGATGCCGTCGCGCGACGGCTCGGGCGTGCTGGTGGAGAACACGGTGACGCCGCCGATTTCCATATGGCCGAGGCGGTCGTACTGCACGCCCTTGACCTGTCCGTCCATCTCCAGCACCACCTTGCTCCACGGGCCGGGGCAGGCGGCGGGCGGGGCGATCTGGCCCAGGTGCCATTCGAAATCGGCGAAAGCGGTATCGAGGATCGGCACCGTGCAGCTGCGCGTATCCGGACGCGCCACCGCCGGATCGGCGGTGCGCGGGTCGTCCCAGTCGCTGCCGAATTCGTCGGCGGCCAGCGCCGGCGCGGCGTTCAGGCCGAGCAGGGCGAGCGCGAGCGCGCACTCGCGCCAGCGGGCGCTGCGGGAGGGCGGGTTCGCGTTCGTAGCGAGGCCGGGATTCGGGCGGACGGCGGGGCGTGCGGGCATCGCGAGCATCCTTTGCGGCAGGCGGGGGCAGGGCGCGGCGGCCGGCGAGCGCCGGCGCAGGGTCGAGCTTCCCGCCGCGCGCGGGCGCGGACAAGCCGCGCCGCCGCACGCCGGCCTTGAATCCTGCGACCTGCGCCGCATTTCATTGCCACGGCGGCGATACCGCCACAGCCCGCACACGGAGGCAGACGATGGCCGGTTCCTTCATTCCCGGTATTGGCGCGTTCAAGCAGCGCATGCCGCAGCGCGAAGACGCGCTGCCGGGCCGCGACACGCCGCTGCCGCTGCACAACGCCCATTACCTCAGCGGCGCCAAGCTGCGCGATGCGTATCCCGGGCTGGCGCGGGTGCAGTTCGGGCTGGGCTGCTTTTGGGGCGCGGAGCGCAAGTTCTGGTCGCTGCCGGGCGTGGCGGTGACCGCGGTCGGCTATTCCGGCGGCTACACCCCGAACCCGACCTACCGCGAAGTCTGCAGCGGCCAGACCGGCCACGCCGAGACCGTGCTGGTGGTCTACGACCCGGCCAAGATCGGCTTCGACGAACTGCTGAAGGTCTTCTGGGAAAGCCACGACCCGACCCAGGGCATGCGCCAGGGCAACGACGCCGGCACCCAGTACCGTTCGGCGATCTATTGCGAGGACGACAGCCAGTACCGCGCCGCCCTGGCCAGCCGCGACGCGTTCCAGGCCAGGTTGCGCGAGGCCGGTTTCGGCGAGATCACCACCGAGATCGCCGCGCCGCCGGCGCCGGAGTTCTATTACGCCGAGGACGATCACCAGCAGTACCTGGCGAAGAATCCGGCCGGCTATTGCGGCCTGGGCGGCACCGGCGTGAGTTGTCCGATCGGCGTGGCGTGAAGCCGGGAAGTTAGCGGACAGGCCAACGGGCGCGGCCGTCGCCACGGCGGCCGCGTCGCGCCTGCGCGATGCGCGCGCCGATTCCCGGCTTGGTGTTTCCGCGCCGCGGCCTCAAGCGAAATCGCGCGCGAACATCGCCCGCATCTGGGCGATGCCGTCGGCCTGCTCCGGCGCGACCAGCCACAGGCAGGCTTCGGCGAAGGACACCGGCGAGGTGCCCGGCGCGGTCACGATTCCGCCGGCGCTGACGCAGGCTTGTTCGCGGTAATGCGCGTGCCCGCTGTAGCCGGGCACCGCGTCGAGATAGCCGGGTTCGTTGCTGGTGTGCGCGCGCTCGTTGAGCAGCCCCGCCGCGGCCAGCGCGCGGGTGCCGCCGCAGATGCCGGCGATGGCGCCGCCGCGCGCGGCGCGCTCGCGCAAGGCCTGGACGATCGGCGCCGGCGCGGGCGCTTCGTCCCACAGCGGGCTGCCGGGCACGACCCACAGCTCGCCGTCGCCCGGATCGAGTTCGGCCAGGCGCCGCTGCGGCTGCAGGCTCAGCCCGCCCATCGTGGTCAGCGGCGCGGCGTCGATGCTGGCGCTGACTACGTCGATGCCGAACCAGGCATGCGCGGCGCCGGCGAGCGGCGCGTATTCCCAATCGGCGGGACGGTCGATCATCAGCAGGACGATGCGCTGGGTCATGCGCGAAGGCTCCGGAATGGGGCGCCCATCGTCCCCGCGGTCGCCGCGCGCTGCCAGTGACGCCCGTCAGGCAACGCGAAGATCGCGTCGCGGCGACGGCTCGCCCGGTCGGCGCGTGGTTCGCTCGGGACCGCGCCGGCGGACGCCGCGCTTGTCCACGCAGCCCCATGCTCGAACGCCTTGGATGGCAGGGCCGGCGCCGGCTCGAACAGCGCGTTGCCGGACACCCGCGCCAGCGAAACCGCGCCCGCTCAGCGCACCTCGCGCGCCGGCTTGCGTTTGCCGCCGGCGACGGCGACCGGCGGCTGCAGCAGCGAGGCCGGCAGCTTGCGCAGTTCGTCGGCCAGTTGCAGCAGGAAGTCCGACATCGCCGAACTGCGCCGCCACAGCATGCCGATCTGCCGGTGCGGCGGCGTGCCGCTGAAGCGCAGCAGGCGGATGTCGGGCGAGTTCGGCACCGGCGGCTGCACCGCCAGGGTCGGCAGCAGGGTGATGCCGACGCCCGCGGCGACCATCTGCCGCAGCGTTTCCAGGCTGGTGGCGCGGAAACCGTCGCGCTCGTCGGCGCCGGCCAGGCGGCACACGTCGAGGGCCTGATCGCGCAGGCAGTGGCCCTCTTCGAGCAGCAGCAGGTGCTGGTCGTCGAGGTCGTGCAGGTCGAGGCTGTCGCGCGCGGCCATCGGATGCTGCTGCGGCACCGCCAGGATGAAGGGTTCGTCGAACAGCGGCTCGACGTGGAGCTGGTCGTCGTGGATCGGCAGCGCCAGCAGGCCGGCGTCGAGGCGGCCGTCGCGCAGGCGGGCGAGGATCTGGTCGGTCTTCTCCTCGACCAGCAGCAGCTCCAGGCGCGGGAAGCGCTTGCGCAGGTTCGGCACCACGTGCGGCAGCAGGTACGGGCCGAGGGTCGGGAACAGGCCCAGCCGCACCGTGCCGGCCTCCGGGTCCTGGCTGCGGCGCGCGATCTCGCTCATCTGTTCGACGTCGGCGATGACCTTGCGCGCGCGCTCGGCGATGTCGCGCCCGACCGGGGTCAGCATCACCCGCCGCGGCGCGCGTTCGACCAGCGACACGCCCAGCTCGTCCTCGAGCTTCTTGATCTGGGTCGAAAGCGTGGGCTGGCTCACGAAGCTGGCCGCGGCGGCGCGGCCGAAGTGCTTGTGATCGGCGAGCGCGACCAGATATTTGAGGTCTCGAAGGTTCATGGCCGGGCTGTCAATTGAGGATGGCTATCGGCATAATAGGAACAATTCATTTCAGTAATCAATTGCTGTAGCGCAACATACGCAGCATAGGTTGTGCCTAGCGACGTGTTGATCCTGTTGCGCCCCCCTTTACCACCCATCCCATCCCATCCAGGAGATACCCGCATGCTTTCGATCGGCGAGAAGTTCCCGAAATTCAAGGTCAAGGCCACCGTCGGCATCGACAACCTCGACACCGCCTTCGCGGACATCGACAACGACACCTACAAGGGCAAGTGGCTGCTGGTGTTCTTCTATCCGAAGGACTTCACCTTCGTCTGCCCGACCGAGATCAAGGGCTTCGGCGACCTGAACCAGCAGTTCCTGGACCGCGACTGCCAGGTGCTAGCCGCGTCCACCGACAGCGAGTTCGTCCACCTGGCGTGGCGCAAGGACCATAAGGACCTGCGCGACCTGCCGTTCCCCATGCTGGCCGACATCAAGAAGGACCTGACCTCGGCCCTGGGCATCCTCAGCGAAGACGGCGTCGCCCAGCGCGCCACCTTCCTGGTCGACCCGGAAGGCATCATCCGCTTCGTCTACGTCACCGACGGTTCGGTCGGCCGCAACCCGCAGGAAGTGCTGCGCGTGCTGGACGCCCTGCAGACCGACGAGCTGTGCCCGTGCAACTGGAACCAGGGCGACAACACCCTGAAGGTCGCCTAAGGGACTCGGCGCCGGCCGCCCGTTGACGGCGGCCCGGCGCAGGGTTTCGACCTCGGGACGCCTGTCCCGCGGCGCCGGATTCCGTGACCCGGCGCCCACCTGGTTCCACCTGCGCCGCCGGCTCGCCGGCAGCGCAGTCTTCTTCGGCACCACCCCGCATGCGGCCGGTCGCACCGGCCTCCCTCCCCTCCGTGCGGGTGCCTGCAGCCGGGGTTCGCCCCGGCTGTTTTTTACACCGCTGCATCGCGCCGCTGCGCTACGCCCTCGACGAGTTCCCAGCCAGCCGTGCGCTTGCGCACGCCCGCCAGGCGCTCGAGCGCGCCCGCTGCGCGGCCGTCCCCCGATCCGAGAATTCAGGAGCTTCCCGATGAGCCTCACCGATCTTCGCAATTCGCTGCCCGACTACGCCAAGGACCTCAAGCTCAACCTCGACAGCGTGCTCAGCGACGCCGGCTCGCAGGGCCTGGACGCCAAGCAGATCCGCGCCATCGCCCTGTCGTGCGCGATCGCCTCGCGCTACAAGCCGCTGACGCAAGCGGTGGAAGCGTTCGCGGCCGAGAAGCTGTCGGCCGAGGAAATCGCCGGCGCCAAGGCCGCGGCGGCGGTGATGGGCATGAACAACATCTATTACCGCGCCACCCACCTGATCCAGAACGAAGAGTACGGCCAGTTGCGCGCCGGCCTGCGCATGAACGTCATGGCCAACCCGGGCATCGACAAGATGACCTTCGAACTGGCCTCGCTGGCGGTGTCGGCCATCAACGGCTGCGGCGCCTGCATGGACTCGCACGAGAAGGTGCTGCGCAAGCACGAGATCAGCGCGCAGGGCGTGCAGAGCGCGCTCAAGATCGGCGCGGTGGTGCACGCGGTCGCGGTGGCGCTCGAGCAGGCCTGAGCGCGTCGCGTTTAAAAGTTGGATGGTGGTAGGGGATCGCCGGTGGTAACACCGGCGATCTTTTTTTGCGCGTGAAATCGGTTCGCTACCTGTAGGAGCGGCGCAAGCCGCGACCAACCGAAGCGACGTCATGCCACTTGCGTTTCCGAAGCCGGCGTTCCACGAACATGGGTGCGCTCGTCGTGCGGTGTCCTGGGCTTCGGATGGTTTCGCTTTCGTTCGACGCTTCGGTTGGTCGCGGCTCGCGCCGCTCCTACAGGGAGGCGTTGAAGCGCCGCCGCCGCGGGAAAGACCCGCGGCGGCGCCTCGCGCTCAACGCACCTCGAACTCGTAGATCCGCGTAGCCGGATCGCCGTTCTGCGTCGGCGTGGTCACGTTGAGCTTGATGTAGCGCGCCGAGGTCGCGCTGATCGCATGGGTCGAGGTATTGCCGGTGTTCGCGCTCACCGACACTGGCGTGCTCCAGGTGCTGCCGTTGGTCGAGGTCTGGATGGTGAAGGCCTTGCTGTTCCAGTTCGCCGACTCGCCGCCGGCGCCGGCGTGCTTGACGGTGAAGCCGCCGACTGTCTGCGCCGAGCCCAGGTCGACCTGCAGCCAGGCCGGCGAGGCCAGCGAGCAGAACTTGTCGGTGGTGCCGCCGGACACGCTGCCGTTGACCGCCTTGGCCGCGCTTTCGTTGCTGTTGCACGCGGCCGAGCTGGTGGTGGGCTTGTTGAGCGCGAGGTTGACGTTGCCGGCGCCGACCGAGACGGTGGCGGTCTTGGTGTTGCTGGCGCCGCCGTTGTCGGTCACGGTCAGGCCGACGGTGTAGTTGCCGGCGCTGGCGTAGGTGTGCGACGGGTTGGTCGCGGTCGAGTTGGAACCGTCGCCGAAGCTCCAGCTGCGCGAGGCGATGCTGCCGTCGGCGTCGCTGGAGGAGTCGCTGAAGTTCGCGGTCAGGCCGCTGACGCTGACGCCGAAATTCGCCACCGGCGCGGTATTGCCGCTGAGCGCGTTGTTGATCGCCGCCGCGTATTGCGCGCTGGTGCCCTGCGCCCAGCACTTCTGGATGTCGTCGTACAGCCACAGGAAACCGCCGTTGATGCCGGCGCTGGTCTTCCAGCCGGCCATGCGGCTCTGCACCGAGGCCGGGCTGTCGCCGGCGCTGCAGCCGCTGCCGTGCTTGGTCCACAGGCCCGGCATGACGGTCATGCCCATCGCGGTGTTCCACGTCGCCGGGTTGTTGCCGGCGCCGCCGTCGTAGACCTGCAGGTAGATGCGGTCGACCGAGGCGCCGAGGTTGTCCTTGACCCCTCTCCAGAAACTCTGGTTGGTGTACGGCGCGAAGGTGATCTTGTAGCCGAGCCCGACCAGCATGTTGCCGAAGGTGGTGGTGTCGGCGACGTTGTAGTGGCTCTCGTCGTCGAAGTTGACCGCGTCGGCGCCGGTGACGGTCTTCAGCGCCTGGAAATTGCGGTACAGGATGCTGTTGCTGCCGGTGCCGCAGACGATGGTGCTGCCGCAACCGGCGGCGGTGCCGTTGGCGAGCTTGGCCATGCGTTCGAAGTCGGGCACGCCCCAGGCGCCGATCGAGACTTCCACCCGCTTGACCGAGGTCGGCGCGGTCTTCAGCGAGGCCAGTCGCGCCGGCCAGTCGGCGTCGCTGCCGATGTAGGCGCCGTTCTTGACGATGGGGATGTCGTTGTAGACCAGGTCGCCGTTGTCCTCGATGTGGATGCTCCACAGGAACACGGTGGTGAAGCCGGAGGCCTTGAGGTCGTTGATCACGGTCTGCCCGCCGGAATAGAACGGGCCGCCGCCGAAGATCGCCGACTCGGCGGCCGACGCGGCCGGCGCGGCGAGGGCCAGCGCGAGCGCGGCCAGGGCCGGAGCGGCGAGCGCCGGGACGATACGGCGAAGGGCGGGAGTCGAAGGCTGGCGCGGCACGGTCATGGGCGATCCCCTGGAGTGATGGTCGGCGGCGGCGCGGTCGCGGCGGGACGTTGGAGCGACGGTGCGCGCGTTGCGGTCGCCACGGCGGCGACGCGCCGACAGTGCGAGCGGGGATTTCCCGGTGTCAACGTTTGGATCGATTTAAATAAGGCTAAAACGTTTAAAACCGAGCGCGCGGCGGAGATTTTCCCGGGCAATCAACGGGCTGCGTTCGCGCCCGCGGTACAAGGCGAATTCGACACCGCGCACATAATCCCGCGCGATTGCGTTGCGCCGCAGCACGGCCGCGCGTGACGCGGCTGCGGCCCGTTGTTGTGGGAGGGCCTTCAGGCCCGATGCTTTTGCTTCGGATCGCCGCGAACCCAGCGGCCGGCCTTGTCCTTGTGGGAGTGCCTTCAGGCCCGATGCTTTTGCTTCAGATCGCCGCGAACCCAGCGGCCGGCCTTGTTGTCGTGGGAGGGCCTTCAGGCCCGATGCTTTCTTTCAGGTCGCCCCGAACCCAGCAGGCAGCCCACCCACAGCGCCCGCCTTACAATACGAGCGATGAACTCGAACGACTCCGCTCCGCCGCCGACCGTCGCCGCACTGCTGCGCGCCGCGCGCACGCGGATCGAGCCGGCCGAAGCCGAACTGCTGCTCGCCGATGCGCTGCAACGCTCGCGCAGCTGGCTGTTCGCCCACGACGACCACGCGCCCGAGCCCGAGGCGCGGGCGCGTTTCGCCGAACTGCTCGAACGCCGCGCCGGCGGCGAGCCGGTCGCCTACCTGCTCGGCCGCCGCGGCTTCTGGCGCTTCGACCTGCAAGTGAGCCCGGCCACACTGATCCCTCGCCCCGAGACCGAACGCCTGGTCGAGCTGGCGCTGGAACGGTTGCCGCCGGATACCGAATCGCGCGTGGCCGACCTCGGTACCGGCAGCGGCGCGATCGCGCTGGCGCTGGCGCTGGAGCGCCCGCAGGCGCAGGTGCTGGCCGTGGACCTGAGCGAACAGGCTCTGGCGGTGGCGCGCGCCAACGCCGCCGAACTGGGCCTGGCGAACGTGGCCTTCCGCCACGGCGATTGGTTCGCGCCGCTGGCCGGCGAGCGCTTCGACCTGATCGCCAGCAATCCGCCCTACATCGAAGCGGCCGACCCACACCTGGCGCAGGGCGACCTGCGCTTCGAACCCGTGGACGCGCTGGCCTCCGGCGCCGACGGCCTCGACGCGATCCGGATCATCGCGCGCGACGCGCCCGCGCACCTGCGGCGCGGCGGCTGGCTGCTGATCGAGCACGGCTGGGAGCAGGGCGCGGCGGTGCGCGCGCTGCTGGCGCAGGCCGGTTTCGCCGAGGTGGCGACCGAGCGCGATTGGGAGCAGCGCGATCGGGTCAGCCTGGGGCGCTGGGCCGGCTAGGGTCGCCGCGGCACGGGCCATGCGAGCGTCGCACCGGTTCGCTGCGAGCACGGCCGTTCCACGGGCCCGCATCGGCAAGCCCCACGGCGCGCAACGCCCGCGCCCGCGCCCGCGCCCGCGTCGCCGCAGCCGGCTTCTGCCCGCGTGAAATGCGGCCGCGCGCACCGCCTGGCCGCCCGAACCGCCGCGGCGGGCACCGAAAGCGCCGGCCCGGGGCGGCTAAACTGCGCGCATCCCGACTGCGAGGTCCCCGATGCGCACGCTCTATCCCGAACTCGAACCCTTCGATACCGGCACGCTCCAGGTCGACGAGCGCCACACCCTGCACTACGAACAGTGCGGCAATCCCGACGGCAAGCCGGTGGTGCTGCTGCACGGCGGCCCCGGCGCCGGCTGCAGCGCCAAGATGCGCCGCTTCCACGACCCGGCCAAGTACCGCATCGTCCTGTTCGACCAGCGCGGCAGCGGCCGTTCCACCCCGCACGCGGACCTGACCGACAACACCACCTGGGACCTGGTCGCCGACATCGAAAAGCTGCGCGCCAAGCTTGGCATCGAGCGCTGGCAGGTGTTCGGCGGTTCCTGGGGCTCGACCCTGGCGCTGGCGTACGCGCAGACCCATCCGCAGCGCGTGACCGAGCTGGTGCTGCGCGGCATCTTCATGCTGCGCCGCTGGGAACTGGAATGGTTCTACCAGGAAGGCGCCTCGCGCCTGTTCCCCGATGCTTGGGAGCACTACGTCAACGCGATCCCGGCGGTCGAGCGCCACGACCTGATCAGCGCCTTCCACCGCCGCCTCACCAGTTCCGACGAGAAGACCCGCCTCGACGCCGCGCGCGCCTGGAGCGTGTGGGAAGGCGCGACCAGCTTCCTGCACGTCGACGACGACTTCGTCAGCGGCCACGAGGACGCCAAGTTCGCCCTGGCCTTCGCCCGCATCGAGAACCATTACTTCGTCAACGGCGGCTTCTTCGAGGTCGAAGAGCAACTGCTGCGCGACGCGCACAAGATCGCCGACATCCCCGGCGCGATCGTGCACGGCCGCTACGACGTGGTCTGCCCGGTGCAGAACGCGTGGGAGCTGAAGAAGGCCTGGCCGAAGGCCGAGCTGACCATCACCCCGGCGTCGGGCCATTCGGCGTTCGAGGCCGAGAACGTGGATGCGCTGGTGCGGGCGACCGACCGGTTCGCCTGAGCCGGAAAGCCCGACGCGGGACTCGCCGGCGCGCGACGCCGGCGCAATGAGGCCCGGTGGCGCACGACGCCGCCGGGCGGTCGCGGGTGGCGGGTCCACCCGGACCGCGACGGCCGGATCGGCGCTGCGCCGATCCGGCGACGATCGGCGGCGACGATGACGCCGCCGGTCTCCATGCCGGCATCGCGCACCTGCCGGTGAGCGCCGAAGACGCTGGGCTTGTGTTCAATGGACACAGATTTTGCGTCATGCCCGCCGCTTCGCGCGACGCGCTCCGTGCGCATCTTCGCGCAGTTCGCAGCGACATGCGCCGGGACAGTCAGTAACCCGCTACTTGCCTGGGCACCGGAAAAATTATTTGCTTCGCTGTTAATGGCATAAAAAGCGTGTAGAGCATTCCCGCGGCAACGATCCGTATCAATGCCTTGCGTTGGATTCGCTGAAAAAAAGCCAGAAAAACCCTGCACTTCCCCTGCTTGACTCGTCCTGCCAGGACGCATCCAATCGCCCGCCGTAATGGAAGGGGCGCGGCCGATGCATGCGGCACGACCGCGACGATGGCAGCGACAGACGCATGCGACGGCTACGGCCGCGCCGCGCGGCGAGGGGCGATGTTCAGGGCACGAAGGACCTATACGCAGGAACGGCAGTTGCGGCTGACGCCGATCAATCAGCTGCGCCCGGACGCCTCGTCGGCGCACCCGCGTTATCAGACGCAGGGCGAAGACCCCCAGTTCGAAGTCGAGAGCCTGCAGGGCGAGCTGCCGCCGCCCGGCTGGTATCTGCTGGATCTGCGCCTGGGGCTCGACGAGGGGCGCATCCTCGCGCCCTGCCTGTATCCCGATTACGGCGCGGGGGTGAGCGAGGCGTTGCGCATCGCCCTGGCCGAGCCCGGGCGCGACGGACGCTCGCGCAGCGTGGTCCTGTTCGGGACGCGCCTGCATCGGCTGCGTTTCGATCCCAGCGAGAGCGAAGCGCGCTTCGCGCTGGAGGGGTTTCGTCTGCGCCGCATCTCGCGGCTGCGCGCGGTGTGGGAATTGATGTGCGGCATCCAGCGCGCGCGCCGCGACGTGTTGTGCGAGGACGCCGTGGGCGCCGGCCTGCGCTTCCTGCGCGCCGCGCTGCGCGGGCGCATCGCCGACGGCGGCAAGACCCTGTTGCAGCATTACCGCCGCGCACTGCGCCACGGCGCGCATTCCTATCCGCACTGGCTGTCGCGCTACGAGCGCGCGGCCGCGGCGGGCGCCGAGGCGGACACAACCGCGCCGGCGCCGGCGCCGGCGGGGCCCACGATCTCGATCGTCCTGCCGGTGCGCGACCCGCCGCTGCCGTGGCTGCGGCGCTGCCTGGACAGCGTGCTGGCGCAGACCTGGCCGCACTGGCAGTTGTGCATCGCCGACGACGCCTCGCGCTCCGGCGCGGTGCGCCGGCTGCTGCGCGACTACGCCGCGCGCGATCCGCGCATCGCGCTGCGCCTGCGCGAGAACCACGGTCATATCTGCGAAGCCAGCAACAGCGCGATCGAGATGGCCACCGGCAGCCACATCGGTTTCCTCGACCACGACGACGAACTCGCGCCGCAGGCGCTGGCCGAGATGGCGCGCGCGATCGCCGAGCATCCGCAAGCGCGGCTGTTCTATAGCGACGAAGACAAGATCGACGAGAGCGGCCGCCGCTTCGAACCCAACTTCAAGCCGGCCTGGAACCCGGACCTGTTGCGCACCCAGAACTACATCTGCCACTTCGTCGCGATCGAGGCGGCGCTGGTGCGCGAACTGGGCGGGCTGCGCGCGGGCTTCGAGGGCGCGCAGGACCACGACCTGCTGCTGCGCTGCGCCGAGCGGCTGGACGACGCGCAGATCGTGCACATCCCGCAGGTGCTGTACCACTGGCGGGTGTTGCCCGAGTCCACCGCGCTGTCCGGCGGCGCCAAGCCCTATGCGCTGGAAGCCGGGCGCCGCGCCGTCGAGGAGCACCACGCGCGCAGCGGCGTGCGCGCGCGGGTCGAGGTGACCGAGCACGGTTACTACCGCAGCGTGCGCAGCCTGCGCGAACGGCCGCTGGCCTCGCTGATCGTGCCCACCCGCGACCGCGCCGGGCTGCTGCGCACCTGCGTGGAAAGCGTGCTGCAGCGCACCGCGTACCGGCCGCTGGAATTGCTGGTGGTGGACAACGGCTCCAGCGAGCCGGAGGCGCTGCGCTATCTCGGCGAACTGCGCCGGCGCGAACACGTGCGGGTGCTCGACTGGCCGCATCCGTTCAACTTCTCCGCCATCGTCAACCACGCCGCCGCGCAGGCGCGCGGCGAGGTGCTGTGCCTGCTCAACAACGACACCGAGGTGATCGCCTCGGACTGGCTCGACGAACTGGTCTCGCACGCGCTGCGCGAGGACGTCGGCGCGGTCGGCGGGATGCTGTACTACCCCGGCGACACCATCCAGCACGCCGGCGTGATCCTCGGCATCGGCGGCGTCGCCGGCCACGCCCACGGCCACCTGCGCCGCGGCAGCAACGGCTACCTCGGCCGCGCCGGCGTGGTCCAGAACCTCAGCGCCGTGACCGGCGCCTGCCTGGCCTTGCGGCGGCGGGTGTACGCCGAAGTCGGCGGCATGGACGAGACCCTGGCGGTGGCGTTCAACGACATCGACCTGTGCCTGCGCCTGCACGCGCGCGGCTACCGCAACGTGTGGACGCCGCATGCGGAGCTGTATCACCACGAGTCGGCGTCGCGCGGGCCGGAGGATACGCCGGAGAAGCGCGAGCGCTTCCTCGGAGAGACGGCGATCATGCTGCGTCGTTGGGGCGAGCTGTTGCGCAACGATCCGGCCTACAACCCGAATCTGTCGCTCGACAGCCTGCACTTCGATTTGGCGTTTCCGCCGCGGTCTCGCGCGAGTCGGGCAATCGCAACCTCTTCCCATATTCGCGCGGTGGCCGAATGAGTTCCTTGTTCTCGCACCTGGGTCAAAGTCTGCGACGACCCGATCATTGGTTGTATGGAAGCTGGCTGGATACGGTGGTCCGATACCGCAAGACCCGCCTTGGAATCGCCTGGTTGTTGATTCCGACGGCGGTGTACATCTGGGGCATCGGCGGGTTTCTGGCGTCGATGCAGACCGGACTGGATAAAGCGCGTTACTTCGCCCACGTCGGGATCGGATTCGCGGTCTTCCGGTTCATGGCGACGGTCATGATTGATGCTTCCACCGTGTTCGTCGGCTCTCAGGGCTACATTCTGGATGGCCAACTGCGCTTGACCGATTTCGTTCTGCGCAATCTCGCGCGTTCCTTCCACTATCTCCTGATATCGCTGCCGGTGGTGGGAGCCGTGGTGGTGGCATCGCCGGACTTCGCTCCCGCGGGCTTGCCGCTGTCGTTGCTGGGGGTCTTGGTACTGCTGGTGAACATGTTCAGCTTCTCGGCCCTGCTGGCGATCGCCGGGGCGAAGTTCCCGGACCTGCACGAGATCATGAGCAGCGTGATGATGGCCGCGTTCCTCGTCACGCCGATCGTCTGGTACGACGGCGCGGTGCAGCGCGACACCGCGCAAGGAATGTTGATCGAGATCAATCCTTTTCATCATTTGTTGCATCTGATCCGGGCGCCGATTCTCGGCGATCAGGTCGCAGCGTCGACGTACGTTTATCTGCTGGCCGCAACGATTCTCGGAGCCGTCGCGGCGGCAGTGATCTACCGACGTGCGGCCAGACACGTGCCGATCTGGCTGTGAGGTAAAACATGAGCATCCATCTCGCAGCCCATGACGTGACTCTGGAAATGCCGCTGGATTCCCAGCGCGCCTCCACCGCCGCCAGCGGCGGACTGCGCGCCGCGTTGAGCGGCGCGGTGCGGCGGTATACGACGGTGTTGTCCCGGATCGAATTTTCCGCGAACGAGGGAGATCGGATCGCACTGGTCGGGTTGAACGGGTCCGGGAAAAGCACGCTGCTGCGGGTGCTCAACGGCGCGTTCCAGCCTACCCGCGGGGTCGTCCGCAGCAGCGGCCGCATGCAGTCGTTGCTCAATCCGGGGCTGGGGTTCTCAGACTACGCCAGCGTCGCTGAGAACGTGATCCTGCGCGGCACGGGAATGGGGCTGAGGCGGGCACAGCTCAACGCCGCGATGGACGACATCCTGGATTTCTCCGGACTGCGCGAGAAGGCAATGCATCGACTGCACACTCTTTCGGCCGGACAACGCATGCGGTTGGGGTTCGCCATTTCTACGGCAGTACAGCCCGATATCCTGCTCATGGACGAATGGATCGCGACTGGAGACGCGGTATTCGTACAGCGTGCGCAGGAACGCATGCGCGATCGCTTTCGGGACAGCCGCATCGTGGTGCTCGCCAGCCATGGCGCCGATCTGCAGCGCCAGCTCTGCAACAAAGCGCTGGTCCTTGATGGCGGAAAAATGCGCTATTTCGGCGACGTCGACGAAGGATTTTCTGTCTATCGCGACATCGTCGCAACCGCGAGCGACAAACTGAGTGCGCATGGCGTAAACCAGGTGCCGCTGCTGTTCGGGGACGTGAGCGGATTCGTCGAGCGGATCAGGTTGTTGCCCCGAGGAATCGAAGTCGAAGGGTGGGCCATCGGCGAGAAAGGCCGGGAGGCTGACGCGTTTCAGGTCGACTTGGACGGCCGTCGCTATCGCTTGGACGCATTCGAGCGGGTCGGCCGCGAGGATGTGCTGCGTGCGGCTTCGCGCGCATCGGGCAAGTATGGATTCCGTTTCGTTCTGCAGGACGCCGAGGCGGCGGATCCGCTCGGTATAACCGCAAGGTTGAGCGTCTCGGTCGTGAATGCGCGCGGGCGCGTCGGGATTCCGCTGCAGTCGGCGTGTGGAATCATCGTGGAGGCTGCATGAACGTCGCGCTGGGACGGGCGCTGAGACGGCCATCCATGAGGCGTTATGCGAGTTCGCGCAAGCGGATAACGCTTGGATTCTGCCGGCACTTCGTCGTCGGAGGAGTGGAGCTCCCATGAAGATTCCTATGCTGGCCGAGCGTGCGCGCCTTCGCAAAGAGAGTGTGTCCTGCGACTCCGTGAGGCTGTCGGACGATGCGCCGGCGACCGTGTTGCTCCCCGACGGCAGTTCCGGCGTGTTGAAGATCGACGCGGTCGCGCGGGTGGCGGGGTGCCTGGTGATTTCCGGCTGGAAAATCGGCGACGTAGGGCTGATTTTGGAGCGGGGCGGGGACGAACTTGCGTTTACCTCCGATCCCGTGCGGCGAGACGATGTCGTTGCACACTTTCCGGGTATGGACGCCGCGAAACTCGGTTTCGCCTGCATTGCCGAAACCGATGGCGACGAGCCGGTTTGGTTGTGCTGGCATTCGGGGAAGGAATACAACCGTCGTTTGCTTTCGCCGGTCGACCCAAGCGAATTGACCGAGGCGGCAATGGCGTCGCTCGGCCCGGTGCGGACGCGTTTGCTGCAGCGGTTGGAAGTCGGCGGCACCGAGTGGCGGACCTTGCTGCCCCAGGACTCGCCCAACGTCGATGCCGCAGCGCTAGGTCACCTGGAAAGCGCGATCAGCATCGGGGCAGAGGACGCTGCGGTCGTGTGCGGATGGGCGGTCGGGCTGCCTGGTGTGCAGTTCTGGCTGGAAAACGGTGCCGGCGAGGTCAGGTCGCTTGTCGACGCATCCTGGCGCGAACGCCGCGATGTACATGAGACGGTTCGCGGAAAATTCGGCCTGGAGGCGCTGGAATCCGGTTTTGTCGCTTACCTAGACGGCTTCTGTGCCGCCGGGGGGCTCGCGCTGAAGGCGCTGACCGAAAGCGGGGTGCATGAGCTCCATCGCGCGACCTGCGTTCCCATGCCCGCCGATGCCCTGGCGGTGAGCCGATGGCTGTTCGGGATCGATGTAGCCGAGCCGGATCTCAAGCGGCATCATGCGCTGATCGAAGAGCCCGCGCTGTCGGTTCTGATCGAGCGTGGACAGCTCGCTTGGCCCTCGATCCCAAGGCGACTCCGGGTGCTCGGCACTCCCGTTGCCGAACCCCGGGTCAGCGTGATCGTTCCGCTGTACGGGCGCTTCGATTTCGTCGAGAGTCAGATGCTCGAATGGGTGCGTGACGGTTGGCTGCGGGCCAACGCGGAACTGATCTACGTGATAGACGATCCGGCTCTGGAAGCGCCTTTCCATTCGCACGCACAAGAGCTGTTTCAGTTATATGGCGTGGCGTTCAAATGGACCGCGACCGTGGTCAACCGGGGTTTTTCCGGCGCGAACAATCTCGGCGCGGAAGTTGCGAGCGGTAGCCATCTGCTGTTTCTCAACAGCGACGTCTTTCCAACGGCGCCGGGCTGGATCGAACCGTTGTTGAGCGTCCTGGAATCCCGGACGGACCTGGGTGCGGTCGGCCCCAGGTTGGTTTTCGCCGAAGGCGGAATTCAGCATGCGGGCATGAGCTTCGAGCATTCGCCGGAATACGGCGTCTGGATCAACCGGCATCCGTACTTGGGTTTGTCCCCGGATCTGGACCCCACTACGGAACTCACCGAAGTGCCAGCGGTCACCGGAGCTTGCCTGCTTATCAGGCGACGCGATTTCGATGCGGTCGGCGGTTGGGATACCGGCTACTTGATCGGCGACTTCGAAGATTCCGATCTGTGCCTGAAGTTGCGCTCGATCGGATTGGCCGTGGCCTATCTGCCGAGCGTGGAACTCACCCACTTGGAGAGGCAGTCGATGACCGCGTTGGGCGGCAGCGACTATCGGATGCGCGTCACTCTATGGAACGCCATGCGGCATCAACGGCGTTGGCGGCATTTTCTGGACATACCCGCGCAACAGGGGTCTTAGCATGGGGCATTCGTCGGATCGGGCGCCGGAGTGGGCGGCACGCAGCGGCGCGAGCAGTGAGCGCATCCTGGTCGTCGCGCATCGGCACCCGGATTTCAGCCTCGGCGGCGGAGAGATCGCCGCGTACAACCTTTTTCGCGCATACCGTCAGCATCGCGATGTGGCCGAGGCGTGGTTCCTGGCCAGTGCGGATCGCGGTCGCGGCGCGGCCGGCGGCATCATGCTGCGACGCGAAGGCGAGTACCTCTGGGAGCAGGGGATTCACGACTGGGCCATGCTCAAGGCGGCACACCGGCGCAGCGTCGCGCAAGGGTTCGCGGAACTGGTGCGCGCGCTGCGTCCGACCATAGTGCATGCGCATCACTACGCTCATCTGGGACTGGAATTTCTGCGCGTCGTAAAGGCGATAGATCCGAACATCAGGATCTGCCTCACCCTGCACGAATACATGGCGATCTGCCATCGGCAGGGACAGATGATCAAAACCGACGGACGGTTATGCGCAAGGGAGTCCTTCGACGATTGCCGCGGCTGCTTTCCGCAGATGAGCGTGCAGGATCTGTGGCGGCGAAAACACTTCATTCAGCGGCATTTCGACTATGTAGACCAGTTCGTTTCTCCGTCGCGATTCTTGCGCGGGCGATACATCGACTGGGGGCTGGATGGCGAACGGATCGCGGTGATCGAGAACGGTCAGGACGACGTGCCGCGGTCGCCGCCTCGCAAGGTCGATCCGGGAGAGGGGCGGAACCGTTTCGGATTCTTCGGTCAGATCAACCCGTTCAAGGGATTGGATGTTCTGCTGAAAGCCTTGCATGAGCTGCCCAAGGAGGATCGCAAGCGGGTGGTGCTGGAAGTGCACGGGGCCAATCTTGAGGCTCAGGCCGGCGAGTTCCAGCAATCGATCAAAGCCCTGGCCGACCCGCTGATCGCCAAGGGCGTCGTGCAATGGGTCGGCCCTTACCAGCCGCACGAAGTGCGCAAGCGGATGGAAAACGTGGATTGGGTGGTGGTTCCGTCCATCTGGTGGGAGAACTCTCCGATGGTCATCCAGGAAGCGCTCGTGTGCGGACGACCCTTGTTGGTGTCCGATATCGGCGGCATGGCAGAGAAAGTGAAACACGGCGGAAACGGATTGCATGTGTCTTGCGGCAGCCCGCTCGCGTGGGGGAAAGCCCTGCTCGAGGCGGCCGATCCGCAACGTTGGCAGGACTGCGCCGATTCGATCCAGCCGCCCTTGTCCCACAGTCAGTGCGCCGATCGGCATCTGCGCATCATCAAAGCCGATGCGGTCGCGCGCGCCGGCGCTTTACCGGAGTAATACGATGGCATACCAGAGTTTTGGCGAAGAAAAGGGCGATTCGGATTCGGCGACGAAGCTCTTGGCGCTCGCGCTTCCCGAAGACCTCACCGGCAAACGTTTCCTGGACATTGGCTGCAACGAAGGGTTCTTTTGCCTCGAGGCCATTCGGCGCGGCGCTGCGCATGCCGTCGGTATCGATCTGGATGCTTCGGTTCTGGAACGCGCGCGCGCGCGCGCGCGCGGACTTCCGATCGACTATCGAAATGGCGATTGGTGGGAACTTCCGCAGGGCCCCTTCGATGTGATCCTCATGTCCAGCGCCCTGCACTACGAGCGTCGGCCGAAGGAACTGATGGCCGAGATAGCGCGTCGGCTATCCCCTGGCGGAGTGTTCATTCTGGAGGCCGGAGTCTATGCGCGCAGCGACGAGAAGATGTGGGTCGAAGTGCAAAGGCACGACGGCGCGCTTCGGTTCCCCACGCGCAGGATGCTGGTGGAGGACATCCTGTCCAGCATGGCGGTGCGTTATATCGGCCCGAGCGTGTCCCAAAGCGGGGATCCGCTTGGGCGCCAGGTGTTTCATTGCTGGAAGCGGCGGCCTACGGCGATCGTGCTGTCCGGAGATTCCGGCCAAGGCAAGACGTACTTGGCCTCGCTGCTGGCGGCGCATTCGGCGGCGGCCCGCATCGACCACGATCATATTCTCGCCTTGATCGCACGAGACGAATTCGCCAGCCGCGACGAACTGGTTCGGGAGATCGTGGCGCGCTTTCGCGTAGACAAGATTTATCGCCTGGTGTCCGAGCTGGTTGCGGAAGGAAGGGGGGCGGCGTACGGACGCTTGCTGGCGAATTATGTCCCTTCCGAGATAGACCTGGTCGTGGTGGAAGGATTCGGCTTCCAGTTCGACGAAATCATGGATTCATTCGTCGAGCGATTGCAGGCGCAGTCGTTCGTGGTCTGGCGCGCCGGCCGCTGCGGAGCCTGACGATAGTGTTGAACAGCGCCCAGGTTGGTTCGTTGCAGCGCAAGTTGGCGGCTGGAGATCTGGTCGATAGCCACGATGGCTTGCCGCTGGATCGGGTAGATGTTTCGCAGCGCGACGAAGGCGAGACGATTGCGGGCGAGCCTGCTGTCGACGTCCGGATGCGCGGCCCCGAGTTCGTTTTGGGCGTTGCGGAGGACCCGTCGTGCCTGACCGGCGTGGCCGAAGCCACGCTCAAGGTTCCGGAGAAGCGGGTACGGCGATTTTCCGACGCGCGGGTGATCGGCTGGCGCAGTCTGCTGAGTCGACGGGGCTTCTTTTCCAGCGCGCAGAATTATCTGCATGGGGATTCGGGCGAATTCTTCGCCACCGCTCATGAAGGCTTCGCCGCCTGCGGCGGCACGTTACACCATGTTTCCTCCGGGTCGCATCGATTGGTGATGGGCGGCGATACGTTGTTCCTCAGCGGCCTGGAAGCCGGGAACTATGGTTCCTTCCTGTTCCGCTTCCTGCCCAAACTGCTTTTGTTTCGCGAACTCGGCGTGCATGTCGACCGCGTGGTGGTTCCGGACAGGTCTTCATTCGTTTCGCAGGCCGCGGCCTGGGCGGGGTTCGGCGAGGCGCAACTGATTTCGGTGCGCGAAGCCGTCAGCATCGTATTCGAACGTTTGTACGCGATCGACGATTTCGAGGCCGAGGGCGCGCTGTGCGCGTCGACAAGGCGGCGGCTCGAAAACCTGACCTCCCGCCATGCCGACCGTCCGGCCGGCGGGCGACGGATCTATGTTTCGCGCTACCTCAGCAGCGGGTATCGTCCCGGTTACCGGCCGTTACGCAACGAACTGGAAATACAGCGGGCCATGACGCGCCTCGGTTTGGAGGTGGCCTATCCTGAGCTGATGAGTTTCGAACAGCAGATGGCGATGTTCGCGCAGGCGCGGATGTTGGTCGGTCCGTCGGGGTCGGGGATGCTCAATGCGATGTTCGCGCCGGATGGTTGCGGCGTTCTGGACCTGGAGAGCTATACGACCACCGTCCGCCAACATGCGAAGATCTATGGCAGTTGCGGGCATCGCTACGGATTCTGCTTCGGGCGCTACGCGGACGATCGCGAGGTGCCTGGCTTCATGCGCGGGTGGACCGTGGATCCGGCTTTGGTGACCGCCGGTCTGGAGCGTTTGTCGTGACTGATCGGGTGCGTCGCGTCGGTCAGTATGCCGGGTCGCGATGCCAGTCCCATGCGCTGGCGACGATCTGTTCCAGATCGCACTGCTGAGGCGACCAACCCAGTATCTCGCGGGCCTTGCGGCTGGACGCGACCAGGGCCGCGGGGTCTCCCGGCCGCCTGGGCGCATGCTCGTATGCGACCGGCACGCCGCAGATCGATCGGACGGCTTCTATCGCTTGCAGTACGCTGAAGCCTGTGCCATTGCCGAGATTGAAACAATGCGCGCCGTCGTGCGTCTGCATGAACTCCAAGGCCCGAACGTGCGCGTTGGCCAAGTCGAGTACATGGACATAGTCCCGCACGCAGGTTCCGTCCATCGTCGGGTAGTCGTCGCCGAAGACGCGTAAGGCGGTGCCTTCGCCCAGCGCCGATTTCAGTATGTTCGGAATCAGATGCGTTTCCGGCATATGCGACTCCCCGATGCCGGCCTGGGCGGCGGCGCCTGCGGCATTGAAGTAGCGCAGGCAGACCGAACGCAGGCCGTATGCGCTGGCCGCGTCGGCGAGTATGCGCTCTACCATCCACTTGCTCGCGCCGTAAGGGTTGATCGGCGATTTCGGGTGGTCCTCGTCGATCGGCAGCGAGGACGGCAGGCCGAAGATGGCGGCGGTGGACGAAAACACTATGCGCTGCACGCGGTGGTGACGCATGGCCCGCAGCAGGTTGATGCTGCCGGCGACGTTGTGCTGGTAGTACTCGTACGGATCGGCGACCGACTCGCCCACCAGGGACTTGGCAGCGAAATGCATGACGGCGTCGACGGGGTGTGCGAAAGCCGCATCGAGCGATTCCGGCTTCAGCAAGTCGGCCTCGATCAACGGTCCCCAGCGCACCGCGCGACGATGTCCTGTGCTCAGGTTGTCGAGCACGGTCACTTCGTGTCCGTGTTGCGCAAGTGTGTAAGCCGTATGCGAGCCGACGTAGCCGGCGCCGCCGCAGACCAGGATATGCATGGGTACTAAAACAGGTATTCGATCGCTCAAGGCTAGTGAGAGACCGGTTTCGGCGAAAGGTCGAAAAAATGGGTAGTTCGTGCGCCTTGCGCTGTTCCCGTTACTTCAGCTTGAGCGAGCAGATGGACTGGCCGAGTTCGCCCATGCCGCTGCTTTCTCGGCCATCGGCCCAGCGGATGGAGCGATCGAGCGGGATGCTCGGAATATGGCCGTCGACGATGCGTTCTACATGGAGATCCAAGTGGGCGCAGAAGGCGTGGATCATGTCCCGATCCATGAACTGGTTGAGTACCTTGTCTTCGCGATCGTCGGCAACGGAATGCTCGAAGATGAACCAGTGCGTGGGAAGCGCGAACTCGAGAAACGAGAACACGATGGTCCCGCCTGGGCGCAGCACGCGCTTGGCTTCCCTTAGATAGCGGTAGGTCTGTTCGTGGGTAAGGTGGGTGAACACCGAAAAGAAGACGACGAAGTCGGCGCTGCGATCCGGCTCCGGAATGACGGTCCCTGTCGCGGTTTGGAAACTCCAGTCTTGGCGGGCGCATCGCCTGCGCGCATAAGCGTGGAGTTCCGGAACGACATCGAGGCCCACGTAGCGACCGCTTAGGTAATCCTTGAGTTGCACCGCAAGGCGGCCGCTGCCGCAGCCTACGTCGACGACAGTTTGCTCAGGTCGCAGGCCGAGGCTTTTCAGTAGGCAGAATTCCAGAACGCCGACGGTCTCGAAATCGCCTCCAACCGCCAGGGACATCGCGGTGGCTTCGTCGTGCTGCGCCAACAGGCGATGGCTTTGTTTGCGATAGCTGGTCAGGAAGTCGGGAAGCTTCATGGCGATCGGAGTCTGCGCGAAGAGTGGATCATTGCGGCTTGCGTGCATGCAGCGCGTGCGCGCTGGCGAGCTCGGTGCGGCAGGCTTCGTCGAGTTCGGTGGCGATCTCGTCGAGCTCCAGTTGAGCGGCCGGGGCGAGCAGCTGGGACACCGTCATCGCTTCGAAGCGTTGGCGTTGGGCTTGCGGTAAGCCTTGCGAGTAGCGAGCGAGGAACCATTGCATCGCCCAGACCGGATGCATGGCGCCGTAGATTTCGAAGCGATGATCGCTGAGTGCGGCGAATAGACTGGCCAGTCCCTCGCGCGTCATGTTGAAGTAGTGGTGCGGATAGCCGTGCAAGGGCTGGAGAAACGGCGCTACGCACAGAAGCTCGCCGCCGGGGCGCAGAACTCGGATCAACTCGCGCGCCGCGGCGAAAGGGTCTTTCACATGTTCGAGCACGTTCAGGCTCAGCACGGCGTCGAAACAGGCGTCGCGGAAGGGCAACCGTTCCGCTATCGCCAGGATGTCGGTACTGTCGTATTCGACTATTTCCGCGTTGACCACATGCGCGTAGTAGGTGTTGCGCAGCCCGGCGCCGCAGTCGAGCACCCACCCTTTGCGGTGGCGTTCGATCAAGGCCAGGGCGCGGCTGTCGTATTCGTGCGCGCTGACGTTCTCGGTGGCTACCACGCCCCAACGTTCGCGCAGGTCGTGGTCGAGGCAATCGATCAAGCCCGTGCCGCAGCGAGCGGCAGCGGGGCGGCTGAGGCAGGAGCGGATATGCGCAAGTTTGGCTGCTTTCCACTCCTGGGGCACGGCCAAGCGCTGGCTGCGCCCCTCGTTGCGGCCGAACAGTTCGAAATGCTCGCGTCCGCTGGCGAGGATGCCCGCGGCCACGGCCTGCGCTACATCTGGATTGGCCCGCAGATAGGCGCTTTCGTCGAAATGCTCGTCGTTGGCCGGGACCAGCAAACGTAGCTGCTTCATGGGACGCCTTGGGACCGGATTCGCGCGATTTGCGGCAAATAGATCGAAAGGCTAGCGAAGGACGCGATGGATGCCTATCAGACTCGTCCTAAAATCCGTCTTGTGGATTAATGGGCCGCACTCAGCTTTTCGCCGCCGACCCATCCGGATTGCGCTCGATCATCCAAAGCCCCGCCCACAGCTTCAGATCCAACTCATACCCCTCCGCTTGCCGCGCCATCAGCCAGGTCGGCGCGTCCGCGCGCGGGACTTCGTGGACGACGATGTCCTCGCCGGCGACGCCGCCGCCGGGGCCGACGCGGTGCAGGTCGCTGGCGCGGACGAAGGCGATGCGTTCGCTGCTCATGCCGGCCGAGGTCGGGCCGGTCAGCAGGACTTCGACCCGGCGCGGTTCCCAGCCGGTTTCCTCGATCAATTCGCGCGCGGCGGCCGATTCCAGGGTGTCGTGGGCGTGGTCGTCGCCGACCAAGCCGGCCGGCATTTCGATGGTGCGGGCGTTGAGCGGGACGCGGAACTGTTCGACGAACAGGATGTTGTCGTCGGGAGTGACCGCGATGATGATCACCGCCATGCCCTTGCCGTGGGTGCGCTCGGCGTACTCCCAATGGCCGCGCCGCATCATCCGCAGCCACTGGCCGTTGTAGATGGTTTCCACGGGTTCGTGCTGGGCGGAATGATCTCGATCTGCGGTCATGGGGTTCCTCGCCGGTGCCCGCGGCCGCTACGGCGGCGGGCGGTGTGATGGGATGCGGTGGCGCCGGGCCGCGCGAGGTCCGCGGCGGCGCGGCGGCGGGACGCGCGTCGCGCGTTCCCGTGGGATGGCAACGATGCTACGACGGAACCTGTGACGCAGCGAAGTCGAGCCCGACCGCGGCGTACAGCCGGCGCCGGGTCATCGGGCCGAAGCGCAGGCGGTCGCACAGCGCTTGCAGAGTGTCGGCGTCGGCGCCGCCGCGGCGGTAGCGGCCGCCGTCGTCGGCCAGCGGCGCGTCCAGCGCGATCGTGGTCAGTTGCCGGCACAGCAGCGCCTGATCGCGGTGCGCGCGCAGCTTGGCCGCGGCGCTGGCGGCGCCGCGCAGGCGCAGGAACGGGACTTCCTCGACCCGCGCCAGCAGCGCGTCGAGGCTGCCGAAGTGGCCGAGCAGCGCGGCCGCGGTCTTGGCGCCGATGCCGGGCACGCCGGGGATGTTGTCGACCGCGTCGCCGCACAGCGCCAGGTAGTCGGCGATCTGGGTCGCCTGCACGCCGTGGCGCTCGGGCACGCCGGCGGCGGTCCAGCGCAGGCCGCGGGCGAAGTCCCATTGCTCGTCGGCGGCGTCGAGCAACTGCGACAGATCCTTGTCGGCGGACACGATCACCCCGCGGTAGCCGTGGCCGCGCATGCGCAGCAGCGCGCTGCCGATCAGGTCGTCGGCCTCGTACTGCGCGTCGGCCAGCACGCTCAGGCCCAGCGCCGAGCACAGCGCCTTGCAATGGCCGAACTGGCGCTTGAGCGCGTCCGGCGCCGGCTCGCGGTTGGCCTTGTAGGCCGGATAGAGCGCGTTGCGGAAGCACGAGTCCAGCGCTTCGTCGAAGGCCACGGCGATGTGCTGCGGCCGTTCGCGCTCGATCAGCTCCAGCAGGAAGCGGGCGAAGCCGTGCACGGCGTTGCTCGGCCAGCCTTCGGCGTCCTGGAAGTCGTCGGGGATCGAATGCCAGGCGCGGAACACGTACAGGCTGGCGTCGACGAGGTAGACCGGCGTTTGCGCGGCCGGGGCGGGCGGGGAAGTCATGCCCGCATTCCAGCACGCGCGGCGCCGCGCGGATACCGTCGGCGGTAGCGCGCGGCGGACGCGGCGGGCGCGCTCACGGCGACCAGGCCTGGGTCAGCGCGAGCGGGTCCGGACGTTCGCGCTCGGGCGCTTCGAGCTTGGCGGTGCCGATGTGGATGAAGCCGACGATGCGTTCGTGCGCCTGCACGCCGAGCCAGCGCTCGACCTGTTCGTCGTAGGCCGGCCAGCCGGTCAGCCACACCGCGCCGTAACCGAGTGCCTGCGCGGCCTGCAGCAGGGCGAAGCAGACGCAGCCGGCGGTGAGGGTGCGTTCGAGCTCGGGGATCTTCTCGTCCGGGCCGAGCTGGGCGATGACGGCGACGATCAGCGGCGCGTACGAGAAACGGCCGCGGTCTTTCTCCACCGAGGCCGGGCCGGCATCGGGAAAACGCTCGATGCCGCGCGCGGCGACGCGCTCGCCGAGCACGTGGCGGGCGTCGCCTTGCAGGGTCAGGAAGCGGAACGGCACGCGCTTGCCGTGGTCGGGCACGCGCACCGCCGCCGCCAACATACGCTGGAGGTCGGATTCGTCCGGTCCGGGCTCGGACAACTGCTTGGCGGGCACCGAACGGCGGCGGTCGAGGGCGGCGAGGAGGGTGGGGTCGGAGGTAGGCATTTAAGGAATCTGAATGTCGGTCACAAAAATGAACGGCGACACATGAATGGTCGCATCTAGGCACTATCCTGACGTTCGCGGTCGCAAAAAGACGTAGCCGCAATCATCAGGGGGAACGCGAGTGTCCGGTCACTTGCACGGCGTCGTTCACAACACGCGGGCAGATCCTGCACGCGTGCTCGAAGAACTCAAACGACAGACGCTCGAGCAACTCGGGGGGCTGCCCGGTTCCCTGTACGGACCGATCGAGGATGCCCTCAAGGCCGATTCGCTCAAGGGCGACGGCCGCAACCACCAGTTCGAAGACCAGGCCGCATTGTGGGTCCTGCGCCAGCAACAGGCCAGCCATGTCATGGCGTTCCGCCAGCAGATCGGCCAGGGCTTCGAGGCGTTCCGCGCGCCCGGCGCGGCGGTCGGCGGGGTCGGCGGTTCGCCGCTGCAACTGGTCGGCGAGCAGCAACTGGCGTTCGATCTCGACGGCGAGCGCCTGGTCGAACTGCTGGAGCAGCGCTACCAGCGCCCGCTGGAAATGGTGCGCGCGCGCCTGCAGATGCTGGCCCAGGCGATGGGCGCGCCGGAAGGCGTCAACCCGGTCGGCCCGTATCGCCTGATCAAGGCCTTCACCTCGGTCTATACCGAAGCCCAGGTCACCGAAAGCCTGCGCATGCGGCTGTTCCGCCAGTACGAACAGGAGCTGGCGCGCCTGCTCGGCGACATGTACGCGCGCCTCAACCAGGTGCTCGCCACCGCCGGCTACGGCATGGCCACCGGCGCGCCGCCGGCCGGCCCGGCGCGCGCGGCGGCCGAAGAGCGCCGCGACCGCAACACGCTCGACGGCGTGTTCGACACCGTTCCGCATCGCGAGGCCGCAGCGTCCGTGCCGCACGACTATCAACAAGGATCGTATCCGCCCGCACCGGGCCAGGGCTCCGGCTACGCGGCGCAGGGCGGGGCGGTGTCGCAGGTGGAAGTGGCGGCGATGGCGGCCGAACTGGCCGAACTGCGCACCCAACTGCATGCCTGGCGCGAGGGGCTGATCAAGGGCGGCGGCCTGCCGCCCGGACAGCAGCCGCAGCGCACCATGGCCCAGCGCCGCGAACTGCGCGTGGACGAAGTGGTCGGCATGGCCTCGCTGTTGCAGCCCGAGCCGCCGGATGCGTTCGCGCGCGCGCTGGCGGTGTCCGGGCGCCTGGGCGAGACCATCCGCGACCAGCTCTTCGACGGCGCGCGCCGGCTCGGCTTCAATCCCGACCAGACCTGCTTCAGCCCCGAGGAAGACGACGCGATCGACCTGGTCGCGCTGTTGTTCGACTCGCTGTTCCGCAACCACGCCCTGCAGGACCGCGCCCGCCGCGTGTACGCGCGGTTGGTGATGCCCTACGTCAAGGTCGCGCTGACCGACAACGCGGTGTTCGTCAAGCGCGAACACCCCGCGCGGCGCCTGCTCGATGCGATCACCGAGGCCTGCGAAGGCAACGACGGCGAGACGCCGCAGGACCGCGACCTGCTCGAACGCGCGTCGGACATCTCCCAGCGCATCGTTTCCGACTACAACGAAGACTTGGCGGTGTTCGAGCTGGCCCACGCCGAGCTCGACGCGATGCTGGCCCAGCACCGCCGCCGGATCGAATTGCAGGAACAGCGCGCGGCCAAGGCCACCTACGGCCGCGAGCGCCTCGGCGCCGCGCGCAGCCAGGCCGACCAGGCGGTGCGCGAGCGCATCGCCGACGGCAAGCTGACCTCGGCGGTGGCCGATTTCATTTCCACGCCCTGGCGCCACCACCTGGTGCAGGTGCTGCTGCGCGAGAACGAAGACCCCAAGCGCCGCGCCCAGGCGATGGCGCTGGGCGATGCGCTGGTGATGGCCGACAAGCTCGCCGCCGAAAACCGCGGCCGCGAGCTGGCCGACCAGTTGCTGGCGCTGCAGCCGATCATCATCCAGTGCCTGTCGTCCTCGGGCCTGGACGAAAGCGCCGCCCAGCACGCCATGGCCGGGCTGGTGCGGGCGCTGGCGACGCCGGACAAGGAGCGCGCCGATCATCCGCAGCCCAGCGCCGCCGAAGTCGAGGAGGACGTGGCCGAGGAACGCCGCCGCTACCTCGCCGACGACGCCGCCCAGGGCGGCCACGACCCGCTGCTGGCCGAACGCATGCGCCAGCTCGAACCCGGCGACTGGCTGCGCCTGACCAGCCTGCAGGGCGAGACCGTTGCGGTGAAGGTCGCCTGGCTCAGCCCGCTGACCTCGCGCCTGCTGCTGGTCAACCGCCGCGGCGTGCGCGCCCTGGTCGCCTCGGCCGAGGAACTGGCGATGCTGGCCGCCTCCGGCCGGCTGGTGGTCGGCGCCGAGCGCACCGCGTTCGATGAGGCGATGCGGCAGGTGCGGCGCCATCTGGATCGCGTTATTTGAAGCGAGAAGCGAGCGCAGAGAAGCGAGAAGCGAGCGCAGAGAAGTGAGAAGTGAGAAGGAGCGGCGCTAACCGCCTTTGCTCACTTCTCACTCCTCCACGCTCACTTCTCGCTCCTGCCCCCGGCATCCGCTACGATCAGCCAAACCGGGCACGGAGCAGAGCATGTCGGGCATCACGATTGGTGTGGCCAGCGAGACCGCGGCCGGCGAACAGCGCGTGGCGCTGACGCCGGAGACCTGCAAGAAACTGATCGCCCGCGGTGCGCGCGTGCGCATCCAGCGCGGCGCCGGACGCGGCGCGAGCTTCACCGACGAGGCCTACGTCCAGGCCGGCGCCGAACTGGCCGACGACGCCGCCGGCGCCACCGCCCAGGCCGACGTGGTGCTGTGCGTGCAGGCGCCCGACGGCGAGCGGCTGAACCTGCTGCGCAAAGGCGCGGCCCTGGTCGGCCTGCTGCAGCCGCAGGCCGACGCCGCGCGCGCCGAGGCCATCGTCGCGCGCCAGCTGCTGGCGTTCCCGCTGGAACGCCTGCCGCGCACCACCCGCGCCCAGGCCATGGACGTGCTCAGCTCGCAGGCCGGCATGGCCGGCTACAAGGCGGTGCTGATCGCCGCCCAACTGGCGCCGCGCTTCTTCCCGATGCTGACCACTGCCGCCGGCACCATCCGGCCCTCGCGCGTGCTGATCGTCGGCGCCGGCGTGGCCGGATTGCAGGCGGTGGCCACGGCCAAGCGCCTGGGCGCGCAGGTCGAAGGCTTCGACGTGCGGCCGGAGACGCGCGAGCAGATCGAATCGCTCGGCGGCAAGTTTCTCGACCTCGGCGTCAGTGCCGCGGGCGAGGGCGGCTACGCGCGCCAGCTCACCGACGAAGAGCGCGCCGAACAGCAGCGCCGGCTCGGCGAACACCTCAAGAACGTCGACGTGATCGTCTGCACCGCCGCGGTGCCGGGCCGTCCGGCGCCGAAGATCGTGACCGCGGCGATGATCGCCGGGATGAAGCCCGGCAGCGTGCTGGTCGACCTCGCCGCCGAGACCGGCGGCAACTGCGAACTGACCCGCCCGGGCGAGACCGTCGACGCCAACGGCGTGACCATCGCCGGCCCGCTGAACCTCGCCAGCGCCGGCGCGGTCCATGCCAGCGAGATGTTCGCGCGCAACGTGCTCAACTTCGTCAGCCTGTTCGTCGACGGCGGCGAACTCAAGTACGACTGGGACGACGAGTTGCTGGCCAAGACGGTGTGGCCGGAGCGCAAGGCGCAGGCGCAGAGCGCGGCCGCGTAGCCGCGTTCTTTGAAAGGGCCGCTTTTGCGGACCCTTTCGGTGAGAGGGCTATTTTGTGGTAGGGCCTTCAGGCCCGATGCTCTTGTTTCGGATCGCGGTGACCTGAGAGAAAAGCGTCGGGCCTGAAGGCCCTCCCACAACAGCAGGCGTCGGGCCTCAAAGCCCTGCCATGGCATGGCGGCACGGACTGCATCGCCGGTGAAACAGAACCGGCGAACGCGGAGATCCGAACGCTGCTCAGGTTCCTGCCCCGCAGCTTTGGATCTCCGCGTTCGCGCGGAGGCTGAGTCCTGCAGCGAATAGTCGGCCGCGCCCTGTAGGAGCGACGCAAGTCGCGACCGCGCAACCTCAATCACGTCGTCACTGCGATCGATTGCGCAGGCCTGCGGCTCGTTGCGTCGTTGTTGCGGTTTCGCGGTCGCGACTCGCGTCGCTCCTACAGGGAGCCGGCGCGGCTTTAGCGGCGACTCGTCGTCAATTGCGCGGCGGCGGCGGAGGAGGCGGCGGGAAATGGTGGTCGCCGCGCTGTTTCGGCGGCGGCGGGTTGGACTCGGCCCAGGCGCGGCGCTGGTCGGGCGTCATCGTCCGCCACTTCTCCATCAGCGCGCGTTTGCCGTTCTCGTCGAGGCCGCGCATCTTGCCGTACAGCGCGCGCATCTGCCCGCGTTCCTCCGGATTCAGGCCTTCCCAGCGCTTCATCCCGTTGCGCGCCTCGCGGCGTTCGTCCGGGGTCATCTGCTGCCAGCGGCGCGCGCGGTCGAGCATGCGCTGGCGCTCTTCGGGCTGGGTGTTCCAGCGGTCGCGCATCGGCGCGATCAACTGTTCGCGCTGGGCCTGGCTGAGTTGGTCCCAGTTGGGCAGGGCGGCGCCGGCCGGGGCGGTTTGCGCGGCGGCGAGCGCGGGCGCGGCCACGGCGAGGACCAGGGCCAGCAGCGGTTCGGCGCGGCGGAAGAAGGGGCGGCGCATGGCGGGTTACTCCAGGTGGGTCTGCGGCAGCGCGTCGGTGTTGGACGCCAGCCACAGGTACAGATCGGGATTCTCGTCGAGCGCGGCCACGGCGGTGTCCGGGTCGTAGCTCGCCTCGGCCGCGACCGCGGCCGCGGCCGGCGCGGCCGAGGCCGGCTGCTGCGCGACCTGCGCCGGCGCGTCTGCCGGCAGCGGCGCGCCGCCGCCGGCGAACTGCAGGCCCAGCGCCAGCGCGACCGCGGCCACGCCGGAACTGGCCAGGGTCCAGCCGAGGAGGCCGCCGCGGCCCCGTCGGGGCTGGGCGGCGGCCTCGCTGCGGATCGTACGCAGCCGCTGGCGGACCTGCGGGCTCAGCCGTTCGAGCGACTGCGCGTGCAGATCGCGCAGGGCCGCGTCGAAACGCGCGTCCGCTTCGTCCGCCGGGCTTGCGCGGTGCGGCGCCGGGGTGCGGCCGTCGGCGCTGCGCGGGTCGGTGTTCATCGCCATTCCTCCAATTGCCGCTGCAGCGCCTCGCGCGCCCGCGACAGATGCGTCTTCACCGCGCCTTCGCTGCAGCCCATCGCCCGCGCGGTCGTGGCGACGTCGAGTTCTTCCAGGACCCGCAGCGAAAACGCTTCGCGTTGCCGCCGCGGCAGTGTTTGCAGCGCCTGCGCGAGCCGGCCGTAGGCTTCGCGCCCGTCGTGGGTGCGTTGCGGGTCGGGGCCGTCGTCGGCCCAGTCGGCCGGCGCGTCGTCCTCGCCGCGCGCGGCCGGCAGCAGCCAGCGCAGGCGGAACGCGCGCCGCCGCTGCACATCGACGATGCGGCTGCGCAGGATGCTCCAGAACAGCGGCGTCCATTCCTGCGGCGGGCGGTCGCGGTAACCGAGCATCTTCATCATCGCGTCCTGCACCGCGTCGAGCGCGTCCTCGCGGTGGCGCAGGCCCAGTTCGGCGAAGCGGAACGCGCGCGTGCCCAGGCCGGCGAGGAATTCCTCCAGACTGGCCGGCAGCCGCGCCGGGGCCGGGTCGCGCTCCGGCGGCGGCAGCGCGGTCGCGGCGTCGAAGTCGTCCTCGTGCTCGCCGGCCGTCGCCGCGGGTGCGGGCGCGTTCGGCCCGGGTGGCGTGGGCCCGGGCGGCGTGGGTCCAGCCGAATCCGGCCCGGCCGCGGCCGCCGCGCCGGCACCGGCCGGGCGCGCGCGCCCGGGCTGGCGGGCGTCGTAGCGATGCTCCAGCGGATCGTTCGGCGGCAGCGGCTCGGACTCGACGCTCACGGCCTCCAGCATACGGGTGGCGGGCGGTTGCAGCACGCGCGCGCCCTCAGCCGCGCGCGGCCGGCCGGCGGTGGCGGCGATGGGCATGGGCGGGCTTGGGCATGCGGACGGTTCCTGCACCGGAATGTGCGGCGCTTACACAATCCGCAAACGTCCGCCCCCGGGATCGGTTGACAACGGTGGCGCTGCATTCACGGACGGTTATGATGGCGCGGACGACGCATGGGGACAGATCCGGATGAACGACGGTTTTGTGGCGCTGTATATCTTCATGCTGGCGGCCATCGCCGGCCACGTGATCATCTCGCGGGTGCCGGTGATCCTGCACACCCCGCTGATGTCCGGCTCCAACTTCATCCACGGCATCGTGCTGATCGGCGCGATCATCGTCCTGGGCCACGCCGACAACCTGACGGAGAAGGTCATCGGCTTCGTCGCGGTGCTGCTCGGCGCCGGCAACGCCGCCGGCGGCTACGTGGTGACCGAGCGCATGCTGGAGATGTTCAAGTCCAGCAAGAAGCCCGCCGGCAAGGCGGGCGGCTGAATGCGCCGCACCTGCGGTACCTCGCGGCGGCCGCGGCCGCCGTCTTCGGCGCGGCTCTGCTCGCCGTTCCTTTCCTCCTCGCTTTTCTCGGCTGGGCGCTGCCCGTGGGGCAGCTGTCGTTCTATGGAGCGCGCGCGCTGATGGACGTTCTTTCGACTTTGGTGAAGGCCAGCTACCTGGTCGCGGCGACCCTGTTCCTGCTCGGCCTGCAGCGCATGGCCTCGCCGGTGACCGCGCGCAGCGGCATCCGCTGGGCCGGCGCGGGAATGATCATCGCCACCGTGGCGACGTTCTTCCTGCCGGGCCTGCACAACCTCGGCCTGATCGCGACGGCGGTGCTGCTGGGCACGGCGGCGGCGTGGGTCTCGGGCAAGAAGGTGGCGATCACCGACATGCCGCAGATGGTCGCGCTGTACAACGGCATGGGCGGCGGCTCGGCCGCGGCGATCGGCGCAGTGGAACTGCTGCGGCTGTCGTGGAAGCTGCCGGCCGACCCGCTGCAGGCGCAGCTCGAGCACGGCGTGGTCGCGATGCACACGCCGAGCATCGCGCTGGTGCTGGCGATGGTCGGCGCGGCGATCGGCGCGGTGTCGCTGTCGGGTTCGGTGATCGCCTGGGCCAAGCTCGACGGCCGCCTGGACAAGCGCGTGGTGTTCCCCGGCCAGCAGGCGTTCAACGCCCTGGTCGCGCTGGCGATGGTGGTGCTGGGCGTGGCCGCGGTGATGACCTTGAACAGCGGCATCATCATCGCCTTCATCCTGGTGGCGCTGGCGCTGGGCGTACTGATGACCCTGCCGATCGGCGGCGCCGACATGCCGGTGGTGATCTCGCTGTACAACGCCTTCACCGGCCTGGCGGTGGCGTTCGAAGGCTATGTGCTCGGCAACGAGGCGCTGATCATCGCCGGCACCATGGTCGGCGCGGCCGGCATGCTGCTGACCCGCCTGATGGCCAAGGCGATGAACCGGCCGATCAGCGGCGTGCTGTTCTCCAACTTCGGCGGCGGCGGCCAGGCGCAGGAGATCGCCGGCACCCAGAAGCCGATCGAAGCCGGCGACGTGGCCGCGATGATGGCCTTCGCCGAGCGCGTGGTGATCGTGCCCGGCTACGGCCTGGCGGTGGCGCAGGCGCAGCACAAGATCTGGGAGCTGACCCAGAAGCTGACCGAGCGCGGAGTCAAGGTGAAGTTCGCGATCCACCCGGTCGCCGGGCGCATGCCGGGCCACATGAACGTGCTGCTGGCCGAGGCCGGCGTGCCGTACGACATGATCGCCGACATGGACGACATCAACCCCGAGTTCGCCACCACCGACGTGTCGCTGGTGATCGGCGCCAACGACGTGGTGAACCCGGTCGCCAAGACCGACCCGGCCTCGCCGATCTACGGCATGCCGATCCTCGACGTGATCAACTCGCGCAACACCATCGTGATCAAGCGCGGCAAGGGCACGGGTTTCGCCGGCATCGAGAACGCGCTGTTCTACGCCGACAACACGCGCATGCTGTACGGCGACGGTGCGGAGATGGCGAGCGCGCTGGTGTCGGAGCTCAAGGCGCTCGACGGCGGGCATTGAGCCGTCTTTCGCGGGCGGAAGCGGGCGCGGGCGCGCATGCGCCCGCATCGCGGCGGACAGCGCCGCGGCTTAATTGCCGCCGCGAATCCGCAAGGTCAGGCCTTTGAGGAAGTTGCGCAGCATCTGATCGCCGCAGAGGCGGAAGTTCTTGTGGTCGCTCTGGCGGAACAGCGCGCTCAACTCCGGTTTCGAAACCGGGAAGCCGGCATCGGCGAAGGCCTGATGCATGTCGAGGTCCTTGAGCTCGAAGGCGACGCGCAATTTCTTCAGCACCAGATTGTTGCTGACGCGCTTTTCCAGCGGGCGCGGCGGCAGGCTTTCGTCGCGGCCGCGATAATGGAACACCAGGCCGTCGAGGAAGCGCGCGAGCACGGCGTCGTCGCAGGGCGCGTAGCCTTCGTCCTCGTCTTTCTTTAGGAAGGCCTGCACGTCGGCTTTCTCGATCGCGAACGCGGGATCGGCCAGATGGACGAGATCGACCACTTTCTGGTCGCTCAGGTCGAGCATGTAACGGATGCTGCGCAGTACGTCGTTGGCGATCATGGTCTGTCCTGCCGGCCGCTTGGCGGAGCGCGGCGATAGTGCCGTGCCGACGCCGCATGCGGCGGCCGGGACGGTAGGGGGCGAGGACGGATTCTCGCATTTCGGGCGGGGCGAGGCTTGGGCGGATCGGGTTTTCCGGGCCCGCGGTCGAAAAGCGCCGCCGCACAGGCCCTGCAACGCGGCTGGATTGGCGTAGGCGCGGCAGGCGGGTCTTGCCGGAATCAGCGCGCGTGCCGGCCACTCTTCGCGTTCAGGGCGCGATTGACCGCCCAGGCGATCGGCCAGGCTACGAACACGACATGGACCAGGATGCTCAGCCCGATCCATACCGGATCCGGCGGTAGCCCCTTCATGCCGGCGCGCGAGAGCGGCACGACGATGAAGTTCATCGCCACGAACAGCCACAGGCCGTACAAGGTCGCTGCCAGCCACGGGCTGCGCCGCATCCACGCCAGCTTGCTCGCGCCGATGGCGTAGGCCGCGGCCATCAGCACCGCGATGAAGCAGTGCAGCAACAGGCCCAACGCGGCGGTGCCGGCGCCGCCGGCGAGCGCGGCCTCGCGCCCGATCAGGCCGGAAGCGACGCTGTGCAGCACGCGTTCGGCCGGCACGCCCTTGGTCAGGCCCCAGTAACCGATCGCGTAACCGATATCGAGGATGGCGGCGATAAGCCCGCCGATCAGAGTCCACAGCGGCAAGGAGCGGGCGGAGCGGAGGGCGGCGGTCATGGCGGGCTCGGTGGCGGGTGGGCCGCGCCGGCGGGGCCGCTGCGGCGGAAGGGATTGCCGGCGCTACGCGGCGTCGGCGCGCGAAGAGGCGGCGCTCACGCCGCGCGGCCGCGGGCGAGGCGCGCGCCCTCCGCGCGCCGCGCCTGGGTCGCGGTGACGCCGAACGAGTTCTTGAACGCGCGGCAGAACGCGCTCTGGCTTTCGAAGCCGAGCGCCTCGGTGATCTCGCACACCGGCATGCGGGTGTCGCGGACCATGCGCCAGGCGCGGTCCGAGCGCAGCCGCGCGGCGTACTCGGTCGGGGTCTCGTCGAACACGTCGCGGTAGATCCGGATCAGGTGGCAGGGCGAGTAGCTGGCGCTGCGCGCGAGCCGGCCCAGGTCCAGGCGCACGTCGGGATGGCGGCGGATCAGGTGTTGCACGCGCAGCAGCCGCAACAGCGTCTGCTGGCGCCGGCGCAGGGTGCGGCCGCTGCAGCGCGCCAGCCGTTCCAGCAACTCGCGCTGTTCTTCGCGCAGCAACTCGGCGAGGGTGCGCAGCAAGGTCGGGCCGCTAGCGGCCAGTTCGGCCGGCCGCGCACCCAACCGCGCCAACCGCACCAGCAGCCGGCGCGCGTCGCGCGCGGCGACGCCTTCCCAGGGGAACAGTTCGCTGCCCAGCGCCTGCGGCGCCCCGGCCAGGTGCGGTTTCCAGGCCGCTTCCGGGCCGCACAGGCACAGCCACCAGCACGGGCCGCGCGCGCCGCTGCGCACGCGGCCGTCGCGCCAGACCTGCAGATGGCCGGGGGCGAGGTCCCAGGCGCTGTCGGCCGCTTCCAGCCGCAGCGGACCCTGCAGCGGCAGCCACAGCGACAGCCAGCCCGGCGGCAGGTCCAGCTGCACGGCGCGGCCGGAGGCGCAGACCAGGTGCAAGCCGGCGGGCGTGGGCGACCACGGCCTGTTCAGGTCCAGCGACGGGCCCGGATGCGCGCCGGCTCCCAGGTCCAGATGCTCGGCGAAACGGATGCGGTGATGGTGCACGCTCATTGCGGCCCTCGGCGTCGTCGCGGTGCGGCGTGAATGCCGCGGTTGGTTCCTAAGCTAGCCACCTCGGTCGCGCATCAGGAGGGCCAATTTCCAGGGCGACGAAGGAGCCAATCCGACGCGACCGGTGCCTGCGCCGACGCGCCCGGCAACGGATTCGGGGCCTGGGACGGCCGCGGTTGCGCGGCCAGCGCGGGCTCGATGTGCCGCGACCGGCAGGCCGCGCCGACGGCTCGCCAGCCGGCGGCGGGCTTGGCACACTCGCGGCGAGCGCGGCCCGAGGGGGCCAATCGGGAGTGCGCGGATGTACCTGCCGTTGGATGGCCGCGGCCCGTTGCACGGCCAATTGGTCCGCTCGCTCAAGGACGCGGTGCTGGCCGGCCGGCTGCCGGCCGGGATGCGCTTCCCGCCGAGCCGGCTGCTGGCCCAGGAACTGGGGCTGTCGCGCAACACCGTGCTGGCCGCCTACGAGCAACTGCGCGCGGAGGGCTTCATGCAGGCGCGGGTCGGTTCGGGCAGTTTCGTGGTCCTGCCCGGCGCGCCGGCGCAGCCGCGCAGCGAGCCGCCGGCGCGGATCCCGGCGCAGAGCGACTACGCGCGCCGCCTGCGCCGCTACCACGACCACGCCAACATCCCCGGCCGGCGCCTGCCCGGCACCGTGCACAGCTTCCAGTACGGAGTGCCGTTCACCAATCCGCTGCTGACCTCGGCCTGGGCGCGCGCGCTGTCGCACGCGGCCGCCTATACGCCGCCGAACTACCCGGCCGCGCAGGGCCTGCCGGCGTTGCGCGCGGCGGTGTGCGAGTACCTGTCGCTGCGCCGCGGCGTGCGCGCCGCGCCCGAGGA